>NZ_QFRW01000071.1 GCF_003265355.1 Glycomyces dulcitolivorans | reverse complement strand
GCCTCGGGCCCCGGCAGGGCCCGGTAGGACCAGGCGAAGACGCCCCGCACGTCGTCGGCCCCGTCGCCGAGCGCGTCGAGCCGGGCGCCGCCGTCGCGGGCCTCCTCGACCAGGTCCGGCAGGGCCATCCCGGTGTCGCGGACCCGTTCGGCCGCAAGGGCGACGGCCAGCGGCAGGTGCCCGCACAGGCCCGCCAGCTCGGCGACGGCCGCGGGGTGCGCCTCGGATCCGAGGACGCCGGACAGGAGCGCGGCGGACTCGTCGGGGCTGAACGGGTCGAGCTCGACCAGGTGCGCGCCCTCGCGGCGGCGCAGGCTGCGGAGCCGGTTGCGGCTGGTGACCAGGACGAGGCTGCCGGAGCCGGGCAGGAGCGGGCGCACCTGGTCGGCGTCGACCGCGTTGTCGAGGAGCATGAGGACGCGGCGGCCCGCGAGCGCGGAGCGGAGGGTCGCCGACCGGCCGTCCCGGTCGGGCGGGATGCGCTCGGGCGGGGTGCCGAGGGACAGCAGGAGGGTCATGAGCGCGGCGTCGCCCGCGGGCCCGCCGGGCCACTGCCCGGAGAGGTTGAGGTGCAGCTGCCCGTCGGGGAATCGGTCGGCGACCCGGTGGGCCCAGTGGAGGGCGAGCGTGGTCTTGCCGACCCCTCCGGGGCCGCTGATCACCGCGACGGTCCCGTTGGCGCCGTTGAGCAGCCGGTCGAGTTCGGCGAGGGGCCCGGTGCGGCCGGTGAAGGAGGCGATGTCGGCGGCGAGCTGCCGCGGGACGTTCGCGGGCGGCGGTGCCACCGGTTCCGGAGGCGCGGCGTTCAGGACGGCCCGGTGGGCGCGCTGGAGCTCCTCGCCGGGGTCGACGCCGAGCCGGTCGGCCAGGAGCGTGCGCACCCGCTGGTACGCGCCGAGCGCTTCGGCCTGGCGGCCGGACCGGTGGAGGGCGAGCATGAGGCGCGACCACAGGAACTCGCGGAGCGGGTGAAGCGTGGCGAGGTCGCCGAGTTCGGCTATGAGCTCGGCGTGGCCGCCCGCGTCGAGGACGAGGTCGGTGCGTCTTTCGATGGCGCGCAGCCGTTCCTCGGCGAGCGCGGGCGCGTGGGCGAGCACGAGGGGCTCGGCGTCGACGTCGACGAGCGGGTCGCCGCGCCACAGATTGAGCGCCTCGTCGAGCAGGGCGAGTTCGGCGGCGCCGCTGGTGCGTTTCGAGGCGGCGGTGAGGGACCGGAACCGGTGGACGTCGACCGCATCCGGGTCGAGGTCCAATGTGTACTCGCCGACGGCGGCGCGAATGCTGTCGGCGCCGAGCGCCTGGCGCAGGCGGCCGACGATGGCGTGCAGGCGGTGCCGGGCGTCGGGGGCGTCCTCGCCCCACACGAGCGCGGCGAGTGCGCTGCTGCGCACCGGTTTCCCGGCCGCGAGCGCGAGGGCGGCGAGGACCGCCCTCTGGCGGCCTCCGGCGACTGCCGCGGGCACGCCTGCGGCGGTCACCTGGAACGGGCCGAGCAGCCCGATCCGCATCGTCTCAGTCATCGCGGGGCATCTCGCATCGGTGGTCGGAGACGCCCACCCTATTCGGTGCCGACCACAATGGCCGCGTCCCGCGCATCGGCGGGACGCGGACCAGAATCTAGGCGGCGGGGCCGTTCACCGGGCCGTGGGCGAGGTGGACGCTGCGGGCGCCGCCTCTCATGCGGATGCGGCGGGCCAGGGCGACCGAGTGCTTGACGTCGGTGGCGAGGAACAGGACCGTGGGCCCCGAGCCGGAGACGTGCGCGGCGAGCGCGCCCTCTTCGAGGCCGCCGTGCATGAGCGAGGCGAGCTGCGGGCGCAGGCTCACCGCGGCGGCCTCCATGTCGTTGACCAGGAGCCGGGCGAGCGTGTCGGCGTCGGCGCCGGCCTCGAAGGCCTTGACGATCGGGTCGACGTCGCGCGAGTAGCGGCCGATGCCGTCCTCGCGGAGCCGGTCGACCTCCTTGTAGCACTCGGGGGTCGCGATCTGCGTGTCCGTGGTCGCGACGACCCAGTGCCAGGACCCCTTGGCCTGCACCGGGGTCAGCTCCTCGCCCCGCCCGGTGCCGATCGCGGCCCCGCCCTTGAGGCAGAACGGCACGTCGGAGCCGAGCCCGGCGGCGAGGCGGTGCAGTTCGGCGTCGCCGATCTCCACGTCCCACAGCCGCGCGCAGGCGATCAGCGCACCGGCCGCGTCCGCGGAGCCCCCCGCGAGGCCCCCGGCGACGGGGATGCGCTTGTTCAAGTGCAGCTTGACGTCCGGTTCGATCCCGGCGTACAGGGCGATGAGCTTCGCCGCCTTGTGCGCGAGGTTGTCCTCGCCGGTCGGCAGCTCCCCGGCGCCCTCGCCGGAGATGGTGATCTCGATGCCGGGTTCGCCGCGCTTGACGGCGGTCACGGTGTCGTGCAGGGAGATCGCCTGGTACACCGTGGACAGTGCGTGGTACCCGTCGGCGCGGGCGTCCCCCACGCCCAGGTGCGGGTTGATCTTCGCGGGGACGTCGACGGATACGCCTTGCGATGGCGCGGCCGGCGCGGTCTGTCCGGTCATGTGGGGCCTCCTCAGGTCCGGGTGGTCCCGCCCAGCGCCTCCTTGGCGTCGGCGAGGGCGATGAACTCCGCTATGTCCAACGATTCACCCCGCCTGGTGGGTTCGATCCCGGACCGCTCCAGGACCTCGTCCACGTCCTCGCCGGCCCACGCCTTGAGGGACTGGCGCAGCATCTTGCGCCGCTGCCCGAACGCCGAGTCGACGGCGCCGAAGACCTCGACGCGGTTCGCGTCGGGGCTCTCGATGCGCTCGAACGCGACGAGGGCGCTCGCGACGTTCGGGACGGGCCAGAACACGTTCGCCGACACCGACCCGGCGCGCTTCGCCTTCGCGTACCAGGCCATCTTGACGCTGGGGGCGCCGTAGATCTTGGACCCGGGCCCGGCGGTGAGCCGGTCGCCGACCTCGGCCTGGACCATGACGAGGCCCTTGCGCAGGGTCGGGAAGTGCTCCAGGGCGTGCAGGACCACGGGCACGGCCACGTTGTACGGCAGGTTCGCGACCAGCGCCGTGGGCGGCTCGGGCAGCTGGGCGGGGTCGATGCGGGCGGCGTCGGTCTCGACGACGACGAGCCGCTGGTGCTCCTCGGGCGCCCGGTGCGCCACCGTGGTGGGCAGCGCGAGGGCGAGCTTCGGGTCGATCTCGACGGCGATCACCTTGCGGGCGATCTCGATGAGCGCCAAGGTGAGCGAGCCGAGTCCCGGGCCGACCTCCATGACGACGTCGTCCTCGGCGAGCTTCGCGGCCGCGGCGATGCGCCGCACCGTGTTGGCGTCGACGACGAAGTTCTGGCCCCACTTCTTGGTGGGGGTGATGCCCAGGCCCCGCGAGAGGGTCCGGATGTCGCCGGAGGTCAGCAGGCGCGCCATCAGCCCTGGCCCCCCGCCAGGAGCGGCTCCAGCTTGATCCCGGGGTAGTCGTTGACGATCGTCTGGATGCGGTACTTGTTCGGCAGCGCCACCAGGAACGCGCCGTCGCGGGGCCGCGAGAACACCTCGACGCCCGGGGCCGTGCGCAGGCGCGCGGCGCCTTCGGCGTCGGTGAGGCGCGCGAGCTGGTACGGCAGGTTGTCGATCGTGGCGGGCACGTCGAACTCGGCCGACAGGCGCGCCACCGTGACCTCGAACTGGAGCGGGCCGACCGCGGCGAGCACGGGCGTGGCCTCGCCGCGCCGCTCGGAGTAGAGGACCTGCACGACGCCCTCGGCGTCGAGCTGCGCGATGCCGCGGCGGAACCGCTTGGCCTTGGAGGTGTCGTGCATCTGGAGCGCCCCGAAGTGCTCGGGCGCGAACGCCGGCAGCGGCGGGTACTCGACGGCCTTCCCCTGGTAGATCGTGTCCCCGACAGAGAGGCCGGTCGCGTTGACGAGGCCGACGATGTCGCCGGGCCACGCCTCGTCGACGGTGTCGCGGGCCGACCCGAACAGGGTCTGCGCGTACTTCGTCGACATGGTGCGCCCGCCCTGGGCCTGCGTGACCTGCATGCCGCGCTCGAACCGGCCCGAGCAGACGCGGATGAACGCGAGCTGGTCGCGGTGCGAGGCGTTCATGTTCGCCTGGGACTTGAACACGAACCCCGAGAACCCGGTCTCCAGGTCGCGCGGCTCGCCCTTGGCGTCGTCGCGCGAGAACGGCGACGGCGCGATGTCCACGAGCAGGTCGAGCAGCTGCCCGACGCCGAAGTGGACGAGCGCGGCCCCGAACAGCGTCGGCGTGGTCTGCCCGGACTCGAACGTCTTCTGGTCGAAGTCGGCCTCGACCGCGCTGAGCAGCTCCGACTCCTCGCGGGCGCGCTCGTAGTCGGCGCCGAACCGCTCGATCGACTCGTCTTCGCCGAGGACCTCGGCGATTGCGGACTGCTGCCCGCCGGGGGACCGCTCGTAGCGGACCATGCCCGGCACCTGGGGCCCGGCCGCGCGGCGGCCGTCGCGCCACTGCCCGAACCCGATCCTCTCGATGACGCCGCGGAACTCGCCGCCGACGCCCACGGGCCACGTGACGGGCGTCGGCTTGATGCCGATGCGCGTCTCGATCTCCTCGATGAGTTCGAGGGCGTCCTTCGAGGGCCGGTCCCAC
This sequence comes from Glycomyces dulcitolivorans, assembly GCF_003265355.1. Classification (GTDB taxonomy): domain Bacteria; phylum Actinomycetota; class Actinomycetes; order Mycobacteriales; family Micromonosporaceae; genus Glycomyces; species Glycomyces dulcitolivorans. The sequence continues at coordinate 33,037 of NZ_QFRW01000071.1, read as the reverse complement.
TTGTTGATGAACGTGATCACGGGGATGCGGCGAGCCCGGCACACCTCGAAGAGCTTCAGCGTCTGCGGTTCGAGGCCCTTCGCGGCGTCGAGGAGCATCACGGCGGCGTCGACCGCGGTGAGCACCCGGTACGTGTCCTCGGAGAAGTCGGCGTGGCCGGGGGTGTCGAGGAGGTTCACGACGCAGTCGCGGTACTCGAACTGGAGCGCCGCCGAGGTGATCGAGATGCCGCGGTCCTGCTCCATGGACATCCAGTCGGAGACCACGCCCTTGCGGTCGCCCTTGCCGTGGACGGCGCCCGCGGCCGAGATGGCGCGGCCGTGCAGCGCCAGGGCCTCGGTGATCGTCGACTTGCCGGCGTCGGGGTGGGAGATCACCGCGAACGTGCGGCGGCGCGCGGCCTCCGCCGAGATGTGGCTGGACATGGATTCCTCAAGGTGTTGAAAAGTGCTTCGGGCCCGACGTTCAACGATAGCCGTGGCGAACGACACGGCCGCGCAGCCCGCTGCGGGGGCGCTTTCTGTCGGACCCCGGTGCAAACCTGGGCGCTACGGTCCCCTTCAGGGTGGGTGGGGGCTAGGGATGGTCTACGGCCTTAAGCCCTTAACGCACCTAGCGGTCGGACGGGCCCGCCGCGGCCGACCCTATCCGGCGAGCGCGCTTGGGGCGGTCGGCCCTACTCGGCGAGCGCGGCCTTGACGATCCCGGCGACGAGCTTCCCGTCGGCGCGCCCGGCCGTCTTCGGGCCGATCGCCTTCATGACCTTGCCCATGTCCCTGGGGCCCGAGAACCCGCCTTCGTCGATCGCCTCACGGACCAGTTGAGTGACTTCCGCCTCACTGAGCTCGGTCGGGAGGTACCGCTTGATGACCGCTTCCTCGGCCAGTTCGTTCTCCGCGGACTCCTCGCGGCCCCCGGCGCGGAACGCATCGGCCGCTTCGCGCCGCTGCTTGGCCTGTTTGACCAGCACTTTCACGACTTCCGCATCGTCGAGTTCGCGTTTCGACTTCCCCGCGACCTCTTCGTTCCGAATCGCCGTGATGATCATGCGGAGCGTGCCCAGGGTCACCTTGTCCTTTGCCTTGAGGGCGGCTCGCATATCCGTTTCCAACTGGGTCTTCAGCTCGCTCATCTGCACTCCTTCGTCGGCGCCCCTGGATGTCAGACCATCTCGGTCCTGATCTTACATTCTCCGATGTATAATGTGAGGCGTGGCTGTGGAGACGAGGCATCGGGCGTACCGGTACCGGTGCTACCCGACCCCGTCGCAGGCCGAGAATCTGATTCGGACGTTCGGCTGCGTCCGCCTGGTGTACAACAAGGCCCTCGATGCGCGCACCAAGGCCTGGTATCGGCGCAAGGAACGCGTCGGCTACGCCGAGACTTCGGCACTGCTGACCAAATGGAAGCGTCGCAGCGACCTCGCGTTCCTCAACGAGGTGTCCTCGGTCCCGATGCAGCAGGCGCTCCGGCACCTCCAGAAGGGCTTCGCCCACTTCTTCGAGGGCCGCACCGGCTATCCGCGCTTCAAGAAGAAGCGGGTCCTGTCAGGGGCTGCCGAGTACACCAAGTCGGCGTTCACATTCCGATCCGGCGAGCTGAGGCTCGCCAAGCAGGACGCGCCGCTGCGTATCAAGTGGTCCAGACCGCTCCCGGCGGCCGCCGACCCGTCCGCGGTGACGGTCTCCCGAGACGGTGCTGGCCGTTGGTTCGTATCCCTGCTCGTCGAAGAAGACATCGCGGCTCTGCCGCAGCGGTCCGAGGAAGTCGGCATCGATGCCGGGATCACCAGCCTGTTCACGCTCTCGACCGGCGAGCACGTCACCAGCCCGCGGCACGAGCGCCGCGGCCGACTGAGGATCAGACAGCGGCAGCGAGACTTGTCGCGCAAGCAGCAAGGCTCGGCCAACTACCGTAAGGCCCAGGTTCGTCTGGCTCGTGCTCACGCGCGTGTATCAGATCGACGGCATGATTTCCTGCACAAGCTCACCACCCGACTCGTTCGCGAAAACCAAACGATCGTGGTCGAGGATCTGAGCGTGCGCGGGATGCTGTCGAACCACACGCTCGCCCGCGCGATCTCCGACGCCTCTTGGAGCACGTTCCGCCGCATGCTCGCGTACAAGGCCGATTGGTACGGCCGCGACCTGGTCGTCGTCGATCGGTACCTTCCGTCCTCCAAGACCTGTTCCGAGTGCGGGACCATGCGGCAGGCCATACCGCTCAACGTGCGGACCTTCAGGTGCCCGAGCAAGCGCTGCGGGCACTCAGAAGACCGCGACGTGAACGCGGCCAAAAATATTCTGGCGGCCGGGCTGGCCGTTGCAGCCTGCGGAGACGGTGTAAGACCAAAGCGCTCCTAGCGCCGCGGCGACCATCGATGAAACAGGAAACACCCTCCAGTGATGGGCGGGTGCCTTCTCCAAGGGAGGGGGTGCGAGCCAAATCTCGACAATCTACCGTTGGGGTATGAAGATCAGCCGTGGACTTGCCGCAGCAGCCGGGATCGGGGTCGGCGCGGGGGCGCTGGCGCTCGCCTACGCGTCGCTATACGAACGCGTCCAGTACACGCTCAGGCACTTCGCCGTGCCGGCGCTTCCCGAAGGAGCAGAGCCTATCCGGGTCCTGCACATCTCCGACCTGCACATGACGCCCGGGCAGGTGCGCAAGGCCCACTGGGTCGCGTCCCTGTCCGCGCTCGACCCGGACCTGGTGCTCCTGACCGGCGACAACCTCGCCCACCCGGACGCGGTCGACCTGGTCGCCAAGACGCTCCGGCCGCTGTTCAAGGCCCCGGGCGCGTTCGTGTTCGGCTCGAACGACTACTACGCGCCGGTGTTCAAGAACCCGCTCCAGTACTTCAACAAGCACCACGAGCACAAGTACGGCGAGCCGCTCCCGACCGAGGAGCTGCGCAAGATCCTCGTCGACGGCGGCTGGCTCGACCTGAACAACGCCGCGGCCGACAAGGTCGTCGCCGGGATGAACGTCCACTTCGCGGGCGTCGACGACCCGCACTTCGACCTCGACGACTACGAGCTCGTCGCCGGGCCCGTCCCGAGCAGCGCCGACCTGTCGATCGGCCTCACCCACTCGCCCGAGCCGCGCGTCCTCGACTCCTTCGAGGCCGACGGCTACGACTTCGTCGCCGCGGGCCACACCCACGGCGGCCAGGTCTGCGTGCCCGGCTACGGGGCCCTCGTCACCAACTGCGGCATCGACCGCGAGCGCGTCAAGGGCCTGCACCCGTGGGAGGACATGTGGCTCCACGTGTCCGCCGGCCTGGGCACCAGCCCGTACGCGCCGGTGCGCTTCGCGTGCGCCCCGGAGGCCAGCCTCCTGACCTTCGTCCCGAAGGTCTTCTAGCCGCGGCCCGGGGCCCGGATGTGACCGGGCCCCGGGCCCCCCACCCCGTTCGACGGCCCGCCCGCCGCTCGGGTAGCATTTCAAACCGACGCTCACAGCAATCGTGCGCGCCGAAAAGAGAACATCGGGTTGTGGCGCAGCTTGGTAGCGCACTTCGTTCGGGACGAAGGGGTCGCAGGTTCAAATCCTGTCAACCCGACCACACAGATCAGGCCAGGAGCATCGCTCCTGGCCTGTTTCGTTTCGCGGGCCGTTCACACGAACGAGGGAGTCCTTACGGTTGGTAGCCGGTCCACCGCGCAGCGGATTCCGTCGAAGCCTCAACGGGCATAGGCTTCGGTCCCGGCACACCCTCCTACCCCTTGGGAGCCAACGTGTCCACCTTTCCCCTTTGGTACCCGAATCGACCGAGGAGCCCACGACTGCGGACCCGACCACCGAGGCCGCGGAGACCGAGGCCGCCGACGACGGCGGGGACTCGAACGGGGCGGCAACGACGACGATGACGGCGGCGGCAGCGTCTACTACGAGAACTGCGACGCGGTCCGCGACGCCGGGGCCGATCCGATCTACCCGGGCGATCCCGGGTACGGGTCCCACCTCGACCGGGACGGCGACGGCGTCGGCTGCGAGTGAGTCCCAGAGCGGCGGGGTAGAGGAAACTTCACCGTGAAGTCGGGCGCCTGCGGCAATGCCCGGAGCTGGGGATCTGCCTAGTGTTCTAGGCATGGACATCTCAGTGCCGCAGGCGCTCCCCTGGCGCCGAGCCCCCCGCGTGATCGCGGCGGGCCTGTGGGACGGGCGCACCTGGCTCGCCCTCGTACACCTCGTCACCGGTGGGGTGGTCGGGTCGCTCGGCGGGATCGCCATCGGCACCCTGTTCGCCGCGGGCGCAGCGGGATTCGTCACACTCGTCATCCCGGCCGCCGCGCTCGCCGCGATCCTGCTCACCAGCGCCGCGCTCACCGCCGTGCAGCGCTCCCGGCACGCGGCCCTCCTCGGGATCCGCTGGCCCACAGACCACTCGCCGCCGGTGACCTTCACGTGGAGGTCCCTCCTCGGGGTCGTCCGCACCCCGAAGACGTGGCGGCAGTTCTCGTACCACGTGATCGCCGGGTTCTTCGGCGCGTTCGCCGCGATCATCGCGATCACCGCGTGGACCATCGCGCCCGCCATGATGGCCGCGCCCCTCTTCGGGATCGGCGCCGACCTCGGAGTGCGCCACTGGGCGCTCCTGCTGGGCGGCATCGTGCTCCTGCTCGCCGCGCCGTGGATCACGCGGGGCCTGTCGGAGCTCGACGGGCTCATCGCCCGCCAGCTCCTGGTGGGCACCACCAGGGCCCAGCAGCTCCAGGAGCGGGTCACCGACCTCAAGGTCAGCCGCGACTCCACTGTGGATGCCGCGGATGCGGAGCGGCGGCGCATCGAGCGCGACCTGCACGACGGCGCGCAGCAGCGGCTCACCTCCCTCGCGATGAACCTCGGGATCGCCCGCGCCACCCTCACCGACCTGCCCGACGACGCCAAGCAGGCGCTCGCCGACGCCCACGAGGAGTCCAAGCAGGTCCTCACCGACCTGCGCGACCTCGTGCGCGGACTCCACCCGGCCGTCCTCGAAGACCGCGGGCTCGACGCCGCGCTCTCGGCGGTCGCCGCCAGGTCCCCGATCCCGGTGCGGCTCAAGGTGGACATGGAGCGGCGCGTCGCCCGCGACATCGAGGCGGTCGCGTACTTCGTGATCTCCGAGGCCCTCACGAACACCGCCCGGCACTCCGGCGCCGAGAACGCCGCCGTCGAGGTCGTCCTCGCGAAGGACGCCGACGGAGGCGACCTGCTGCGCCTGCGCGTCGTCGACGACGGCCGCGGCGGGGCCGACCCCGAGTCCGGGACCGGCCTGCGCGGCCTGGGCGACCGGGTCCGGTCGGTCGACGGCCGGTTCCTCCTGACCAGCCCGCTCGGCGGGCCCACCACCATCGAAGCGGAGCTGCCATGCGCGTCGTGATCGCCGAAGACTCGGTCCTCCTCCGCGAGGGCCTCGCCAGGCTCATGGAGATCGGCGGGATCGAAGTGATCGACACCGTCGGGGACGCCGAGTCGCTCCTGCGCTCGGTCGAGCGCGACTGCCCCGACCTGGTCGTGGCCGACGTCAGGATGCCGCCCGACCAGAGCGACGAAGGCGTCCGCGCCGCGCTCGTCCTGCGCCGCCGCTACCCGGACCTCGCGGTCCTCATGCTCTCCCAGTACGTGGAGGAGCGGTACGCGGTCGAGCTGCTCACCGGGCAGATGCGCGGCATCGGGTACCTGCTCAAGGACCGCGTCGCCGACGTCGAGGAGTTCCTCGACTCGCTGCGCCGCGTCGCCGGCGGCGGCACCGCCCTCGACCCCGAGGTCATCTCCCAGCTCCTGGTCCGCCGCGAGGGCGACGAGCTCGACCGGCTCACGCCCCGGGAGCGGGAGGTCCTGTCGCACATGGCGGAAGGGCGCTCGAACGCCGGGATCGCGGGGGTCCTGTTCCTCTCCGAAGGCGCCGTCTCCAAGCACATCAACTCGATCTTCGCGAAGCTCGGACTCCCGCCCACCGACAGCGGCAACCGCCGCGTCCTCGCCATTCTCAAGTTCCTGCAAGGCAACGCAAAGGACCGGTCATGATCGACACCCCCGCCAAGCCCGCCGCGCCCGGAGCCGCCGAGACGCCCGTCGAGGCGCCCTACCCCGCCCGCAAGGCGTGGTGGATCGTCGGCGGCACCCTCACCGCCGCCGCCCTCCTCACCGGCCTGGCCGCCTACGGCTCCTGGGCCTGGATCATCTCCTCCACCGAGGAGAGCGACACCCGTACGCAGGAGTTCGACCGGCCGGTCGACACCGCTGACGTCACGGCCGACATCGGCGACGTCGTCTTCGAGGCGACGGAGGGCGCCGGCCTGGACTACCGCCTCAAGACCCGCTGGCTCGGCGCCGAACCCGACACGAGCGAGGACTGGGACGGCGACGTCTTCACCGCCGTGGGCGAGTGCGGCCAGAGCGACTTCCTCGGCCTCGACGTCGACCAGTGCCAGACGAACTACACGCTGGGTCTGCCCTCGGGCGCCGACGCCGACGCCGAGACCGGCATCGGCAACATCACCTTCGACGGCCTCGACGGCGACATCGACGCCCGGTCCGGGGTGGGCGACGTCATCGGCGAGCACCTCCGCGCCACCTCGACCACAGTGGAGACCGGCGTCGGGGACGTGTCCCTAGAGTTCGACGAGGTCCGCGGCGACATCACCGTCGACGCCGGCACCGGCGACGTGCTCATCATCGTCCCCGACGACGGCACCACCTACGACGTCAGCTACGACGGCGCCATCGGCGACCGCAACATCCAGATCGCCACTGACCCGGGCGCCGACGCCGACTACGCGATCACCGTGTCCGGCGTCATCGGCAGCCTCACCGTCCAATACGGAATCTGAACCAACCCAACGGAAACCGGCCCCGCCTGACCCGCAGGGTCGGTTCCGCGTGCACTTACGCGCCGAGGAGCACCGCGACGGCGTCCCCGCGGCCGAGCGCCGCGCCGCCGTCGTACGCCTCCTGGAACGCCTTGTCGCCCAATGCCTCGCGCGCACGCTGCTCCGTGTGCAGCTCCGTGTCGTACCCGCGCCCGTCGTCGACGCCCAGCACCGCGCGCCCGAACCCGAGCCTGCGGGCCGCGGCGGCCGCGTCGCCGTCGGCGAGCGAGACCGCCGCCGCGACACGGGCGGCCATGGCGAGGTCGGCGACGGCCGCCCCCTCGACGTGGTGCGTCCCGAGGCTCGCGATCGCGGTCGGCTTCCCCTCGCCCAGGAACAGCACGACCAGGTCCTTCAGTGACGAGCTGAGGACGCGCATCCGCTCCCCGAGCCCGGCCGCCCCGTCGAGGCTCCCCTCGACGGCCGGCAGCGCTTCGAGCGCGTCGCCGTACCGGCCCTCGGCGACGAGCACCGGGACCTCGAACCAGCGCGCGTACGCCAGGCTGTTGGGCTCCCTGACGGCCTCGGCCAGCGCGACCGCGCGGTCGAACGCCTTCCAGGCCGACTCGGTCGAGCCGTTCCGGGCGTACCACAGCGACAGCTCCGCGTACGCCTCGCTCGCGTCGCCGAGCGTCCCCAGTTCGTCGAGGAGCCGGGCCGCCTCGGCGACCGCGCGCTCCGCGCCCACCAGGTCCCCTTGCCAGCCAAGGCATTCGGCCTTGACGCGCAGCGTCGACGCCAGGCCCCAGCGCTCGCCGAGGCCGGCGAACACGGCCTCGGCGCGGGCGGTCGGCGCGGCGCTCGCGACGCCCCTGGCGTGGCTGCCGGCGGCGGCCTCGATGAGCAGGGCCGTGCCGAGCTCCCAGCCCTCCAGGCCGCGCTCGTCGGCCGGGGCGGCGTCGGGGAGGAACGCGGGCGCGACCTGCACGAGGAACCGTCCCGGGGCGCCGGGCTCCAGGCTCTGGCCCAGCTCGACGCCCGCCCTGATGTCGTCCTGCCCGGCGAGGAAGCCGCCCTTCGCGGTCGCGGCGACCCCGGAGAGGATGAGCGACGCGGACTGGAGGTGCGCGGGGATCTCGGCGGGGACGGCGAGGACCGACTCGGTCCAGTGCCGGAACTCGGAGTAGCTGCCGCGCAGGTGCCAGTACCAGAACAGGGCCGAGAGCATCTGGAGCCCGGTGGCGACGTCGGCGGTGGCGACGGCGCGGCCGATGACGGTGACGAGGTTGCCGTGCTCGGCGGTCAGGCGGGCCATCGCCTCGATCTGGGCGGCGGTGCGCAGCTCCGCGTCGGAGCGCTCGGCGAGGGCCAGGCAGTGCTTCGCCATCGCGTCGGCCACGGTCTCGGCGTCGCCGCTCTCCTCCAGGCGCGCAACGGCGTAGGAGCGGATGGTCTCCAGCATCCGGTAGCGTTCGCCGTCTCGCTCTACAAGGGACTTGTCGACGAGTCCGGCGAGCGCGTCGAGGTCCTCGACGCCTTCTAGGGCGAGGCCCGCGGGGTAGACGGACATGCGCATGGCGAGGGCCTTCTCGTTGTCCGACAGGAGCTCCCAGCTCCAGGCGATGACCGCGCTGAGGGTGCGGTGGCGCGCGGGCGCGGTGCGGTCCGAGCCGGCCAGGAGCGCGAACCGGTCGTCGAGCCGGGCCGCGATCTGCGCCGCGTCCAGGGCCCGCATGCGCGCGGCGGCCAGCTCGACGGCGAGGGGGAGGCCGTCGAGCCTGCGGCAGATCTCCACGACCGCTTCGGTGTTGGCGGCGTCGAGCTTGAACCCGGGCCGCACGGCCGCGGCCCGTTCCGTGAACAGGCGCACCGCGGGACTCGATGCGGGGTCCTCATCGGACAGCGGCAGCGGCGGGATCGGGTACAGGTGCTCCCCGCCGATCGCGAGCGCCTCACGGCTCGTCGCGATCACGCGCAGGCCCGGGCAGGCGCCGAGGAGCCGTGCGGCCAGGTCGGCGACGCCGTCGAGCTGGTGCTCGCAGTTGTCGAGGACGATGAGCGCGCTCTGGTCGGCGAAGTACTCCTCCAGGCGCGACCCGGCGTCGTGCGCGGAGGGCTCCATCAGGCCCGCCTCGCGGGCGCCGATGGCGCGCAGCACGGCCGGGGCCACGTCGGTGCCGTCGGTGGTCGAGGCGAGCTCCACGAACCACACGCCGTCGGGCGCGGAGCCGTTCGCGGCGATGCGGGCCGCGGTCTCGGTCGCGAGCCTGGTCTTCCCGGCTCCGCCGGGGCCGGTGACCGTGACGAGCCGCGCGGAGGCGACCGCCTCGACGAGCGCGGCGAGGTCGTCCTCGCGGCCGACGAAACTCGTCAACTGCGACTTCAGGTTCGAACGCCGCACCGGGCGCTCGGCGGGCGCCGCGCTCTGGCGCAGGATCTGGAGGTGCAGGTCGGACAGCTCCGAGGACGGGTCCGCGCCGAGCTCGTCGGCGAGGCGCTCGCGCGTCCGCTCGAACACGTCGAGGGCCTCGGCGGGGCGGCCGGTCGTGTAGAGGGCGCGCATGAGCAGGGCCTGCCAGCGCTCGTCGAGCGAGTGCGCGGCGGCGAGCGGCTCCAGCTCCGCCAGCACGTCGGTGCCCGTGGCGACTTCGAGCGCGAGGCGGTCGCGGGTGGTCTCGGTGCGCAGGCGTTCGAGGCGGACCGCCTCGTTCTGCGCGAACCGGTAGTCGAGCAGGTCGGCGAGTGCGGGCCCGCGCCACAACCGGTCGGCCTCGCGCAGCGCGGCGAGGTCGCCCCCGCGGCGGCCCGCCTCCGCCAGGCGCTCGAACCTGACCAGGTCCACGTCGCCGGGCTCGGCATCGAGCCGGTACCCGGCGGCACCGCGCGTCACCTTGTCCGCGCCGACCGCCTTCCTGACACGGGACACCAACGCCTGCAACGCGTTCGCAGAAGGCGCGTCGTCCTCCCAGATCGCGTCGATCAACGCGTCGGCCGACACCTCCCGGCCCGCCTCGAACGCCAACCGCGCCACGAGCGCCCGAAGCCGCGCCCCGGCGAGCTCGACGGGCTGGTCACTGTCGTCGCGGAGGTCGAATGAACCGAGAAGGAATACACGCATGCGCGCTAGTCTGCCCTGCCCGTTCACCCGATGGTGGAGTCGGTACAAACCGTCTTGACGTTCCCTTGACGCCCTCGCGGCGCCCGTCCGCCGTGAACGCCATCACATATCACCCGATCGGGGACAACGGACCGAAAACTGTCGGTCCCCGCCGATAGGTTCACCCCAGCAACTGAATACCGCGCCCCGCCCCCGGGCGGCGCGCCACAACTGAAGGACGGTGCCATGACGACCACGACATCATCAAGCGGCCCCCGAAACCACACCCGAACGACAGCCCTCACCGCAGACTCCGCCACCAGGCCCCCGGGCCCCGAAGTGATGGCCGAGGCGCTCCCGTTCGACACCATCCCGGCCGAGGTACTGCGCGACCACTTCACCAAGTGGCTCCTCGAATCCCTCACCCACTCCGCCCTCCAAGCGGCGGCCCAGGCGGCGACCCCGGCCACCGCCGACGAGGTGAACCTTCGCGCCGGGGAACCGGCGCTGGCGGCAGCAGAACCGCAACCGCCGGGTGAGACCGGCATCCCGCCGACACCGGCCGCGCCGACCGCAGCCGAATCGCCAGCAGCGGCACCGCCCGCATCGAAGCCGAAGCAGCCCAAGGCGAAGAACCGCCCACCGAGCCGCAAGCGCGAAGGCCCGCTATCGGACGCGATGGACCCGCCTCCGCCCGCGCCGCCGCTGCGCGAACCGGACTCCGAATCGCGGTCCGAGTCGCCTCCTCCTCGGCCGCAGTATGTTCGGATCGGTGACAGGTCGGTGTGGCTGACCAAGCCGATGCTGCGATCGCGAGGCTGGACCGAGGCCGCCATCCGGGACTTTCTGCCCGGTCCTGAAGCGCTGAAACCGAATCCGCGGTTCGCGGTGTCGGGGGCGCCGATGCCCGTCTGGAAGCCCGAGACCGTGGCCCGGGCGGAGGCCGATCCGGAATGGCGCGCCTGGCTCGAACGGTCGCTCCAACGCCGTCAGACCACCCTCGAAGCCCTGGCCGACACCGACGACCCGGAGTTCCGCACCCGCCTCGAACTCGCCGACCAGGCCATCAAGGACCGCACCGCACCACCGACGCTTCTCGACGCCTTCGAACCGGCGAGCCCGGCCCTCGAACCGGCGGGCGCGAACCTTGAACCCGCCAGTCCGGCCCCCGAACCTGCCGGTCTGACTGCCAACCGAGGGGGCTGAGGCGCATGAACGGACACCCGACGAGCCGAGAGGAGGGTTGAAGCGCGGGGAATCGGGAAATCGGGGACTTCAGTGCGGGCCTGAACTTAGGTTGGAGGCCGGCCGGTGCTCGACGGATCCGGTTCGCGGCGACTGCGAGGAAGGGGCTTGAGATGGGTGATTTCGCGTTCGCGGGGAAGACCTTCGTGATCCGACTGGACAACGGGGTCGTACTCCACAACATCTATGGAGCCGAAGGCAACAAGCTTCAGTACGCGGAGATCGACGGCGCCACCGAGAGCGCCTCCGGCACCGTCGACCTCCATGTCGCGGAGCTCTCCCCCCGGGTCTACCTGCTCGGATGGAACGAGGTCACCGGCACTGCGGTCACCCATGTCATGAACTTCCACGACCGCACCATCACCGGCTTCTGGTCTTTCAACGACGACGGCGGCCGAACCGGCGAAGTCCACACCGGGACCTTCGAAGCACTCGGCTAGCACTGCCGCCGAGGCCAAGACAGAAGTCAGGGCCGAGCCAGAGGCCGTGGCCGGGACCGAGACCGAGACCGAGACCGCCGACGGCGCTCAGCCGGTCAGCGGCGAGGGACCCGAATCGGGCGGGTCGGTTTCGACGCCGACCAGCCTGGACGCCGACCGGCCCGGGCTATTGCCGGCCTGGGTGACTGCCAGCCGGAGCGCTGGCGGGCCGGGTCACCGGCCGGTCGGGTTTGCGGCGATGTCGAGGATCGTGGCGACCAGCCGCGCTCGGACGTCGTCGGGCGCGCCCTGGTCGGAGACGGACTCCGACTCAGAGCTGGGCGCTGATCCGGTTGCGGTGCCCGGTTCCCAGGTGCAGGCGAGGTTCAGGGCGGCGACTCGGCCGGTGGCGAAGATGGCGCGGACGGCCCGGATCAGCGTCGGCTCGTCGGGGCCGTCGGCGGCCGGATAGCGCAGGCCGGGGAGGAAAGCCGGGTCGAGGGTGTCCAGGTCGAGGTTGACCAGGAGCGGCCCTTCCGGCAGGTCGTCTGCCGACAGGTCGGCCACCGCGTGGCGGCGGATCGGCGTCGCCTCGATGTAGTCGACTTCGGCCGGGTCCAGGTCGCGGGCGTCGACCAGCAGGACGCGGTCGTGCGCGGGCGGGCGCAGCCCGAGCGGGTCGGCGACGAGGTCGTTGCGGTACCCGAGCAGGAACCGCAATGACATGCCGCCCAGGTAACCCGACGCCGTCGTCTCCAGCGACTGCACGTCCCCGTGCGCGTCGATCCACACGAGCGCGGGATCGAGCCCGGCGCGCTGGAGGCCCGCGGTCACGCCGATCGACAAGGTGCAGTCGCCCGTCAGGACGGTCACCGTCTCGCTGCCGCTGCCGCTGCCGCTGCCGCTGCCGCTGCCGCTGCCGCTGGCCTGCGCCGCAACGACCTCCGCGACCTGGTCGTACAGACTCACCAGGCGGCCCCACACGTCAGCATCGGGCAGGTCGGCGGTCACCTCGTCGATGTCGGCGCCCGCCGGAAGCGGGATGCCGAGGTCGGGGAGATGTTCGTCCAAGTGATACGGAATGTGAAGTACGTTCATGTGGGCGAGGCTAGTGCCGAATGCGAACGGGCGGAAGCCGATTAGGCGAGCTTGAAGCCCGCCGCGACGGCGAGTTCGCCCGCGATCTCGACTGCCTGGTCGGCGGTGATCAAAGCGCCCTTGAGACTCATCAGGCCGGTGATGCCGCCGAGTTCGGCGCGGCGGAGGTCGCAGCCTTTCGCGTTGGAGACGCGGGAGAAGTCGGCGCCGGGGAAGGTGCACTCGATGAACACGGTCTTCGAGAGGTCGCCGAGGAACGTGGCGTTCTGGAACCGGCACCGCTCGAAGACCACCGGGCCCTTGGCGCTGCCGATCGAGATGCCCGCGAAGTCGGCCCGCGAATCCGCGACGTAGAGGTCCTGGACCAGCTCGAACTGCGCCTGCCAGCCCACGAGCTGGCTCTCGGTGATCTCGACCCGCCGCGCGGTCGTCTGCTCCCAGCGCGCGTTGGAGAGCACCGCGTGGTCGACCGTCACGTCGACGACCTCGAACGGCGACAGCACCGCCCCCGAGAGGTCGGCGCCGCGGATCGCCGACGACTCCAGGCTCCCGTCGCCGTGCCCGCCCGACCAGTCGGCGCCCTCGATGAGCCGCTCGCTCCATTCGAAGTCGTTGTCGAGCCCGTCCTCCAGCGGCCGCAGCCGCTCGGTCTCCACCAGCGGCCGGCGCATGGACAGCTTGTCGTCGATCTTCCTGAACTTCACCCGGGACCTCCTCGATAGACCCCGGCAGGCTATGCCAGGCCCCCGACATCCGCGCCGCGAACATGACGGGACCGGAGACGTGCGTCTCAGCTGCAGGCGGGTCAGCCCCGGTGGAGGGCGCCCCACCAGCCCATGGCCTCCAGCCACTCCTGGTAGTACCCGGAGTCGAAGGGCCACAGGTAGAGGATCGCCAGCTGCGCGACCGCGGCGACCACCACCGCGACCTGGGCCGGCTTCGAGCGGACCGTCGGCGCGTTCAGGATCGCGACCAGTGCCAGGAGGACGTAGGCGAGGCTCACGCTCACGAACGGGAAGTCCACCAGGAACGCGATCCCCACCGCCAGCCACGGGATCAGGTGGATCACCAGGCGGATCGGCGACTCGCGCGCCGCCGTCACGGCCGTCACCGCGTAGACCGGCGAATACAGCAGGCTTTCGAGCAGGAGGGCCGCCGCACCCCTCGGACCCGCGGGGAGCGTGTCGGTGTACAACGCCGCCATCGCCTTCCAAGAGGCGCCGAAGGAACCCGAGAACACCCACTCCAGGTGCCCCCACCAGACGAGGAACAGCGCGCTCGGGAACAGCAGGATCGCCAGCATCGCGACCGCCCCGCTGCCGGACATGCCGGTGCGGTGCAGCAGCAGCGGCAGGCTCAGGGCCAGGATCACCAGGAACACCAGTGCGATCGGGTTGAACGCCATGCACACCGCGAGCGCGACCCCGGCGGTGATCCCGCCGTCAGTGTGGCCCGCGAGCGCGAACCGCATCCACCCCTGGGTCGCGAGGATCAGCAGCGCCAGGCTCATGATCGAGTCGAACCGCTGCGAGCCCTCGTACCAGACCGCCGGCGCCGCCAGCAGCACCAGCAGGCCCGCGACAGCCGGCACCACCGGCGCCCGGTACCGCACCAGCTGCCACAGCAGCAGCTGCACGAGCCAGCCCGTCGCGACCGCCGAGGCGATCCCGTACGCCAGCGGCATCCCCGGCAGCAGCGCGAACGCGACGGTGATCGGCGGGTATCCGTCCGCGAGGCCGCCCAGCCCCCACCCGTCGCTGATCAGGACGTGCGCGTGGTCTTCGAGGGCCGTGGTCGTCGGGTTGACCCACCCGAGCCGGTCGGACCACCATGCGAGGAACGCGAACGGCACCGCGAACGCGAGCCCCTGCGCCATGCGCCGCCAGGGCGAGTCAGGCCACGGCCGGGCCGTCCGGTCCCAGTCGATCCTCGGCAGCGTCGGCGCCTGCGTCACTGAGGCCATGGCGGGTCTTCTCCCAGTAGTGCGGTCGGGTGATCAACTGCCACAAGGCTTTATACGAGGCCACGGAGTGCAGCAGCCAGTACACGGGGTTGAGGAGCGCCCACGGCACGAGCCCGTAGTTGCGCCGCTTGAACGCCCCGGCCATCGCGATGTACACCGACACCCCGTTCCCCAGCACGAGGTTCGTGATGCCCACGACCATCACCCAGGGCGGCAGCTCCGGAAACCACCCCAGCGGCTGCCCGAACGCGTACGCGGCGGTGACGAGGATCAGCGGCGGCATCGCCAGGAACGTCAGCGGCGTCCCCCCGATGAGCAGCCCGAACCCCATTCGACGTGCCGCCCAACGGGATCGGCATCCGCAGCGCGTACAGGCCCGGCAGCATGTAGTCGAACCAGAACGAGTATTCGAGCGTGAACATGCGCGTCAGCGCGTTGTCCCGCGTGTTCCAGTAGTTCAGCGCCGCCTGGAGGCACACGACCCGCCTACCGCTGCGCCGGAACGCGTACACGGCCTTCTTCAGCTGGTCAGGGTCCGGCCGGTCCTCGGCGTCGTAGATGACGAGGAACTCGCCGCGCGCCGCCGTCAGGCCGACGTTGCACGCCTTGGGCTTCGTCTTCGGCTGCGAGTCCGGCAGCACGATCGCGCGGAAGTACCCGGGCGGGTCGGCGGCGGCGAGCGCCGCCGGGGTCTCCTCGTCGTCCGCTTCGAGCAGTACCAGGACCTGGAGGCGCTCCTTCGGGTAGTCGAGCGCGTCGAGATTGCCGACCAGGTCGGCGATCACGTTCGCCTCCCGGTACACCGGCACGAGCACCGTGTAAACCGGCAGGTCCGCGTCGCTCATGGTCGCGAGCTGCGCGGCGGTGATCCGCCCGGTCCGCTCGAACCGCGACCCGGTGTAGCAGACCGCGAACTTGAAGAAGATCCCGACCGCGTACCCGACGCTCACCGCCACGACCCCGACGTACAGGCTCCCATGCGGCCACACCGCGACACAGAACACCAAGAGCGCCAACGCGACCACCGCACCCACGGCCTGGCCGCGCGACAGCACGCGCCGGGCCGAGAGCGACGGGTCCAGCCCGGCGGGCAGCACCGGGTCGGACGGCGGGACCCGCGCACCGGTCTCGGCCTCGTCCATCCGCACCCCCTTCAGGACCGGAACGTAGCACCGGACGCGGCCGTGAAGGCGTTTCGGCACGCCAGGACGATGTGCCGAGCAGCTAAGTGGACTCCGGTCAGCCGGTGAACGGGAGCCGCGTGGCGGCCGGGTCCTGCCGCTGCGCGGACTCGATCAGCTCGGTGATCTCCTTCGCGCCGACCGGGACCGAGATCCGCTCGTCCATCCAGGCGAGGAAGCCCGCCAGGTCGAGGGCCGGGATCTCGCCGCCGAGGTAGGGGGTGACGTAGACCGGGGTGTGCGGCTCGCTGCGCCAGCTGTCGGCGAGGGCGCCGACGTCGACCGCGTCGAAGCCGAGGACGTCGAGCAGGTCCGCGGCCTCGGCCTTCGCCGCGTCGCTGTCGCCGGCGATCGGGAGCGCCGAGCGGTCCTCGGCCCCGGCCCGGCGCCGCAGGTCCAGGATCGGCCGCGGCGTGATGTTGTTGAACGCCTTGACGACCCGAGCGCCCGGCAGGTGCCGTTGCAGCAGCCCGCTGCACGTCAGCGCGCGGTCGTCGAGCTCGGGCAGGCGGCCGTCGCGCTGCGGGTAGTAGTTCGCGGTGTCGAGCACGGTCTTGCCCGCGAGGGCTTCGACCGGGAGCTTGTCGAAGGCGGCCAGCGGGACCGACACGAGGACCACGTCCGCGGTGAGCGCCGCCTCCGCCGCGGTCGCCGCGCGGGCGAGCGGGCCGAGTTCGGCGACCAGGCCGGCGAGGGTCTCCGGGCCCCGCGAGTTGCTGAGGACCACGTCGAGCCCCGCGTCGACGGCGGTCCGCGCGACCGCCGCCCCGATGTTGCCGCTGCCGATGATGCCGAGCGTCCGAGTCATGGGATCTCCGTCCAGTGCCTGCGGCGGCCCCTTGGCCGCCGCGCACCAGTGTGCGGATGTTCGAGCGGCGCAGCAAGACTCGTGTCCTGCGTACTCATGGTTTGAATAGTTTTCGGGACCCGCCACGTAGAGTTGCCGCATGGACATCCGCACCGAGCTGAGCGAGTTCCTCAAGTCGCGGCGGGCCCGCCTGCGCCCCGAGGACGTCGGGCTGAGCGACTACGGCGGCGTGCGCCGCGTCGCCGGCCTGCGCCGCGAGGAGCTGGCGCAGGCGGCGGGCGTGAGCATCGCGCACTACACGCGGCTGGAGCAGGGGCACGGCGAGAGCGTCTCCGACCAGGTCCTGCACGCCATCAGCACGGCGCTGCGCCTCGACCCCGACGAGCAGAAGTACCTGCGCCAGATCGCGCGCCGCCCCAACGCGTGCGAGTTCCGGCAGGTCACGCCCGACTCGCACCGGGGCGCGCGGTACCTGCTCGACTCGCTGGAGGCCGCGCCCGCGTTCATGCTCGGCCGCCACACGCAGATCGTCGGCTGGAACGCCCTCGCGGTCGCCGTGTTCGGCGACTTCCCGGCACTGCCGGAGGAGCGGCGCACCCTCACGCACCTGCTGTTCACCGATCCCTTTGTGCGGGAGCTGTACCGGGACGGCTGGGAGCGCACCGCCCGCGAGCACGTCGCGCACCTGCGCACCCTCCTCGGGCGGTTCCGCGGGGACACCGCGGTCGCCGGGCACATCGAGCGGATGCGGGCCGAGAGCGCCGACTTCGCGCGGCTGTGGGAGGAGTACCTGGTCGGGCGCGTCATCGGCCGCGAGATCACCCTGCACCACCCGGTCGCCGGGGCGCTGCGCCTCTACGGGGAGCGGATCATGCTGCCCGACGAGCCGGCGTGCTGCTCCGTGGACGTCTACGCGACCGAACCGGGCTCCGCGACCGCGCGGGCGCTGCTGGAACTCGGCCGCGAGACCGCGGCCCGCTGAGGTGGGCAACGAGCAAGGGCCGGCCGGTGCTCCGAGGAGCATCGGCCGGCCCTTTTGCCGCCGTCTAGAAGTCGGCCGGGGCCAGGATCGGGCTGCCGACCTTCCCCATGAGGTCGTTGGCTGGGTGGCCCCGCTCGCCGCTGAGGAAGAACCCGAAGATGGCGCGGCGCCACTCGTCGGGCGAGATGCGGTTGTCGTGGTCGGCGTCGAGGTACTCGAAGAGGCGGTGGCTCTCGACGTAGTCGACGCCGTTCCAGTTGCGCATGAGCTGCACGAACTCGCCGGAGCTGATGAGGCCGTCGCCGTCCTCGTCGCTGATCGCGAAGTAGGCGTCGGCGACGGACGCGAGCTTGGAGGCCGCGGCGATCCGGTCGGCGAGCATGTGGCGGGCCAGGGCGGCGCGCAGTTCCTTGCGGCTCACGCGGGTCTCGTCGTCCTCGGCGGCCGGGGCGATGAAGTCGGTCCACAGCCGGTGGGTGGCCTCGCGCAGTTCGAGGCCCATGGGGCTCTCGACGGGGACGCCGCGGGCGCCCAGGACGCGGTCGGCGGCCTCGCGCAGGTTCTCCTCGGTGATGTAGTCGTTGCCTTCGGTGTCGAGGGTGTCGAACCAGCGGTCGAACTTGTCGCGGCGGACCTTGCCGACGGCCGCGCCCCGGCGGACCCCGGCGGCGACGAGAACCGCCGCCCCGGCGGCGACCGCGGTGGCGGCGGCCCCGACTGCCAGTGCTTTCGTGCTTCGCTGCATGGATTGCACCTTCCCGTTTCAGTTCCCTGTTCCAGGTCGGATCGTTCCACGGCGGGCGGGTCGGTGGACTGAAACCGCCGATCCGGGGACGATTCCTCGGTGGCGGTGGCCCCGAACGGTCGTACCCGCCTGGCATCGTTGTAAGCGGGGGTGGCCGAATTCCGACACACCCGACCTCGCGATCCAGCCCGCCTCCCGGAGCCTCACTCCCAGGGCCGCTGCTCCAGCAGGGCCCGGACGGTCTCGACGTACTGGAGGTTCGTGTACCCGCCGCCCGCGTCGAGCGCCTCCTCGACCGTGCCGAACCCGGCCTGGTACGCCGAGATGACGGTGTTGAGCAGGCACAGCTCCTGGTGGTCGGGGACCGACTCGTCGCGGGAGCAGTCGTCGGCGAGCGAGTAGTCGCCGGGGTCGGCGCCGCCGAACTCGTTGACCGCGAAGTACTTCGCGAGCCACTGGACCTGGGCGCTGCCGAGCATCGCGTTGTCGCCGTAGTCGTCGCGGTCGAGGTCGGCCTCGAACCGCTGGTTCACGAACTTCTCGGTCGCGGGCTGGATCTGCATGAGCCCGGTGCCGCCGTCGCACGCGACGATGTCGGTCTGCCAGCCGCTCTCCATCCACGCGATCGCCTTGAGCAGGTCCGCGGAGAAGTCGACGCTCGAATTCGTCCAGAACTGGGTGCCGGCCGCGTCCTCAAGGGCCGCTTCGACTTCGGAGGCCGGGGCGGGGCCGCCTTCGAGGTACGTGGTGCACGGCGGGTGCTCCGAGGGCGGCACGGTCGGCAGCGCGGGCTCGGTGGTCTCCGGCGCGCTCGACGGCTCGACGGTCGGGGCGGCCGTTGTCGGTTCCGCTGAGGGGCTGGGGGATTCGGTGGTCGGTTCGGACGAGGTCGTGACTGCGGCGGGCGAGCCGGAGCCGTCGGGGGAGGACGTCGGGATGAACAGGAACACCGCCACCGCGATCGCGGCGAAGAGCAGCACGAACACCACGAGCCAGGTGCCCGCCCCGTTGTCGGGGTCGGGCGCGAGGGCGGGCCCGGGGTCGGGATCAGGTTGCGGCCCGGCGTCGCCGGGCTCGGTGGAGGGGTCCATGAGGGGGTCCTATGTGCATGCGCGACTACTCATCGCAGTGTATCGACTACATGCCACGGGCGGGGTCCTCCGCGGGCGCCGCCCCCCGGGGTCGGGCGTGTCCGATCCCGGCGGCCCCCGCTTGCAACGATGCCACGCGGGTGCGACGGAACGCGGGCGCGGATGACGCCGAAATCATATTTGAACGTGTTCAAGTATCGGGGTATCGTTGGTGTACAAGGAGGGACCCCATGAAGATCGTCATCCCCGGAGGCACCGGCAACCTCGGAACCGTCCTCGAACGCGGCCTCCTGGCAGCCGGCCACCGCCTCACCGTCCTCACCCGGACCCCGACCGCCCCGCACCACCTCCCCTGGGACGGAAGGACGCTCGGCCCCTGGGCCGAGGCCGTCGACGGCGCCGACGCGGTCGTCAACCTCGCCGGGCGCGCCGTCCACGTCAGAGAGAACGCGAGCTACCGGGCGGAGGTCATGGACTCCCGGGTCGACTCGACCCGCGTGGTCGGCGAGGCGATCGCCGCCGCCGCGAACCCGCCCGCGGTGTGGCTCCAGGCGTCCACCGCGACCATCTACGCCCACACCTTCGACCGCGCCAACGACGAGGCCACCGGCGTCATCGGCGGCACCGAACCCGGCGTCCCCGCGCACTGGTCCTACAGCATCGACATCGCACGGGCCTGGGAGCGCGCGCTCGACGAGGCCGACACCCCGCACACCCGCAAGGTCGCGCTGCGCACGGCGATCGTCATGAACGCCGACCGCGGCTCGGCCTTCGACGCGTTCTCGCGCATGGTCAGGCTCGGCATCGGCGGGACCGTCGCCGGTGGGAAGCAGTTCGTGTCGTGGATCCACGAGGAGGACTTCACACGCGCCGTCGCCTTCCTCATCGGCCGCGACGACATCGCCGGGCCGGTGAACGTCGCCGCGCCGCATCCGCTGCGCCAGCGGGACTTCATGCGGATCCTGCGCCGCGCCAAAGGCGTCGGCGTCGGCCTGCCAGCGACCCGGTGGATGGCCGAACTCGGCGCGCTCGTGCTGCGCAGCGACACCGAGCTGCTGCTCAAGAGCCGCCGCGTCGTCCCCGCCCGCCTCGAAGCCGCCGGATTCGAGTTCCGTTACCCCGCATGGGAGGCCGCGGCAGCCGACCTCGCGGGACGCCGGACCGCACCGGAGCGGGCGCTCGCGGCCTAAGCGCGCGAGCGCACGTAGCGGTCCTCGACGAACCCGGCGGCCGCCATCAGCGCCGCCACACCCGCCGCCGACCAGCACACCGCGCTGAACGAGACCTGGTGCGCCAGCACCGAACCGAGCCCCGCGCCGACGAGGTAGACGGCCCACACGCCGGCCTGGAGGCGGGCCGAGCGCAGGTCGTCGCGGTCGCCGGAGAGGTTGACCGACAGGGCGATGAGCGTCCCGGTCAGAACGGTAGTCGTGACCCCCGACAATCCGATCCGCGCCGCGTGGATGCTCTGCACGCCCATCGCGAACGCCGCCAGCCCGATCGCGAGCTCCGTGCTCCCCGCGAGCCCGGCCAGCGCCAGCAGCGCGACCTCGGCGACCAGCAGGACCGGGACGCCGAAGCTGGTGAGGACGTGCCGGCGGGTCGCCAGGGACGCGGCCACCGCGCCGACCGCGAACCCGGCGAGCGAGTACAGCGGGCCGACCGCGGACAGGCCGTCGCTGCGCCCGGTCAGCTCCCCCGACAGGGCCACCGCCAGGAGCACGGCGTTCCCGGTCTGGTTGGCGACGAACTGCTGCCCGAGGCCGAGGAACCCGGCCCCGTCGACCGCCCCGGCGAGCGCGGTGAGCACGAGTGCGGTCCACGCGTGGGCGCCGGTGCGGTCGGTCGGGGCGGGCATCAGTGCTCGGTGCTCCTTCGGCGGGCGAGGGTCAGGGCCACGACCGCGGCGCCGACCGCGGTCAGCGCGGCCGCGCCGGCCAGCAGCGGCCGCAGGGAGGTGCCGGTGGCGGCCAGCGAGTCCGTCCAGTCGGTGCCGCCTTGAGACGGGCCGCCTGAGCCGCCGGTCGTGCCGGTGTCGTCGGACGGGACGTCGGTGGACCCCTGGATGGTATTGCTGTTGTCGTCGGGGCTCTTCGAAGCGGGCGTGGTCTGGACGAAATCCTCACAGGCGATCTCGGCGGCGAACGGGAAGTGGTGGATCTCGCCGCCGTTGGCGCCGGTGTCGCCGTGGCTGGCGTTCTTGGCGATGATCTGGCCCTCGACGTTCGAGGGGCTGAGGTCGGTGTAGTCGGCGTCGGGCGCGAGGATGCTGCCTTCGACGGAGTCGCCGCCGGTGAGGGTCAGGCGGGTGGTGTCGCCGAAGTTCCACAGGATGTAGGGCGCGCCGTTCCCGCCGCCGGCGCCGGGCTGGTTCCTGACGTACCAGTGCATCTCCCCGCCGGTGCCCGAGGTGTCCACATTGATCAGGAGCGGGGCGGTCTCGGTCGGCTGGACCGGGAACACCAGCTCCGACATGTCGTTCAGGTCCTCGCCGGTGACGTGGAGGATGTTGGTGACGCCGTCCTGGATGCCGCTGATGGTGATCCGCTGGCCCGCGGCGACCTCGCCCTTCGGGATCACCTGGAGGCGCTCGTCGACCATCTGGACCGAGTGCGCCCGGCAGCCGGTGAGCTTCCTGGCGTTGGCGCGCAGTTCGGTGAACGCCGCGTCGAAGTCGATCGGCGACGCCGGGCCCACCGAGGCGAGCGGCTGCTGCGTGTTCAGCTCGATGCGCGGCGTGCTGTCGTACCCGGCCCCGGAGGCCACCAGGTGCGTGTTCACGCTCGCGTTGTTGCTGTCGGTGTTGCGGACGGTGGCGCCGGTCAGGTCGCCGACCTTGACGTAGTCGTGCACCTGGACGACCGAGGTCGCCGGGTCCTGGCCGAAGTCGAGGCGCCCGCCCACGACGAGTGCGCTCGGCCGGGAGTCGCCGGCGACCGTGAACGTCGAGGCGTCGTGGATGTTCACGTTGTAGGAGCCCTTGACGACCAGGTTCCCGCCGGTCGCCACCCCGCCTTCCGACTCGGTCGAGACGAGCGCGGTCTCGTCCTCCACGAACGAGTTGAACCCGAGCGCGGGCGCCAGCGGGTCGTACGTGACCGTCGCGGCCTGCGCCGCCGGTCCCGTCCCGGCCGCGTTGAACGCGATCGCGGTCGCCGCGAGGGCCGCGGCCGCGGTGGCCGCGCCGGTCAGCCAGAGCCGCCCGGCCCGGCGCGCGCTCGAAGTGGTCGTCTGCAATTCGTCCCCCTGGGGTGCTCGGATGTTCACTGGGTCGGGGGAACCGCCGACGAGCGTAACCGCAGCGGAGGGCCCAATCGGTGAACGAAACGCGACCAGGCGGGCGCGGCCGTCGTCACTGCGCGAGCATCTTGAGGACGACCGGGCGCGAGACGGTCCCGGCGACCTGCTTGGCGAGGGCGTTCGCGCTGGCGCCGCCGGTGTTGGCGCGCCGCAGGGCCGCGGCGAGGGCGTCCTTCGCGGCGTCGGCCTCGGCCTGGGCCCGGCGCAGGCGCTCGGCGGCGGCTTCGACGGGGTCCGCGGACTCCGGTCGGTCAAGACTTTGACCGAGTCCTTCGGCGACGGCCCGCGCCGCGCCCTCGGCGAAGGTGGACAGGAACGCCCGGATCGCGTCGTGGTCCTCGGCGCGGTCGCCCAGGAGCAGGGCGCGCAACTGCGGGGCGAGGTTGACCCAGTTGGGGATCGCGCAGACCGCGAAGGTGATGAGACCGGCCAGGAACGGGTCGTCGGTGCCGAAGCGGGCCTTCGCGCTCTCCAGCCGCAGCCGGTAGTGCTCGCGCCGCCACCCGTCCACGTCGGCCGCCTCCGAGCCGCGGTTCAGGCCCTCCCAGGTGAGCAGGCGCAGCAGCTGCGGGCGCTCGCGCTGGAAGTCGTAGAAGCCGGCGATGAACGCGCCGACGTCGCCCGAGTGCCACAGCGGGTCGATCACCTCGGAGAACTCCCGCATCGTGTCGACCAGGACCGCGTCGAACAGCTTGTCCTTCGACCCGAAGATCCCGTAGATGCGCTCCTTGTTGCACCCGGCGGCCTCGGCGATGCGGTCGACCCGGGCGCCGGCCGGGCCGTGGTCGGCGAACTCCTCGCGGGCGGCCCGCAGCAGCGAGGCCCGGGTGGCGCCGGAGCGCTTCGCCTTCTCGATCGGCATGAGTCCGAGATTACCAGACAATAAACCAACTATTAGGTTGACATTGGTGTCGCGGCAGGACTAGATTCGCCGCCATGACCGCACCCACCGCAGACGCACCGGCCCCAGGGGCCACCACCGCACCGCCCGGACGAGACGGGACCGGCGCCACCCCGGCGCGCACCGCCGTCCCGGTCTTCGCCTTCGCCGCGCTGCTCGCCACCGGCCAGATGTACACGCCCATACCGATGTTCACCCAGATGGAGGCGTCCTGGGACGTCGGGCTCGGGGCCATGACGTGGATCGTCAGCGCCTTCGCGTTCGGGTACGCCGCCGGGTTCGTCACCTTCGGACCCATGGCCGACCGGTTCGGGCACCGGCGCGTCCTGGTCACCGGACTCATCGCCGCCGGAGTGGTCACACTATTGACCGGTCTGGCGCCGACGTTCGCGACCGCGGTCCCCCTGCGGGTCCTCCAGGGCCTCGCCGTCGGTTCCATCCCGCCGGCCATGACCGCCTACGTCACCTTGAGGATCGCCCCGGCCCGGCGCGCGCTCGCCGTCACCTCGATCGTCACCGCGTTCCTCACCTCCACCGTCATCGGCCAGCTCGCCGCCCAGGCCGCCGTCCGCACCGCCGACTGGCGGTGGGTCTTCATCGGCTCGGCCGTCCTCTTCGGCGCCGCCGCACTGGCCGCGTACCGGATCATGGCCCCCGACGAGCGCCGGGAGGGCGCCAGCCTCGCCCGCAGCTACGCGGCGATCCCGCGGGTCCTGCGCATCGGACGGCTCGCCCCGATGTTCGCCGCCGCCGCACTCGCCATGGGCGCCATGGTCGCCGCGTACACCGGGATCGAACTGACCGGCATCGTCACCGGCGACGCCGAGCTCCTCGCCCTGCGCGCCAGCGCCCTCCCGGTGATGCTCGCCCTCCCGTTCCTCGCGATCCCGCTCGCGCGCCTCGGCCGGACCGCGCACGTCCCGCTCGGCACCGCCGTCGCGGGGCTCGCGATGGCCGCGGCCGCGTTCGCCGGCGGCAGCGTCGTCGTCCTCGCGATCCTGCTGGGCGTGCTCATCTTCGGCATCGGGATCGTCGGCCCGGCCGTGAACCAGACCGCCGCCGAGGCCGGCGGCGAGCACCGGGCCGCCGCCGCCTCCACCGCCATGTTCAGCTTCTACGTCGGCGCCACGGCCGGGCCGCTCGTCGCGAGCGCGGTCGCGCCGCACGGGTTCGCGGCCCTCGCCTGGACGCTTGCGGCGATGCTGCTCACTGCCGCAGGATTGGCCTTGTGGGGCAAGAGAAAAGCCTCACGCGACCTAGGAGGAACCCCTGATGGAGCATCCCGGAGAACGCTATGAGCGAGGACTGAAGGCACTCCAGTTCGTGTCCGGCCAGGCCGAACCGGCGGTCGTCGACGCCGAGACCGCCCCCGACCTGGCCCGGTACGTCGTCGAGTTCGGCTACGGCGAGGTCTACTCCAGCCCCGGCCTCGAACCCCGCGACCGCCAGCTCGTCACGCTCGGCGCCCTCGCGGCCCTCGGCAACGCCGCCCCGCAGCTGCGCTTCCACATCAACGGCGCCCTCAACGCGGGCTGCACCCGCGCCGAGGTCGTCGAAGCCCTCACCCAGATCGCCGTCTACGCGGGCTTCCCCGCCGCGATCAACGCGATCACCGCCGCCAAGGACGTCTTCGCGGCCCGCGACGCCGACGAATGAACACCGAAGGGGCGGAACGCATCGCGTACCGCCCCTTCCTCGGCGTCTACAGGTACTGGCCGACCTGCTGCTGGGGGACCTGCGGCTCGGTGCGGTTCGGGTCGGTGCCGGCGCGGCGGGCGTACAGTTCGGCGAGCGTCATCGGCTCGCGGACCTTCTCGCCGCCGAGCCAGTCGCTCGATTCGAGCGGCGACAGCTCGCCGACCTCGATCTGCGCGAGGCAGCGGCCGGGGCGGACCACGGCCGGGTGGAGGCGGTCGAGGCGCTCGTTCGTGGTGATCGCGACCATGATCTCGCGGCCCTGGCCGAGCAGGCCGTCCGTCAGGTTCAGCAGGCGCGCGAGCGACTGCCCCGACGCCTCCTTCGCCTCGCCGCGGATGAGCTCGTCGCAGTCCTCCAGGACCATCAGCCGCCAGTGCTCGCGGCGCGGCTCACCGGGGGTCAGGTCCGCATCCAGCGCGAGGTCCATCTCCGACCCGATGATGACCTCCATCAGGTACGACGGGTCCGCGAAGAACGCCTCCGGGTCCAGGACCGTGTCGACCTGGCACCACGGCCCCCACTCGCGGGCGAGCGCCCGCAGGGCCGTGGTCTTGCCGGTCCCGGGCGGGCCGTGGAAGAGCACGAGGCGGCCGGTCACGTCCGAGGACTGCGTCGCCATGAGCTTGCCCAGCGCCGAACCGGCGCTGGAGGAGTAGTTGCGCTCGATCTCGGGCCAGCGCGGGGCGCTGATCGACCGGGTGGAGCGGAACGGGCCGCGCGCCGACCGGTACCAGAAGCCCATGTCGACCTTGTCCTCGCCGGCCTCCTCGACCGAACCGGTCCGGTCGGTGACGTACGCGGCGATCTCCTCGGCGCGCTCGCGCGTCTCGGCGGTCACCACCGCCTGGCCGGAGCCGTCGCGCCACCGCTGGGTCCGCAGCGTCCAGCCGTCGCCGGTCACGAGCTGGAGGAACGAGGTCCCCGAAATCGACCGGACGAGTGAACCGCCCGCGGGGATGAGGTCGACGTCGTCCGCGACCATGTCGAGCGCCCGGACCACCGCGTGCGGCTGCGCGCCGGACACGTAGGCGTCGAGCGCCATGAGGTTCAGCACGTTCGACGGGTCGTCCGAGCCGTCCAACGTGAAGTGCATGTTGCCCAGCACTCCGCCGCCTCCCTGGAGCAGGTTCATGATCTCACCGCGTCTTTCGATGATTCCCATCGCGATCCACCATAGAAAATACGGCCCCGCCCCCGCAGTTGCGACTGCTGGACTTCGCGGACGGCGCACCGTGATCGTGCCTTATGACCCCGACACCGCGGGACGGCGCCCGCAGGTCGCCGGGGGAGTCGCCGGAGATATCCCACCCCACCCGGTGGGGCGTGAGCTGGAACAATCAGCCATGCTGGGTGACGTGACCGCATCGACCGAGACCAGCAAAAACACCGCCGACACCATACCTGGCGGCGGTCACGGCCCCCGAAGCGGGCTGCGCGCCCCGCAGCCCGGCAGAGGACCGCGCGCCCTCGCCGTCGCGGCCGCGGCGATCGCCGGACTCCTCGCCGCGGTCATCGCCCTCGACCTCGGCGGCGCCGTCGACATCGAGGCCCTCCCCGGCCTGAGCGCCGCCGACCCCGCCGTCACCTGGGCCGCCGGCCTCCTCAAATACGCGTACGACCTCGCGATGCTCGCCGCCGTCGGCTGCACCATCGCCGCCGCGTGCTTCCTCCCCGGCCGCGAAGGCGACCGCGCCCGCCTCGCCGCCCAGCCGTGGCGGTGGCTGCGCGTCGGCGCCGCCGCCTCCGGCCTGTGGGCGCTCACCGCCGCCGTCAGCCTCCCGGTGGACTTCGCGAACACGTTCGCGCGGCCCCTCTCCGAAGTCACCCTCCCGGGCCTGTGGTCCTACATCGCCCAGTACGAGCAGGGCCGCGCCCTCGGCCTCACCGTGCTCCTCGCCGGCGCCGCCGCGCTCTGCGCCGCCCGCGCGTTCACCATCCCCGGCGCGGCCTGCGCCGCCGCGCTCGCGCTCGCCGCCTCCGTCCCGCCCGTGTTCACCGGGCACTCCGCCTCCAACGGCAACCACCAGATCGCCGTCGACGGGCTCCTCATCCACATCGTCGCCGCCGCGTTCTGGGCCGGTGGCCTGTTCGCACTGTTCATCGCCCGCAAGGACCCCGCGCTCGCGGCCCGCCGCTACTCGTACGCCGCGGCCTTCGCCTACCCCGCGATCGCCGCCTCCGGCCTCATCGTGTTCGTCGCGAACGTCGCCTTCACCGACCTGTGGGAGTCCGCGTACGGGCGCATCGCCCTCGCGAAGCTCGCCGTCCTCGCCGTCGGCGGCGTCTTCGGCTGGGCCCACCGCCGCCGCACCCTCCCCGCCGTCCAGGCCGGGGACCGGCGCGCGTTCCACCAGCTCGCCGCCGTCGAACTCGGACTCATGGCGATCGCGTTCGGCCTCGCCTCCTCCCTCTCGGTCACCCCGCCCCCGGCCGAGGAGCTCCCCGACCCGAACACGGCCCTCCTCGGCTTCACCACGCCCGAGCCGGTCTCCTTGGCGCGCATCCTCACCGACTGGTACCCGTCGGTCCTGTTCTGCGCGCTCGCGCTCGCCATGACCGGGTTCTACATCGCCGGAGTCGTGCGGCTGCGCCGCCGCGGCGACGCCTGGCCCTGGTACCGCACCGTCCTGTGGTGCGGCGGCTGGGCCGTCATCGTCCTCACGACCTCGACCGGCCTCGGCAAGTACGGGATGGTCCTGTTCAGCGCACACATGGTGCAGCACATGGCGCTCAACATGCTCGCCCCGATCCTGCTGGTCCTCGCCGCGCCCGTCACCCTCGCGCTCCGCGCCCTCAAACCCGACCGGGCCGGCGGCCCGCGCGAATGGCTCCTCGCCGCGATCCACAGCCGCTGGTCCCGCTTCATCTCACGGCCGCTCATCGCCCTCCTCGTCTACCTGACGAGCCTGTACCTCATGTACTTCACCGGGATGTTCGAGTGGGCCATGCGCTCCCACTTCGGGCACCTGTTCATGACCGCGCACTTCCTCGCCGCCGGCAGCCTCTTCTTCTGGGTCGTCATCGGCCCCGACCCGAAGCCGCGGCCCCTCTCCTACCCCGCCAAGGTCCTCCTCTACTTCATCTCGATCGTCTTCCACGCGATCTTCGGCGTGACCCTCATGATGGGGACCAGCCTCATCGCCGAGGGCTGGTACACCCAGCTCGCGATCCCCTGGGTCGCCGACCTCCTCGCCGACCAGCGCGCCGGCGGCGGCATCGCCTGGGGCTTCGGCGAGATCCCCAGCCTCATCATCATCGTCGTCCTCATCGGCCAGTGGGCCCGCTCCGAGGAGCGGGAGGGACGGCGCCTCGACCGGATGGCCGAGCGCGCCACCGCCAGCGGCCGCCCGGAGGACGACCCCCACGAGGTGTACAACGCCTACCTTGCCAGCCTCGACCAGGAACGGCATTAGCCGAAAGTCGGAAATCCGAACCCACCAAAGTAAGGAATTCCAGGCCCGACATCCGGTCGAACGACAGATGCGGCCGCGCCCGCGCGACCGTACGGTTGCCGCATGAGCGAACCGAGCCACGACATCGAGACCGCCTCCTTCGAGACCGCCGCCGTCCACGCCGCCGAACCCCGGCCCGCCCACGGCGGATCGGTCGTCCACCCGATCTACCAGGGCACCGTCTTCGAGACCGTCCCCGGCGAGACCTATGACCAGATCCAGTACATCCGCCTGAACACCAACCCGTCCCAGGAGTACCTGCACCGCAAGCTCGCCGCCCTCGAAGGCGCCGAGGCCGCGCTCGCCACCGCCTCCGGCATGGCCGCGATCTCCACGACCCTGCTCGCCACCCTCGCCGCGGGCGACCACGTCATCGCCGCCGGCGCGTTCTACGGCGGCACCCACCACTTCCTCACCGAGCAGGCCCCGCGCCTGGGCTGGAAGATCGACTTCGTCGGCCCCGACGACCGCGACGCCTGGACCGAGGCCCTGCGGCCCGAGACGAAGGCGTTCATCGTCGAGACCATCAGCAACCCGCTCGTCCGCGTCGCCGACCTCGCCGGCATCGCGGCCTTCAGTCGCGAGCACGGCCTCACCAGCATCATCGACAACACCTTCGCCACCCCCGTCGTCTTCCGGCCCCACGCCGTCGGATTCGACCTGGTCTGCCACTCGGCGACGAAGGCCCTCAACGGCCACTCCGACCTCGTCGCCGGCGTCGTCACCGGATCGGAGGCGGCCGTCGCGAAGGTCCGCCACGTCCTCAACCTCTACGGCGGCAGCCTCGACCCGCACGCCGGATTCCTCCTCGCCCGCGGCCTCAAGACCCTCGCGCTGCGGGTCCGCCAGCAGGGCGCGACCTCGCTCGCGCTCGCCCGGTTCCTGGAGGGCCACAAGGGCATCGCGCAGGTCAACCACCCGGGCCTCGAATCGCACCCCGACCACGCACGGGCCGCGGCCCTGTTCGACGGGTACGGATCGGTGTTCTCCTTCCGCCCCGCAGGCGGCGTCGAGGCGGCCGAGTCCCTCCTCAAGGGACTGAGCATCCCGTACGTCGCACCGAGCCTCGGCGGGGTCGAGTCCCTGGTGACGCGCCCGGCCGCGACGAGCCACGCCGGCATGAGCCCCGAGGAGCGCGCCGCCGAGGGCATCCACGACGACCTCGTTCGCTTCTCCACCGGCATCGAGGCCGCCGACGACCTCATCGCCGACTTCGCACGCGCCCTGGGCGAATGACCGCAGCCCACGAGTGGAGCAGCGCGAACACGAGCAGGAGGGAGGACGCGCAGCAGAAAGCGGAGGCAGAAGCAGGAGCAGAAGAACAGTAGGGAGGTGAGCGCGCCCGAGAGGGGCTACTGGCATCGGTCGCGGATCTGTCCTAGGGTGGGCCCAATGCGCCGTACGCCCGCGAAGGGGGCCGTGCCATGGGACCGTCCGACCGGATGCTGCTCATCGAGCTGACCGAGCGGCTCAAGGAACTCAGCGAGGCCGTCGCGGGCCTGCGCGAGGCCCAGGACGGGCTCGGGCGGCGCCTCGACGCCATCGAGGCGGACGCGAAAGCGGACCGCAAGGCCGCCAAGCAGACCGCGAGAACCGCCTATGCGCAGGTCGAGGACCTCCTGGCGCTGTACCGCCTGACCGGCCCCGGCGGGCCGCTGCCGCGGATGCGCGGCTGGGCCGCCGGACCCGAGCTCACGCGGTACCTCGCCGAAGCGGTCGCCGCGCGCGGCGGCGCCCGTGTCCTCGAATGCGGCTCCGGGACGACCACCGTGGTCCTCGCGCTCGTCGCCCGCTCGATCGGCTCGGGCCAGGTCACCGCCCTGGAGCACGACCCGGACTACGCGGCGCAGACCCGCGCCGAACTCGAAGCGCGCGGCCTCGCCGGCTGGGGACGCGTGGTCGACGCGCCCTTGACCGACGTCGACCTCGGCGGCGAGACCTGGCGCTGGTACGACCCGGAACTCGTGCCCCGCAACGAGATCGACGTGCTCCTCGTCGACGGCCCGCCCGGCGCGACCGGCCCGCAGGCCCGCTACCCGGCGTTGCCGCTGCTGGCCGAGCGCCTCGCGAAGGACGCCCTGGTCGTCCTCGACGACGCCGACCGCCCCGACGAGCGCGCCATCGCCGCGCGCTGGCACGACGCCCACCCCGACTTCACCGCCGAGCACCTCGGCCACGAGCGCGGCACGCTCATCCTGCGCCGCAGCGTGTCCTAGCCGGCCGCCCGCGCCGTATTGAAAGCTGAAGGCCGTATGACCATCCCTAGCCCCCACCCACCCAAAAGGGGACCGCAGTCTGGCGGCGATCATTGCCGACGGGTCCGACAAGAACCGGGCCCAGCGGGCCCGGCCGGAGCGGAATGCACCCGATCGGAGGAGGTCAGGCGAGCATCCTTCGGCTCCGCGCGGGAACCTCGTCGGTCGAGTCGATCGAGCCCCGGGATTCAGCTTCGCTTGCTCCAGTGGGGCATCGGGAGCGGGACGAACCTGATGCGCGTGCCCGGGCGCGCCTGCGCGGCCGCCGCCTGGGCCTCGGGGCCGACGACGCCGATGACCGGGTAGCCGCCGGTCGTGGGGTGGTCGGCGCCGAACAGGATCGGCTGGCCGTTCGGCGGCACCTGGAGCCCGCCGGCCGCGATGCCCTCGCTCGGCAGCTCCGCGGCCGGGTCCGTGCGCTTCAGCGACGGGCCCTCAAGGCGCAGCCCGATCCGGTTGGAGTGCTCCGAGACCGTCCACACGCCGCGGGTCAGCTCCGCCACCGCCTCGGGCCGGAACCATTCGAGCCGCGGCCCCAGGTGGAGCTTCATGACGATGTCCTCGCCGATGCCCGCCCACGGCGCCGGCCACTGCGTCGGCAGCGGCGGGTGGGCCGGGCTCGGGCCCAGCGGGATCGTGTCGCCGTCCTTGAGCGGGGCCGGGCCGAGGCCCGACAGCAGGCACGTCGAGTGCGAGCCCAGGCTCGACTTCGGGTGCAGCCCACCGGAGAACGCCAGGTAGGACCGCACGCCGACCTCGGCGGGCCCGGCGTCGAGCACGGACCCGGCCTGGAGCTTCACCGGCTGCCCCCACGACTCGGGCCGCCCGTCGACGGTGACGGCGCACGGCGCGCCGCCGACGACCACGGTCACGTTGCGGTGCGCCCTGACCGTGGCGCCGTTCAGGGTCGTCTCCAAAGCGCACGCCCCGGTCGGGTTGCCCGCCAGCTGGTTCGCGAGCCTCCATGAGGGACGGTCCGCCGCGCCCGAGGGCGGCACCGCGAGGTGCCCCCAGCCGGGCCTGCCCGCGTCCTGGCAGGTCGTGAGGACGCCCGCCCGCAGGATCTCGATGTGGCTCATACCCGCACCGCCGCGAACCGCACCCGGGTGCCGGGGATCAGGAGCGCCGCGGGTTCGCGGTGCTCGTTCCACAGCCGCCCCGGGTTCGTCATCGTCGCGATGAGCTGCCAGCCGCCGGGGCTGGTGCGCGGGTACACGCCCGTGTAGGGCCCGGCGATCGCGAGGGACCCGGCCGGGACCTTCGTGCGCGGGCTCTCGCGGCGCGGCACGTGGTAGCGCTCGGGCAGCCCCTCCAGGTACGCGAACCCGGGGGAGAAGCCGCAGAACGCCGCCTCGTACTCGATCCCCGAGTGGATGTCGGCCACGTCGTCGGTGCTCACACCCCACAGGGCCGCAACGGCTTCGAGGTCGGGCCCGTCGTAGCAGACCGGGATCTCGACGGCCTCCCCCACGGCCTCGGGCTCCTCGGTGAGCGGCCAGCCCGGCAGCTCGGCGGCGAGGAGCTCGGGCTCGTCGACGCCGTCGACGAGGACCGTGGTCGCCCCCGGGACGAGGTCCTCGGCCTCCAGCAGGCCCGACATGCGCCGGTTCTGGAGCGACCGGTAGCAGGCGCGGGCCGCGGCCGTCGTGCCGCAGTCGATCAGGATGCCCCTCGGCCCGGCCGGGAGGGGCCTGAGCCGGGGGGCGGCGGTCGTTCTTCCGGTGCTCACGAGAAAGCCTCCACGTCGATGCCTCGTTCGTCCAATGCGGCCCGGATGGACGCGGCGACCGCGACCGCGTCGGGACCGTCGCCGTGCACGCAGATCGATTCGGCCGCAACGGGAGTACGGCTGCCGTCGACCGCCGTGACCTCGCCGTGCAGCGCCAGGTCGACCGCCTGCGCGACCGCGTCCGCGTGCGCCAGCAGCGCCCCCGGCGCGCCCCGCGGCACCAGGCGCCCGTCCCCCAGGTAGCCGCGGTCGGCGAACGCCTCGCCCGCGACC
>NZ_QFRW01000070.1:5642-44316 GCF_003265355.1 Glycomyces dulcitolivorans | reverse complement strand
GACTTCCCAGGCCGGGCCGGCCGCACGGCCGGCCCGGCCCCGGGGAACACCAAGAAATCCGACAGAGAACGGGGAACAAACAATGCGCAAGGCTCTCGCCGTCACCGCCGCTGCCGCCGGAGCGGTCGCCGCTCTCGGCTCCGCCGGCACCGCCATGGCCCAGAACTCGGGCGTCTGGGCGGGCCCGGTCAGCCTGGTGAACATCGACGCCTCTGACGCGGCGCACTGGCAGATCTGCGGCCAGAACGTGCTCACGCAGTCCTTCAACCAGAACTGCGACAACCGCGACCACATCGGTGCGGGCCCGCAGTCCGGCGTGACCCCCGGCGACGTGTCGCTGGGCAACCTGGACATCTCGGACGCCGCCCACTGGCAGATCTGCGGCCAGAACGTCGGCGTCGCGCCGTCGCTCGACCAGCAGTGCAAGAACTACGACCACCTGACCCACGCGGCCGAGTAATTCGACCGGGGGCGGGCCTCCAGCCTGGGGGCCCGCCCCGTCCCTTACGAAAGGAACTCATCACATGCGCAAGGTTCTCGCCGTCACCGCCGCCGCTGCCGGCGCCGTCGCCGCCCTCGGTGCGGCTTCGCCCGTCATGGCCGCGGCCTCCGGCGTCAACGCCGGCCCGGTCTCCCTGGTCAACATCGACGCCTCGGACGCGGCGCACTGGCAGATCTGCGGGCAGAACATCCTGACCCAGTCGTACGACCAGAACTGCGACAACCGCGACCACTTCGGCGAAGACCAGGGCTCGGGCGTCAACGCGGGCGACATCTCCGCCGTGAACGTGGACGCCTCCAGCGCCGCGCACTGGCAGATCTGCGGCCAGAACGTGCTCACGCAGTCGTTCAGCCAGGTCTGCGACAACCGCGACCACTTCGGTGACAACGCGGGCTCGGGCGTCAACGCCGGCCAGATCTCGGCCGCGAACCTCGACGCCTCCTCGGCTGCCCACTGGCAGATCTGCGGCCAGAACGTCGGCGTCTCGCCGTCGCTCGACCAGCAGTGCCTCAACGCCGACCACGTCACCGACGACGGTGACGGCCCCGACAAGGGCGACGACCAGGGCGACTACTAGACCAGTCGCGTCCCCCGGTTTGGTCGAGAAAAAGGTAGAGGAACATGCGTAACACCACCATGGTGGCGGTCTCGGCCGCCGCAGCCGCAGCTGCCGCGGCGTTCACGGGAGGGGCGGCCCAGGCCTCCACTCCCGACTGGCTGACGCTTGCCACCGTGGAGTCCGAGCACGACTCGGTACTTCCCGGCGTCTGTGAGGCCGACCAGGTCGGTGCGATCACCGACACGGCCTGCGGCACCGTTCTCGGCTCGCCTCCGGCGGACGAGATGGCCGGCGGCGAGTCCCTTCCCGCGCTCCCCGAGGGCTACGGAGGGGCGTCGCTGGCGAACATCGACCTGCGGAACTTCTCGAAGTTCAAGATCTGCGGGATCGCCGTCGCGGCGACCACGCAGGACGCGGTCTGCGACAACTCGATCAAGGGCCCGAAGGAACCGGTGGGCCCCGGGAGCGGGATGTCGCTGGTCAACGCCGACACCACTGGAGCCTTCCAGTGGCAGGTGTGCCAAATCAACGTGGGCCAGTCACCGGTGACCGGAACCTGCTGAGAGACACACCTTCATACCCAAGCGGCCGGAGTCCTCGCGGACTCCGGCCGCTCCCCTTTGTCCCAGGGACGCATCAGCTCCCGTGGGTCCACGGGACGCCGGCCGCGAGCGCGACCTCCCGCCCCAGCACCCGCACCCTCGTGTCCACGCTCGACACGAGCCGAAGCGCCGTCACGGCCCCGCCGCTCCAGGCCAGGCGCTCCACGGTCACCCCGCCGCGGGCCCGCAGGCCGCGCACCTCGCCCTCGGGCCAGGCGCCCGGCAGCGCCGGGAGCAGTTCGATCACCGGGTCGCCGTCGACGGCGCGGTGCGACTGCACGAGCATCTCGGCGATCGCCGCGGTCGTCCCGAAGTTCCCGTCGATCTGGAACGGCGGGTGCGCGCACAGCAGCGAGGAGTAGACGCCGCCGTCGGCGTACTCGACGCCCTCGCCGCGGAACCCGACCGGGGTCAGGAACTCCCCGAGGAGCCGGTGCGCGCGGTCGCCGTCGCCCAGGCGCGCCCACAGGGCGGTCTTCCACGCGAGCGACCAGCCGGTCCCGGCGTCGCCGCGCGCTTCGAGGCTCTTGCGGGCCGCGTCGAGCAGCTCGGGGGAGTCGGCGAACGAGTCGCCGGGGAAGACCCCGTACAGGTGCGAGACGTGCCGGTGGTGCGGCTCGGCCTCCTCGCGCTCGTCGGCCCATTCGAGGAGCCGCCCGTCGGCGCCGATCTTCGGCCCGGCCAGGCGCGGCAGGGCCTCCTGGATGCCCTTGACGAGCTGGAGGTCCTCGCCGTGGAGGGTCTCGGCGACGACGTCGGCGGCCTCGACGACGAACGCGAACAGCTCGCGCACGAGCGCCGCGTCCATCCCCGTCGACTCGTCGATCGCCGAGTTGCCTTGGGGGGTCACGAACTCGTTCTCCGGGCTCGACGCCGGGCTGGTGACGAGCGTGCCGTCCTTGCCTTCGGAGAGCCGGTCGTACGCGAAGCGGGCCGCGCCGAGGACGACCGGGAGCCGCTCGGCGAGGAACTCCTCGTCGCGGCCGAAACGCCAGTGCTCGGCGATGTGCATGGCGAGCCACAGGCCGCCCATGGGCCAGGCCTGCCAGCAGGCGCGGCCGTCGACCGGGGTGGTCAGGCGCCAGTAGTCGGTGTTGTGGTGGCAGCACCAGCCGCCCGCGTCGTACATGCGCCGCGCGGTCTCCTCACCGGTCTTCGACAGGCCGTCGACGAGGTCGAACAGCGGCTCGTGGAACTCCGGGAGCCCGCAGGTCTCGGCGGGCCAGTAGTTCATCTCGACGTTGATGTTGGTGGTGTAGTCGCAGTTCCACGGGGGCCTGACCTGGTCGTTCCAGATGCCCTGGAGGTTCGCGGCCTGCGTGCCGGGCCGCGAGGACGCGGCCAGGAGGTAGCGCCCGTACTGGAACGCGAGCACCGCGAGGCCCTCGTCCGCCTCACCCGAGGCGCGGCGGCGCAGCCGCTCGGCGGTGGAGTTGTCCACAGGCTCCTGTGGACCGAGCTCCAGGACGACGCGGTCCATGACGGCCCGGTGGGCCGCGACGTGGTCGGCGAGGACGGCCGTCCAGCCGGTGGCGGCCGCGCGGCGGGCCTCGCCCTGCGCGCGGTCGAGGGCGGCGGCCTCGTCGAAGTCGGAGTGGAGCGCGAGGTAGACCTCGACCTCGCGGCAGCCGGTGAAGCGGTGCCCGCCGGCCGCGGGGACGACCTCGCCGTCGCAGCGCAGCTGCGCGTTCAGGCCGAGGCGGCGCACGCCTTCGACGGCGGTGTAGTCCGGTCCGCCGTTGCCGTGGACCGTGGAGGGGGCGTGGCCGGTGAAGCTCAGCTCGTCGTAGTCGGCGACCGTGGAGCCGCCCTCGTGCGGCCACGCGAAGCCCAGGTCGAGGTCGAACGGCTGCGCGGCGCTCCAGCGGATCGCGATGACGCCGTAGGCGACCGACGCGAACACCCTTTGCCTCACGCGGCCGTGCACGGTGGTCGCGACGCCGTCGCGCAGGTCGAGCTCGCGGTGCTCGAACCCGCCGTCGTCGGAGATGACGGCGGTGAACGCGCCCGCCGGCTGGTACGCCTCGGTGCTCGGGCCCTGGAGTTTCGTGAGGAGCTGGTCGGCGGCGAAGTACTCGCCGCGCCTGACCAGTTCGGCGGCTTCGGCGGCGATCCCTTCGACGCCGTCGGGGACGCCCTGGTTGCCGGTCCCGGACCAGAAGCCGTCCTCGTTCAGCTCGATCCGGTTCCCGACCAGCATTGCCCCGACGCGGCCGTTCCCGAGAGGGAGGCCGTCGTGCCAGGCTTCCGCAGGTTTGTCATAGCTCAGCTTCAATGCATGCGGCATGCCTATATCCTATAGGATCCGTGCCGCAGGGCGCTCCGGCCCGCCCTTTCTGAACGCCGGGTGAACGCACCGCAACCACGGTCCGAAGTCGAGCGTGGATCAAATGCCTACCTCCGCATCCGGCAGGGTCACTCCGCCGGTCGAGCCGTTCGGAGACCCTTGTCATGCAGCTCAGACGATCCCTCACCACCGGCCTCGCGGCCGCCGCCGGCATCGCCGCGGCCGTCGCCCTCGCGACGCCCGCGCAGGCCGCCGAAGTCCTCATCCTCATCAACCGCGACCAGATCCCCACGACCGCAGAGGAGTTCCCCACCCACTCTTGCGACGACCTCCCCGAACTCGGCGACGACCACGACGTCTGGGTCTTCGCGCTCCCCGATTCCGCCGGGGCCGAAGGGAACTTCGTCGACATCACCGCGACCTACGCCGACGCGACCGGCAGCGAGCGGACCCGCACCATGGGGGTCCACGGCGGCGTCCTCGGCGAGGACACGGCGTACGTCACTGCGCCCACGGGCTGGACCCTCCTCGACGCCGACGCCCTGGTCAACGACCCCGACGAGGGCGCGACCTTCGACCTGGTCCGCACCTGCCTCGGAGCGCCCACCGAGGAGCCCACCGGCGAGGAGCCGTCCTCGGAGGAGCCCTCCTCCTCGGGCGAGGAGAGCCCGACCGAGGCCTCGACCTCGCCTTCAGGTCCGGTCCTGCCGGTCACGGGCCCGCCGACCGCACTGGTGCTCACCTCGGCCGCGGCCCTCGCCGCCGCCGGGGCGGTCCTGCTCCTGATCCAGCGCCGCCGCGCGGCCCAGGACTCCTAGGCAAGGCCTCCCGACGCGGAGCCCCCGGGGCCTCGGCCCCGGGGACTCCTCCGTTTTTCGGGGATTTCGGGGTGGATTGGCAGGTCAGCCGTTCGGTCGATTTTCGGATCCACCCTTTCGGATCGCAACTGCCCCGCACTTCATGGCGTGATCACTTCGCCCGCGCCTGGCCCAGGCGCCGTCGGACCCGGCATGTCCGACACCTCCGACCACCCATCACGGAGCGCACTCCCTTGAAACTCACACGCCGCAAGAAGCTCGCCGGCGCCATAGCCGCCGCCGGCCTGGCGGGAGCCGTTGCAATCGCCTTCGCGGTCCCCGCGCTCGCGGGGAACCGCGTCACCATCGACATCAACCCCGGCAACGTGCCGACGACCGCCGAGGGCTTCGAGAACCACAGCTGCGACCAGATCCCGGGGAGCACCGAGGACTGGCTCGACGGCTGGGTCTTCGTGCTGCCCAGCTCGGTCGGCGCCGAAGGGAACTTCGAGTACATCGAGGCCGTCTTCCAGGACGAGGACGGCAACACCGTTCGCTACAACACCGAAGACGACGGCGGGATCGTCTCCGGTTCGGGGAACAACAAGGCGTACATCATCACCCCGGCCGGGCTCACGCTCATCGACGCCGAGGCCGAGATCCAGCGCGACGAGGACGACAAGAAGAAGGGCGGCAACGGGAACGGCGGCGGTGGTCAGAACCGCGACTACTTCAACCTGACCCACGCCTGCCCCGCGACCGAGGAGCCTCCGGGGGAGGAGACCCCGAGCGAGTCCGAGGAGCCGACCACCGAGGAGCCCAGCTCGGAGGAGCCGACCAGCCCCGAGGAGACCACCTCCTCGGAGGAGGAGACGACTTCGGAGGAAGAGACCACTTCTGAGGAGGAGACCACCTCGGAAGAGGAGACCACCTCGGAAGAGGAAACGACCTCTGAAGAGGAGACCACCTCCGAGGAAGAGACGACTTCCGAAGAGGAGACGACCTCTGAGGAAGAGACGACCTCCGAGGAAGAGACCACGTCTGAGGAGGAGACGACCTCCGAGGAGGAGTCCAGCTCCGAAGAAGAGTCGACCTCGGAAGAGGAGTCCACCTCTGAGGAGGAGACCACCTCCTCCGAGGAGTCGTCGAGCGCGGCCGAGTCCAGCTCGGAGGCCGCGACCAGCACCGCTCCCGGTACCGTCTCGACCTCTCCCGCCGGGTCGGCGCTGCCGACCACCGGTTCCTCGCTCACGTACATCCTGGTCGGCGCGGCGATCGCGCTGCTCGCGGGCGTCGTGATCCTGATCGTCATGCGCCGCCGCACCGAGTCGGCCGAGGAGTAGGGGGTGCGGGCGCGGTCCGCGGAGAAAACTGCGCCCGTTATCGAACCGTTATGCAACCGCACAAGCAGCCGCCGCGTTTAGCAGTTGTCTCAGGGCAGGGAGCCCGGCGGAGTCTGCGCCGGGGCGAGACCTCCGACTACCGCCCGCTGCTTGACGGTGCGGTCCTTGTCGAGCCCCCGGAATCCTGCCACCGGGGGCTCGACCCTAAGTCGACGCCCCGGAGCCGTCCCCCCCTTGGCTCCGGGGCGTCGCTTTGCGCGCGGCCTGTGAAGAGTGTGTAAAACTCGCAACTCTGGCCCCAGCTGGCTTCTCTTTCCGTGGCGGACCCGGTACATTACCCGCAGGTTCAGTACCTGCCCCATTACCCTGTTTCCCGAGGTGCCTGCTGCCCGGCATCCACCACGCGCCTGCACAGGAGTGCCCGCCACATGGCCACTGAAGCCACAGAAGAGAAGAAGGAAGCGCCCGAGCCCGGGCGCCTCGACAAGTACTTCGGCATGACCGAGAACAAGACCAACTGGAAGCGCGAGGTCCTCGCCGGGACCACGACGTTCCTGGCCATGGCCTACATCCTCGCGGTCAACCCCGGCATCCTCAGCTTCGGCATCGCCGACGCGATCGGCTCCGGCAACGCCCCCGACCCGGGCGCGGTCTTCACCGCCACGGTGTTCGCCTCGGCGCTCGGCTGCCTGATCATGGGCCTGTGGGCCCGCTACCCCATCGCCACCGCACCGGGCATGGGCCTCAACGCGTTCTTCGCCTACACCGTGGTCATCGGCCTCGGCATCCCGTGGCAGACCGCGCTGACCGGGACGCTCGTCTCGGGTGTGCTGTTCTTCGTCCTCGCCGTCACCGGCGTGCGCGAGTGGATCATCAACGCGATCCCGGCCCAGCTGAAGCTGGCGGTCGGGGCGGGCATCGGCCTGTTCATCGCGTTCATCGGCCTCAAGGGCGGCGGCATCGTCGTCGCCTCCGAAGCGACCTTCGTGACCATCGGCGACTTCACCTCGGGCCCGGTCTTGCTGACCACGTTCGGCCTGCTCGCCACCGCGGTGTTCATGATCCTGGGCTGGAAGGGCGGCGTGTTCTACGGGATGCTCGCCACCCTCGGGCTGGGCCTGCTCACCGGCGTCGTCGACCCGGCGCTGGCCGAGGGCTTCACCCCGAACCTCGACTCGTTCGGCGCGGCCTTCACCGGCTTCGAGGACGCGTTCACCGTCCACATGATCGCGGTCATCCTGACCATGCTGTTCGTGGACTTCTTCGACACCGCCGGGACGCTGTTCGCCGTCGCGGGCCAGGCCGGACTCGTCAAGGAGGACGGCAAGCTCCCGCGCGCAGGCCGCGCCCTCGCGACCGACTCGATCGCGACCTCGGCCGGGGCGGTGTTCGGCACCTCGACCACCACCGCCTACATCGAGTCGTCCGCGGGCGTCTCGGTCGGCGGCCGGACCGGCCTGACGGCCGTGACCACCGGTGTGTGGTTCCTGATCTCGCTGGTGGCGTTCCCGGTGTTCGGCCTGGTCGCCAACAACCCGGCGGTCACGGCTCCCGCGCTCATCGTGGTGGGCGTGCTCATGGCGAAGGCGCTCGGAGGAATCGACTGGGACAAGCTCGAATACGCGATCCCGGCGTTCCTGATCGTCGTCATCATGCCGATGACCTACTCGATCTCGAACGGCATCGCGATGGGCCTGGTGGTCTACCCGATCGCCATGACGGCCAAGGGCCGCTGGAAGGAGATCCACCCGGTCGGCTGGGCCCTTATGCTCGCCTCGATCGGCTACTTCCTGTTCCTCACCGAATAGGCGCACAACGCGAAGGGCCCGGGAGGGTCTCCTCCCGGGCCCTTCGCCGTTCGCTACGCCGCGCGGCGCAGCGCCTCGGTGAGCTTCATGCGCGATCCGGTGTACAGGACGCTGCGCTTGTACAGCTGCGAGCCGAGCGCGAGCGCCCCGGCCGCGGCGAGCGCGAGCAGCACGCCGGAGAGGCCGATCTGCCAGGCCGGGACCTCGGTGATCGCCATGCGGGTGGGCATCGCGATGCCGGAGAACGGCGGCACGATCGACAGGACCTCCGCGAACGTGCTGGTCGGCGCGTTCAGGAGGAAGATCGCGCCCAGGTAGCTGAGCGTCAGCGACATGATGAGCGGGGTCAGGACCGACCCGGACTCCTCCTGGCGCGACACGAGCGAGCCGACGCCGCCGGCGAGGGTGCCGAAGAGCGCGAACGCGATGAGCCACCAGCCGATCGAGGAGATCGCAGCGGAGGTGGTGCCTTCGGGCAGGTCCGAGAGCATCCCGGTCGCGGCCGAGACGCCGAGGCCGACGGCGACCATGGCGATCAGGTTGACCAGGGAGATCACGCCGAGGCCGATGACCTTGCCGCCCAGGAGCTGCCAGGGCTTGAGGCTGGTCAGGAGGATCTCGACGATGCGGCTGGACTTCTCCTCGACGACGCCCATCGCGATGTACTGCACGGGGGTCATGAGCATCATGAACATGATGATGGAGATGATCAGGCCGGTGAAGTAGTCGAGCATGCTGCTGACGCCGCCGTCCCCTTCCAGCGTCTCGAACTTCAAGGGCTGCACGGTGAGCGCGGTGGCGATCTCCTGGTCGGTGAGGCCGGCCTGGGAGAGGTTGGTCTGGACGGCGGCGGTCTGCCAGGCGGCGTCGAGCTTCACTTCGAGTTCGTTGCCGACCCCGTTGAGGCTGTAGAGGGACCCGTCGGCGACGGCCGCGTCGACGGTCTCGTCCTCGACGGCCTGCTCGGCTTCGGCGGTGGTGTCGTAGACGGTGATGTTGAAGCCGCCCATGGCTTCGAGCTGGGCCTGCATGGCGGGCGCGGTGTCCCCGGCGAGGCCGATCCTGTCGTCGCTCTCGTCGCCGCCGATGAGGGAGGGGAGCGCGGCGAGGATGCCGACGATCACGACGGTGACGATGAGG
Organism: Glycomyces dulcitolivorans; assembly: GCF_003265355.1. Lineage (GTDB taxonomy): Bacteria > Actinomycetota > Actinomycetes > Mycobacteriales > Micromonosporaceae > Glycomyces > Glycomyces dulcitolivorans. The sequence goes on along the minus strand of NZ_QFRW01000070.1, from coordinate 35,278 downwards.
CTGATGAGGTTCGACTTGGACAGGCCGCGGACGCGGATCTCCCGTCCGGCCACGAGCATGAGCCCGCGGAGGCGCGAATTCTCGGTCATCGGGTCACGGCCTCTCGGAAGATCTCGGCGATGGTCGGCTGGTCGTAGGCGAAGCGGGTGACGCGCCCGGCGGCGGCGGCGATGCGCAGCGCCTCCTGGTCGTCGCCGTCCTCGATGAGGTAGTCGTCGCCGTCGCGGGTGACGGTCCCGGTGAACCGGGCGGTGAGGTCCTCGGCGGTCTCGACGCTGATGCGCAGCTGCTTGACCTCCTTGTCCTTCAGCTCCTCGACGGTGCCGGAGGCGATGATGCGGCCGTTGCCGATGATGACGACGGAGTCGCAGAGCCGCTCGATGAGGTCGAGCTGGTGGCTGGAGAAGATCACGGGCGCGCCGGCGGCGGCGCGGTCCTTGAGGGCGGTGCCCATGACGTCGACGGCGAGGGGGTCGAGGCCGGAGAACGGCTCGTCGAGGACGAGCACCTCGGGGTCGTGGACGAGGGAGACCGCGAGCTGGACGCGCTGCTGGTTGCCCAGCGAGAGGTCCTGGACGAAGTCGCCCATGCGGTCGGTGAGGTTGAGCTGCTCCAGGAGTTCGGCGGCCGACCGCTTGGCCTCGGCCTTGGTCATGCCGTGCAGTTCGCCGAAGTAGGCGACCTGCTCTCCGGTCTTCATCTTGGGGTAGAGGCCGCGTTCGGAGGGCATGTAGCCGAAGCGGCGGCGCTGCTCGACGCCGAGGGGGGCTCCGTTGTAGACGATCTCGCCGGAGTCGGCGGCGAGCACGCCCATGGCGATGCGCATGGTGGTGGTCTTCCCGGCCCCGTTGGCGCCGACGAATCCGACGACTTCGCCCGGGGCGGCGGTGAGCGACACCCCGTCGAGGGCAACGGTGTCGCCGAACCGCTTGTGCAGGTCCTTGATTTCCAACATGACTTCACCATAGGTGCGAACGCGGGCCGGTTCCTCATGCTTGAGGCTGATTCCGGCCCGGCCCGCTTCATTCGCGAGAAGTAATCACGCGGGCACCGCAGGCGTGCGGAACGCCTTGAGGGTGAACACGCCGACCAGCAGGGCCGTCACCGCCAACAGCAGCAGGCCGATCGCGTACGACCCGGTCGCCTGGTAGACCGCGCCCATGACCAGCGGCGGGAAGTACCCGCCGAGGCCGCCCGCGGCGCCGACGATCCCGGTGACGCCGCCGACGCGCGCGGGCTCCACCTTTTCGGCGACCAGCGCGAACACGCCGCCGGTGCCCAGGCCCAGGAACAGGGCCATGACGACGAACGCCATGCCCGCCGGGACTTCGAGGGGCGGCTGGAACGACAGGATGACCGCCATGGCCGCGGCCCCGAAGAACGACGTCAGGCACACCTTCAACGGCCCCACCCGGTCCGAGAGGATGCCGCCGGCCGGGCGCGCGATCACGGCGGCGAGGCTGAACCCGGCGGTGCGCAGGCCCGCGTCGGTCTGCGCGAGGTCGTACGCGCTCACCAGCATCGTCGGCAGGTAGGTCGAGAACGCGACGAAGCCGCCGAACGCGACCGCGTACAGCAGCGACATCTGCCAGGTGACCTTGAGCCGCATGACCGCCTTGAGGCGCGGCAGCGCGGGCTCGGTGCTCGGCTCCCATTGCGGCGCGTTGCGCACGAAGCCCCAGCACACCAGGCCCATGGCCGCGAGCGCGGCGCACATGACCAGGTGCGTCGGCAGCAGCCCCATCCCGTCGACCAGGCGCGGGGTGAGGAACGCCGACAGCGCGGTGCCGCCCATGCCGGCGCCGAAGACGCCCGTGGCGAAGCCGCGCCGCGCGGGCGGGTACCAGGCGTTGACGAACGGGATGCCGACCGCGAACGACGTGCCCGCCAGGCCCAGCAGGAACCCGGAGGCGAGCAGCGCCGCGTACGAGCTCCCTGAGAGCCCGACGAGGAACACCGGGACGATCGACACGAAGCACGCCGCCGTCAGCATGGTCCGGCCGCCGAACCGGTCGGTGAGGATGCCCGCGGGAATGCGCCCGACCGCGCCGACCAGCACCGGGAACGCCACCAGCACCGACGTCTGCGTCGGGTTCAGGTCGAGGTCGTCGGCGTAGGTCTTCGACAGCGGCCCGATGAGGTTCCACGCCCAGAACGTCAGCGCGAACGCGGCGGTCGCGAGCGCCAGGTTCCTCCCCGCCCCGCGCTGCACCGTTGCGGCAGCTCCCATCACGTCCCCCTCCCGGCGCCCCCGGCGCCGTCCCCCGTCGGTCCGCATCAGTATGCCGATTCGTCCTCTTCGGAACGGCCAAAGCGCCTAACCTGGGCGCGAGTCCCGCCCGAAGGGAGCGCCCGCGTGGCCCGTTCCGACCGACCCGCCTCGGCCCTGCTGCTGTCCACCGGCGTGCACCTCACCCGCTCCAAGGCCACCGGTGACCTGCGCGCGGTCTTCAAGGAGGGCGGGCGCGAGGGGGACGTGTTCTACCGCGACCGCTGGTCCCACGACAAGGTCGTCCGCTCCACGCACGGCGTCAACTGCACGGGCTCGTGCTCGTGGAACGTGTACGTCAAGGACGGCATCATCACCTGGGAGACCCAGGCGACCGACTACCCGTCGGTGGGCCCCGACCGGCCCGAGTACGAGCCGCGCGGGTGCCCGAGGGGCGCGGCGTTCTCCTGGTACACGTACTCGCCCACGCGGGTGCGCTACCCGTACGGGCGCGGCGTCCTCATCGAGATGTTCCGCGAAGCCAAAGCGCGCCTGGGGGACCCGGTCGCCGCGTGGGCCGAGGTCACCACCGATCCCGAGAAGCGCCGCCGGTACCAGTCGGCGCGCGGCAAGGGCGGGCTCGTGCGCATCACCTGGGACGAGGCCGTCGAGATCGCCGCGGCCGCGCACGTCCACACCATCGGCGCCTACGGGCCCGACCGGATCGCCGGCTTCAGCCCGATCCCGGCGATGTCGCAGGTCTCGCACGGTGTCGGCGCCCGGTTCGTGAACCTCCTCGGCGGGTCGATGCTGTCGTTCTACGACTGGTACGCCGACCTGCCGGTCGCCTCGCCGCAGGTGTTCGGCGACCAGACCGACGTGCCCGAGTCCGGCGACTGGTGGGACGCGGCGTACCTGATGCTGTGGGGTTCGAACGTGCCGGTCACGCGCACCCCGGACGCGCACTGGATGGCCGAGGCCCGCTACCGGGGCCAGAAGGTCGTCACCGTCGCCCCCGACTACAACGACGCCGCGAAGTTCGCCGACGAGTGGCTGGCCCCGCATCCCGGGACCGACGGCGCGCTGGCGATGGCGATGGGCCACGTGATCCTCAAGGAGCACTTCGTCGAGCAGCGCACCGCCGCCTTTGACGAGTACGTGCGCAAGTACACCGACCTGCCGTTTCTCGTCGAACTGGAGGAGCGGGAGGGTGGTTGTGTACCCGGCAAGTTCCTGCGGCGCGACGCCCTGCCGGGGGAGGAGCCGTACGCGGAGTGGAAGCCGGTCCTCCTCGACGAGGCCACCGGGGAGGCCGTGGCGCCCAACGGGACCCTCGGGACCCGCTGGAACGAGGACGACCTCGGCAAGTGGAACCTCGACCTCCAAGGCGTCCGGCCCGCGCTGTCCCTTTACGAGGAAGGCGGCGAGACCGCGCCGATCGCCTTGCCGCGCTTCGACGGCGAAGGCGACGCGCTGCTTCGCGGCGTCCCGGTCCGCCGGATCGAAGGGCGCCTCGTCACGACCGTGTTCGACCTGCTCCTGGCCCAGTACGGCGTCGAGCGGCCGGGCCTGCCGGGGCGCTGGCCGACCGGCTACGAGGACGCGACCGAACCCTGCACGCCCGCATGGGCCGAGTCCGTGACCTCCGTGAAGGCCGACCGGCTCGCGCGCATCGCCCGCGAGTTCGCCGCCACCGCAAGGGATTCGGGCGGCCGGGCGATGATCGTGCTCGGTGCGGGCACCAACCAGTGGTTCCACGGCGACACCATGTACCGGGCGTTCCTGACGCTCCTGCTGCTCACCGGCTGCCAGGGCAAGAACGGCGGCGGCTGGGCCCACTACGTCGGCCAGGAGAAGTGCCGCACCCAGACCGGTTGGGCCGCATACGCCTCCGCGATGGACTGGACCCGCCCCGCGCGCTTCATGGCCGCGACCCCCTACTGGTACCTGCACACCGACCAGTGGCGCTACGACACGTACGACGCCGACGCGCTCCTGTCCGCGACCGGCGCGAACCGCTTGGCGGGCAGGCACACCGCCGACCTCGTCGCCGCCTCCGCGCGCATGGGCTGGATGCCCTCGTACCCGACCTTCGACCGCAACCCGCTCCTCCTCGCGCAGGAGGCCCGCGAGTCCGGTCTCGAACCGGGCCACTACATCGCCCGCGAGCTCGCCTCCGGCGAACTCCGCTTCGCCGCCGAGGACCCCGACGCCCCCGAGAACTGGCCGCGCATCCTGACCGTGTGGCGCGCCAACCTGTTCGGGTCCTCCGCGAAAGGCGACGAGTACTTCCTCAAGCACCTCTTGGGAACCCAGAACTCCGTCCAGGGCGAGGAGGCCCGGCGCGAGCACCGCCCCGACGACGTCGTCTGGCACGCCCAAGTCCCGCAGGGGAAGCTCGACCTGCTGCTGTCGCTCGACTTCCGCATGACCTCCACGACCCTGCTCTCCGACATCGTGCTCCCGGCCGCGACCTGGTACGAGAAGCACGACCTGTCGACCACCGACATGCACCCGTACGTGCACGCGTTCTCGCCCGCGATCGACCCGCCCTGGCAGGCGCGCACCGACTTCGAGGCGTTCCACGCCCTCGCCCGCCGCTTCTCCGAACTCGCCGCGGACCACCTCGGCGTCGCCGTCGACCTCGTCGCCGCCCCGCACCAGCACGACACCCCCGGCGAACTCGCCCAGCCCGGCGGCACCGCCCCCGACTGGAGAACCGAAGGCGTGCAACCGGTCCCGGGCAAGACCATGCCCGCGATCATCGCCGTCGAACGCGACTACCCCGCCGTCGCCGCGAAGATGGCCGCACTCGGACCCCTCGCCGAGGCCAAGGGCCTCCCCGTCAAGGGCGTCTCGTTCACCCCCGACGTCGAGATCGACTGGCTCGCAACCAGGAACGGCACCGCCGTCGACGGCCCCGCCGCGGGCCGCCCGCTCATCGACACCGACGTCAAGGTCTGCGAGATGATCCTCGCCCTCTCCGGCACCAGCAACGGCCGCCTTGCGGCCCAAGGCTTCGAACGCCTCGCCGCTCGCACCGGCACCGACTTCTCCGAACTGATCCACGGCGCCGCAGAGCGCCGCGTCGTCTTCTCCGACGCCCAGCACGGCCCCACCCCGGTCGGCGCCAGCCCCGAATGGTCCGGCAAGGAGGCCCACGACCGCAGGTACTCGCCGTTCACCATCAACCTCGAACACGACAAGCCCTGGCACACCCTCACCGGCCGCATGCACTTCTATGTCGACCACGACTGGATGCACGAGTTCGGCGAAGCCCTCCCCGTCTACCGGCCGCCGCTGAACATGGCCGCCCTCTTCGGCGAACCCGAGATCGGGCCGACCGGGGAACGCGCGGTCGCCGTCAGATACCTGACGCCGCACTCGAAGTGGTCCATCCACTCCGAATACCAGGACAACCTGCTCATGCTCACGCTCTCGCGCGGCGGCCCCACCATCTGGATGAGCCCCGCCGACGCCGACGCCATCGGCGCCAACGACAACGACTGGGTCGAGGCCGTCAACCGCAACGGCGTCGTCGCCGCCCGACTCGTCGTCTCCCACCGCATGCCACAAGGGACCGTCTACATGTACCACGCCCAGGAGCGCGTGGTCGACGTCCCGAAAACCGAAACGACCGGCAAGCGCGGCGGCATCCACAACTCCCTCACCCGCCTCCTCGTCAAGCCCACCCACCTCATCGGCGGGTACGCCCAGTTCTCCTACGCGTTCAACTACATCGGCCCCACCGGCAACCAGCGCGACGAAGTCACCGTCGTACGCAAGCGCAGAACCGAGGTCACGTACTGATGGCAGGGCGTATCGGCAAGGTCATGGCCCAGGTCGCCATGGTCATGAACCTCGACAAGTGCATCGGCTGCCACACCTGCTCCGTCACCTGCAAGCAGGCGTGGACCAACCGCTCCGGCGTCGAATACGCCTGGTTCAACAACGTCGAGACCCGCCCCGGCCAGGGCTACCCGCGCCGCCACGAGGACCAGGAGCGCTGGCAGGGCGGCTGGAAGCGAACGGCCGCAGGACGTCTCAAGCCCCGCGCCGGCGGCCGCCTCAAGAAGCTCGCCACGATCTTCGCCAACCCCAAGATGCCCGCCATCCAGGACTACTACGAGCCCTGGACGTACGACTACGAGCACCTCATCACCGCCCCGCTCGGCGACGACATCCCCGGCGCCCGCCCGCGCTCGCTCATCACCGGCGAACCCATGCAGATCAAGTGGTCCGCCAACTGGGACGACGATCTCGCCGGCGGCGAGGAGCTCGCCTCCCGCGACCCGATCGTCCAGAAGATCGGCGACAAGGTCCGCTTCGAGTACGAGCAGTCGTTCATGTTCTACCTGCCGCGCATCTGCGAGCACTGCCTCAACCCGTCCTGCGTCGCCTCATGTCCGAGCGGCGCCATGTACAAGCGCGCCGAGGACGGCATCGTCCTTGTGGACCAGGACAAGTGCCGCGGCTGGCGTATGTGCGTCACCGGTTGCCCGTACAAGAAGGTCTACTTCAACCACAAGACCGGCAAGGCCGAGAAGTGCACGCTCTGCTACCCGCGTGTCGAGGTCGGCCTGCCCACGGTCTGCTCCGAGACCTGCGTGGGCAGGCTCCGCTACCTGGGCGTGGTGCTCTACGACGTCGAACGGGTCGGCAAAGCCGCGGCAGTCAAGGACGAGAAGGACCTCTACGAAGCCCAACTCGACGTCTTCCTCGACCCCGACGACCCCGACGTCCAGGCCGCCGCGATCCGGGACGGCATCCCCGAGCGCTGGCTCGACTCCGCGCGCCGCTCCCCGGTGTTCAAGCTGGCCAAGCACTTCAAGGTCGCTTTGCCGCTGCATCCGGAGTACCGGACGATGCCGATGGTCTGGTACATCCCGCCGCTCTCGCCGGTGGTCGACGCGCTCAGCGAGACCGGCCACGACGGCGAGGACGCCTCGAACCTGTTCGCGGCCATCGACACCCTGCGTATCCCGGTCGAGTACCTCGCGGAACTGTTCACCGCGGGCGACCCGGCCCCGGTGAAGCGCGTGCTCGCGAAGCTAGCGGCGATGCGCGCGTACATGCGCCGAATCAACTTGGGCCAAGAGAAGGACGAGTCCATTGCCCAATCGGCAGGCATGACCGGAGAGGAGATCGAGTCGATGTACCGCCTGCTCGCCATAGCCAAGTACGAAGACAGGTACGTCATCCCGACCGCATACGGCGTCGACGAGGCCGACCGCGGTGTAATCGAAGAGATCGGGTGCAGCCTCGACTTCGAGGGCGGCCCGGGCATGGGCGGCATGGGAGGGAACGTCCCCTTCGGCGAGGCCTCCGGCCGGCCCGAAGCAGCCACAGTGGAGACGTTCCACGCCCTCCGCGACCGCCAGACCAGCGACGGGCACTCGGGCCCGACCCGCCGCTTCAACCTCCTGAACTGGGACGGCAACGGCCGCCCGCCGGGCCTGTTCCCGGACCGGGACCGCCAGGACGAGAACGAGGAGGCGAAGTGAACGACGTGATCCGCCAGGCCGCGGCAATGCTCCTCTGCTACCCCGACCAGGCCTTCCGCGACCGCCTCCCACTGGTGAAAGCTGCAGTGGAGGAACAAGAAAGAAGCGAAGCCAATGAAGCCCTGAAGGCATTCTGCACTTACGCAGCTGCGAAGACCGACCTCGAACTGGGAGAGGAATACGTCCGAACCTTCGACCTGGAGCGCCGCAGGGCGCTCCACCTGACCTACTACACCGACGGCGACACCCGCAGGCGCGGGCACGCCCTGGCCCGCATCAAGGAGATCTATGGCGCCTGCGGCTGGAGACTCGACGCCGCCGAACTGCCCGACCACCTGGCAGTGGTCCTCGAATTCGCCGCACGCGGCAACCGGGAGGAAGGCGAACGGCTCCTCGTCCGCTTCCAACCCGGCATCGAACTCCTGCGCGCCGCCCTCACCGGCAGCCCGTACGCCGCTGTCCTCGACGCCGTGGCCGCAACCCTCCCACCCCCCGACGAAGCCCGCCGCGAAGCCACGCGCCTGGCCGCCGCCGGCCCTCCCGCCGAAGACGTAGGCCTCGACCCGTACGGCCGTACCCCACTCGGCATGCCGGAGAAGATCGGAGCCACAAAGTGAACCCCACCGCTCTCGACTACATGCTCTGGGGCGCACTGCCTTACGTCGTCCTCGCCGTGCTCATCGGCGGCACGATCTGGCGCTACCGCTACGACCGCTTCGGCTGGACGACCCGCTCCTCGCAGCTCTACGAATCGCGAATCCTCCGAATCGCCAGCCCGGTTTTCCACTTCGGACTACTAGTGGTGATCATCGGCCACGTAGTAGGCCTACTGATCCCCGAGACCTGGACCGACGCCGTCGGCATCACCAACGACATGTACCACGTGACCGCCCTTTCCTTGGGCGCCATAGCAGGCGTCACCACGCTAGGCGGCATAACGTTGCTCATCTGGCGCCGCCGAACAACAGGCCCGGTATTCAGCGCCACCACGGCAAACGACAAGGTCATGTACCTGGTCCTAGTAGCAGCAATCGTCGCCGGCCTGGCAACAACGCTCTTCTCCGCGGTAGCAGGCCTCACGAGTGGCGAGGAAGTGGACTACCGAGAAACCGTCTCCCCCTGGTTCCGAAGCATCTTCCTCCTCCAACCAGACGTCCCGGCCATGTCCGCCGCAACAACCCCCTTCCAACTCCACGCCCTCATCGGCCTCGCCCTATTCGCCCTCTTCCCCTTCACCCGCCTCGTCCACGCCTTCAGCGCCCCCATCTGGTACCTCTTCCGCCCCTACGTGGTCTACCGCTCCCGAGAAAACCAACCCACCCAACCGACCCGCCCAATCCGCCGAGGCTGGACCTGAGACGTGCCAAGTGAAGGCCCTTTACTCAGAAGCGTCGGCGCTGATCGTCTTCGCCTGGTCGGCGAGCCCGGTGAGCATTGCCACGTAAGGATCGATCGAGGGCCGCTCCGAAAGTCCATCGCCCCGCAGCTGGAATGTGAACTCGACCAGCATGTTCTCGTACTGCAACTTGTATTCAAACGAAATCGCCTTGCCGTCCGGATCCCAAGCGGTGCCGCGATTGTCAAGTTCGATGAACTCGGCGACGGCGGCCTGATCCCAGCCCGGTGCTTCCACAACGCGGGTCAATGGGAGCGGCAGCTCCTCCGCTGGGATATAGGAGTCATCGTCGTTCTCGTCGTTCGACGAGTAGATGTCGTAAGGGTCCTTCTCATAGGTCTCCTCCCAGGCGTTCACATCAGGGTCGATGAAGTGTGCTATCTGGGTTTTCATACCCAATGACCAGGAGATGTCGGACTCCTGGTCGCTGTAGCTGAAGTAGCAGTGGGACGTCTGGTTCACTAGAGCGAAGTCCGTTCCCAAGTCCCGATGCTCATCACTGCCGAGTACACCCGGATCCCCTGTCAAGCCACTGAGCTCGGCACGGTCCAGATCCACGCAGAGTTCCGCAGGCAAGGTCGTATAAGTAAGATCCTCAGCTGGTGTCAGCGACTCGGAGGGAGTGGAAGGCGGGTCCTCGGTGGGGCTGTCGGCGCTGGTACACGAACCTGCGAACAGCACCGCTACCGAGCTCACGAGCAGCAGGTTGAGACGAATCTGTCCGCCGAGAGGACCCATCCGAACCGCCAATCGTGTTTTCCTTGTCATTGGGCTGCTCGCGGAACAATTTGGCTGCTGGTGCTTTGTTCACCGTCAATGTAGATATTGCGCTTGGATTGGATGAACTCCTGAAGGCTGGCGGCGAAGGAGTCCTGCTCTGCTTTCATCACGGTCTCCATCTCATCGAGCACGCCGTTGAGATCCTCGATCATCTGGTCGATGTCGGCAGCGCTGGCGGGGACCGTGTAGCTCTGAGTGAGTGGCAGGCTGGCGATGACGCTGGCTCCGGCGCCTGCGGCAGCCCAGTCGACCGCGATCGCGGTAGCGGTGGCGGCCGCACCGGCGACGCTCGCAACAGCGCCGATGGCGACCAGGGCATAGACGACCTCTTTGTTCGAATCGACATCGTAGACCGCTTCCAGCGAGAGGTCGGTGATCTCGTCCAGGTGCTTGATCGCCTTGGACTGGATGGCGTGCAGTCCCTCAGCCGCGTTGGCGATGGCGCGGACAATGTCGCGGTGGTTCTTCACCGCCTTGTCGAGTGGATCGCCGAAGTTCGTCCAGAGAGCTTCGCCGTCGTCGCCCTGCCAGTCGCGGATCAAGTCCCGTACATTGTCCACATCGGCGGTGAGCTCGTCGTCCATTGCATTGGCGAGTTGGCGGTATCCGGTGAAGATCCGCTGCAAGGGGTCGAGCTTGCGAGCCAGGAGACCGATGTAGCGGCGTTCGAGTTCGTGCAGAACTTGCTCCCCGAGCTGGAGAGCGTGCGCTCTCGCGGCCGGCTCCAGACTCTCCGGGAGGTAGGTCTGGAGGGAACCGTCTGACGCCTCCGGAAAGCAGTCGGCAAGGAACTCCGACTTGCGGGGGATGGCGTCGTAGCGGGTGCCTGCGCTGGTTCCTTCGTAGGCGGCTGCCAAGGCCTGGGCAGCCGCCGTCTCGAAGTACCGGCCCGCAAGCGGCATTCGGAGATCCATGAGCTTGTGGTGCACCTCGGTCGGTTCCGGGATTCCAGAATCGAAGAGGCTCTTGAAGTCGGGGTAGTCGGGCATGCGTCAGTCCTCGTTCTCCAGAGCCTCTTGGTAGTCCTCGGCCCATCGGGTCATCTCGTCGCCTCGACTGACCTCGGTGGTCGGGTCGTAGTCCTGGTGGTCGGTCGGGGTGTGGACCGAACTGGAGTAGTTGCCTGACTCGACCTCCCCGAGCTGTTCGAGGAACTCCTGCTGGATCTGCTCGTCGGTCATTTCCCAGTTCTCGGATGCCTGGACCAGCACGAGTCCGGTCGCGCGGATGCCGTCGGCGCTCTCCTCAAGGGCTTCATAGAGGAATCGCTGCGCTTCCATGATGGCGTCCCCGAGGGCGTTTCCACCCCCGGCGCCACCTGGCGACTGCTCAAGCGAGGGACTGTTGTTCTTGATGGTGTCCCCGGCGGTGGTGGTCCATCCGTCGTAGGTGTCGGCGAGTCTCGGGCAGAAACTCTCGCCCGCTTCGCGGATGTCTGCCGGGGTGACGCCGACATCGGAATTGTTGGCCACGATCGTGGTCCTCCGAATTCGGGGTGTATGGAGGGTTTTGAACGAGCTTAGCGGAGCGTAGCCGACCCTGCACGACACAAAGTACTTCGCGCGATGCGGCTGAACCTGATGCGCACGTCTCGGCGGGTTCCTGCGGGGTGGAAGCGCTCTAGAATGGGAGTTTCCTTGTCTCCCCGCAGGAAGAGCTCCCCTCAATGCTTGACGAGGCCCTACGCCGCATCCAAGAAGCCAAGCGCACCAAGCAGACCGTCCTTGACCTCTCCGACCTCGACCTCACGGAGCTCCCCGAAGAGATCTGCGAACTCACCTGGCTCACTGAGCTCGACTTGAGGGACAACCGGTTGACTTCGCTGCCGGAATCGATCGGCGCCCTCACCGCCCTCACCAAACTCGACCTGTATGAGAACCGGTTGCGGGCGTTGCCCGACTCCTTCGGCCACCTCCGGTCGCTGAGAGTCCTCGACCTCGACAACAGTTGGCTGACCGTACTTCCGGAGTCGTTCGGCGAGCTGATCGCGCTCGCAGAACTCGACATCTCCCGCAACGATCTCGAAGCGATTCCTGACTCGATCGGGAACCTGACCGCCCTCACCGAGCTCATCCTCCACGGGAACGACCTTCGAGCGCTGCCTGAGTCGATCGGTCGTCTAGCCAATCTCCGAGTGCTGGAACTACACGGCAACGACCTGAAGGCGCTTCCGGAGACATTGGGGAATCTCGTCGGCCTCACCGAGCTGACGATCAACTCCAACCGCCTGGCCTCCCTACCCGAGTCGATCGGGAACCTCACCAAGCTTTCGAGATTGAACCTCAGCGAGAACCGGCTCACCGAACTGCCCGAGACCATCCAAGATCTCACCGAACTGACCGCCCTCGACCTCACCGGCAATCGACTCGTAGCGCTGCCGGAGGGGATCGGACGGCTGACCGCACTCACCAGTCTCCTGCTCCGCGACAACGACCTGCGTTCCCTGCCCGACTCGATCGGCAAGCTCACCTTGCTTACTTCCCTCACATTCTGGGACAACGACATCGAGGCACTGCCGGACTCGATCGGGGACCTGACCGATCTCACCGAGTTCGATCCTTCCTTCAACCGGTTGGCCTCGCTGCCAGAATCGATCGGGAACCTCACCGAGCTCACCTCACTAGACCTCTCCAACAACCGGTTGGCCTCGCTGCCAGAATCGATCGGGAACCTCACCAGGCTCACCAGGCTCCACCTCAACTACAACCGGCTCACCAGGCTGCCGGAGTCCATCGGTGCGCTCTTCGCACTCGCCACACTCGACCTCAACGGCAATGAACTGCCGGCGCTCACCGACACCATCGGGAACCTGACCAGTCTCACCACGCTCCAACTCGACGGCAATACGCTGCGTTCGCTCCCCGAGAGCATCGCCGCGCTGCCCCGTCTGACGAAGTTCTCCGCGGAACGGAATCCCCTGCCTCCCGAGATGGCGGCTGCCCAGTCGAGCCACGTAGACGGGCTCATGACCTTCCTGAAGGAGGTCGCGTCCGACGGCGTTGCGGTCCGTGAAGCGAAACTGGTGCTTGTCGGGGAAGGCGCGGTTGGCAAGAGCACCTTGCTGTCCGCGATGCTCGGCGAACCGTTCGAGGCCGACCGATCATCGACGCACGGCATCGAGGTCAGGCCATTGACCCTCTCGCAGGGAACCCCCGACGAGTGCGTACTGAACACCTGGGACTTCGGCGGCCAGGAGACCTACCGCCCGACCCACCAGCTGTTCTTCACCGCACCGGCCGTCTACCTCGTGGTCTGGAAACCCCGACACGGACCGCGGCAGGACAACGTCGAAGAATGGATCGACCTGATCCGCCGCCGGGCCGGAGACGACATCCGCATCCATGTCGTTGCGACCCACGGCGGTCCCAAGGACCGGTTCGCTCACATCGATGAGATGCGGCTTCGGCAGGCCCACGGTGACGTCATCGTCGACTTCCACCATGTCGACAGCAGCACCGGCGCAGGCATCGAGGACCTGAAGGCCGCTGTACAACGCACTGCCGCTGGCCTCCCGTACTTCTCCCGGAAGCTGCCGGGCAGTTGGCGCCGGTTCCAGGACGGCCTGCGGCAGGCGCCCGAGCCGTATCTGGAATACCACGACTACCTCGTCCGCGCCGCCGAACACGGACTCAGTGAAGCCTCCGCGAAAACCCTCGCGACCGTGGCGACCGACCTCGGCCACTGGTGCTACTACCCAGACATCCCTGGTCTCGACCAGCTTGTAGTCCTCAAGGGCGACTGGCTCAGTGCTGCGGTGAGCCTGGTGATCGACGATCCCGAGACCGTCCGAAATCACGGCCTCGTGGAGCACTCACGCCTCAAACACATCTGGAACGACCCGGCCAACCCGCCGCACCTGCGATACCCCGAGAAGGTCCATCGAGTCCTGTTGCGGCTCATGGAGGAGTATGAGATCTCCTACCGAGTCGGCGGAGGCGGGCATGGCGGTCGGCCGCCGACGAGCCTCATCGCCCAACTGGTCGATCCGCGGACCCCGGCTTTGGGGGAGTGGGAGGACCACGGCCGCGACCTGCCCGTCCAGACCCGGATCTGCAAGTTCAGCGACGCCTCTGGCAACTTCCACATCCCTGAAGGGCTCATCTACCGCCTTATTGTTCGGCTGCACCAGTTCTCGCTCGGCCGCGAGCAGTATGAGCAGAGCCTCCACTGGACCAACGGGCTCGTCATCGACCACGGCCTCCACGGCAGGGCTCTCATCCGTCTGGAGCGCAAGCAGCTCACGGTCTCGGTCAAGGCGGTCGCCCCCGAGTACTTCCTCACCATGATCCTTGAGGAGGTGCGCAGCCACGTCGCCGAGTTCTGGCAGGGCGTGAAGGTCCACAACTTCGTCACCTGCGGCGGATTCTGCAACGACCCCGACGCCACCGGGCAAGGACAGTGGGAAGTCGAGCGCCTCTTCAACCGGCGCATGAAGGGCAAGCCCGAGATCACCTGTACCTCATGCGATGAAGACGTGTCGATCCGTGCTCTGCTGAGCGGAGTCGCCGAACCCGCTGCACCTAACGACCGGCTAGCCGAGGTCTTCGAGCGAGTCCTTGATTCGGACTTTGTGGGCAGAAGTGAGCTGATATGGCGGCTGGCGGCCAGTGATCGACGGGAAGAACACCTCGAAGCATCGATGATGCTCAGCCGGAATGAGTCCGACTTCCAAACCATGCTCAAGGCGCTTGCTGACGAAGCTCCGGCTGGACCCCGGATCCTCAATCTTGAATCCCTCCCTGGGCGACGAGACGCCGCCAGCGTTCGCTTCAATGTGCTCCTGTGGTGTGAGTATTCGCGGAAGCCGTTGTGGCAGTTGAACAGTGACCAGAATTCGGGAGTAGTTCCCGTTGAAATTCCGAAGGAATGGATCGAAAGGTCCGGCCGTTGGGTGGGTGCAATGGGGATACTTCTTGAATCTGTGCATTCGCTGGCGCCAGGGGATGCTGCAGTACAGCCTGTGATCCAACAGGCCCCGCCTTTTCGGCGAGGTGCGGTGCGCAATGCCCTCCGGGTCATGCGGCCCTACACCGAGTATCACGAGGTCGAAATGCGGGCCGGCGACTCTGTGGCCGACCAGCTCCGCGAACTTCACCGCCTCATCCGCGAAAAGGACCCCACCTTCGGCGGGCTCGTCCGGGTCCGCACCCGGAGCGGGTACCTGTGGGTCCACCCGCAGTTTGAGGCCGAGCTGAACCCCGGACTTCCGAATATGGGCGAGGAGTGAATTATTCGGGGGCGGTGAGTGTGGGGAGAGCTTCCTGGGGTCACCCGTTCGGCGTAAGAATGGGAGGCGGACCAGCCGTCTACGGAAGCCGGAGTTGCTCATGAGCAGTGCACCGTTCGTCATCGTCGGAGGCGGGCTCGCCGCCTCTAAAGCAGCGCAGACACTCCGCGACGAGGAGTTTGAGGGCGATCTCGTCGTCGTGACCGGGGAGCCGCACCGGCCGTATGAGCGGCCGCCGTTGTCCAAGGACTACCTGCGGGGAGACGCCGACCGCTCCGCGCTGTTCACCGTCGACGAGGACTGGTACCGGCAGAATGCGGACCTGCGGGTGGGCGTACCTGCGACCGGGCTCGACACCTCGGGGCACCGGCTCGCGCTGGCCGATGGGAGCGGGCTGGACTATTCGAAGCTGATCATCGCGACTGGGTCGACGCCCAGGGCGCTGCCGGTGCCCGGTGGGGACCTGGGCGGGGTGCACTTGCTGCGGACGGTCGAGGACGCGGACCTGCTTGCGGCCGAGCTCAAGGGTGGTGAGGGGCGGGTCGTGATCGTCGGGGACGGGTGGATCGGGATGGAGGTCGCGGCGTCGGCGAGGCAGCTCGGGCGGGACGTGACGCTGTTCGGGATGGGCGCGCAGCCGCTCGAACGGGTTCTCGGGCCTGAGATGGGGCTGGTGTTCGCACAGCTCCATATTGATAAGGGCGTTGACCTGCGACGGCGCACCGAGATTGCGAAGATCCTAGGGGAGGACGGCCGCGCCGTCGGGGTCGAGACGACCGACGGGGAGCGAGTCGAGGCTGACTTGGTGCTTGTCGCGGTCGGTGTCTCGCCTAATGCGGGGTTGGCCGCTTCGGGTGGGCTTGAGCTTCGTGGGCGGGAGCTTGGAGGTGGGGTTGCTGTGGATGAGACCTTGCGGACCAGTGCCTCTGACGTTTGGGCTGCTGGGGACATCGCTAGCGCTCCCTATCCGCACTACGGGCGGCCCATCCGCGTGGAGCACTGGCAGACTGCGATCGACACGGGTGTGCACGCCGCCAAGGCCGCGCTCGGGTCGGGTGAAGTGTTCGACAAGCTGCCGTACTTCTTTACCGATCAGTACGACCTCGGTATGGAATATCTTGGATTCGTGGCCGGGCCCGACTCCTACGACGAGGTCGTGGTGTCCGGAGACGTCGAGTCGCTGGAGTTCGTCGTCTTCTGGACAAAGGCCGGGCGGGTCCTCGCGGGGATGGCCGTCAACACCTGGGACCGCGTGGGGGACATCGAGGCCCTCATCCGCGCCGAGGAGGCGCCCGGGGAAGCAGCGCTCCGGTCATTCCGGTGACCTGACCAGGAAGGGCCGCAGCAGATCCGGAACGGCCTCGTCGGCGAAGTCGAGGATCTCGTGCTCGTCGGCGTCGATGACCGCGTAATGGCCCTTGCCGGCCGCCGTGGTCGCGTCGAGGGTCATGAGGCCCATGCGCTGCTGGAACACCGACTGCGTGATGCGCCAGCCGATGATCCCCGAGCGGTCGAGATGGACCGTGGCGCGCCTGGTGCTGCCTCGCCTTGAGATCAGGTGGCGAGCGGTTAGCGCGTGGCCGAGGGATCGGTATGAGTCGAAGGCTGTCCACAGCGAGAATGCGGAACTGAGCACGGCCGCAAGGACTATCGCGGCGCTCAGCAGTGCTGGGAGCTGCCACAGCAGGTGCGGCACCGTTGCGGCAATCGCGAGGATCACCACTGCGATCACCGCCCAGCGCAGGCGGCGGGTGCGGGCCGTGCGGGGGTGGACGGTGAGATCGCAGTCGACCGGGCCGATGACCGCTTCGGCCGCGCTGGCGACGGCGGGGAGCGGGGCGGCGGGGACGAGGGTGCTCAGGTCGCTGCCCTGCTCGTCGGTCTTGAGGCCGATGGCGACGACGTCGAGGCGGCCGGCGCCTGCGGAGCGGACGCCGAGGGGTTCGACGATCTCGATGCCGCGGATGCGCTCCTCTTCGAGGCTGAGGGAGCGGGAGACGAGGAGGCCGCGGCGGACGCGGAGGGTGCCGCCGGGTTCGCGATCGAGGCGGTGGCCCCACCAGGCTTCGCCTTGGAGGGCGAGGCTGGCGACGGCGCCGAGGACGAGGAGGCCGACCAGGCCGAGGCCGAGGACCGTCCAGGGACCGTGGTCCTCGACGAGGTTTCCGACGATCTCGACTGGCAGGCCGCCCTTGCCGAACCAGTCGGCGACCTGGAAGGTGCCGCCGACCGCGGCGCCCGCGAGCATCGGGGTGAGGAACGACAGGGGCGCGTACTTGAGCCAGCCCGGTTCCCAGGTGGCGAGGCGCTGCTCGCGGTCGTCGCCGGTGTCGACGGCGGCGCGGCGGAGCAGTTCGGTGCGGAGCCGTTCGGCCTCGTCGCGGTCGACGGAGTCGAGGGTGAGGGTCTGCTCGCTCGTCGATCCGGAGCCGCTGCCGGTCTCGCCGGTGCCGACCTTGACCTTCGCGAGGCCGAAGACGCGTTCGAGGGGGTTGGCGGTGAGGTCGACCGAGCGGATGCGTTCGCGCATGAGCGAGCGGCGGGTCTTGAACAGGACACCGGTGTGCATCTCCATGCGCAGGTCGGTGACGTGGTACCTGGTGACGCGCAGGCGGATCGCCTCGTAGCCGACGACCGCGCCGATGACGAGCGCGGCGCCGGGGACGACGAACGCGAGCGCGATGAGCAGGCCGGGTCCGGAGCCGATGGCGATCGCGGCGGGCACGCCGGCGCCGATCATGACGCCGGCCATGTACAGGGCGGTGACCTTGAGGCCGTCGCGGTGGAGCCTGCGCCAGAGTTCGCCGGTGTCGACCGGGGCGGCCGCCTCGCCGGTATCGGCGTCGGGTCCAATGCTGTTGGGCTGCAACTCGGTCACGTCGCGTCTCCGGGGGTCGCGTCGGTGAGTTCGGTGAGGCGTTCGGCCAGGGCCGCGGCCTCCTCCTGGTCGAGGCCTTCGAGTTTCACCGCGCCCGCCGACGACGCGGTAGTGACGACCACAGTGGACAGTCTGAAGGAGCGCTGCACGGGTCCCTGCGTGGTGTCGACGGTCTGGATGCGCGACATCGGGGCGATCCGCCAGGTGCGCCAGAAGTACCCGGTGAGGGTGTACACGGCGGTGTCGGTGACCTCCCAGCGGTGCACGCGGTGCCACCACACCGGCAGCGCCAGTGCCGCGGCGAGGCCGAGGACGAGGATCGCGGCGGCGGGGACGAGGAGCCAGAGGCGGGCGGGCGGGATGAGGAGGCCGAGGACCGCCAGGGGCACGACGGGGACGGCGGTCGTGATGAGCCACTGGACCCGCCACCAGGGGACGGTGCGCGGGTCGAACCGGTTGCTCGGCGGGCGGAGGGCGGTCCGTGAAACGGTCATACCGAAATCGTATGGAACCGGAAGTCTCGCTGCTTCCGACTTCAGGCGGAACTTTTCCGGCCCGCGTTTCATACCGAGGTACTAACCGCGGGACCCCCGAAAGTCAGGGGTCCCGCGGGATGCGTTGCGGCGCTTGCTATCCGATGGAGGCGGCGTCGATGGCGGCGAGCTCGTCGGCGGTGAAGGCGAGGTTCGCGGTCGCGGCGACGTTGTCCTCCAGCTGCTTGACGCTGCTGGCGCCGATGATGACGCTGGTCATGCGGTCGTCGCGCAGGGCCCAGGCGAGCGCGGTCTGGGCCAGCGACTGGCCGCGGGAGGCGGCGATCTCGTTGAGGGCCTTCACTTTCGCCATGGTCTTCTCGTCGAGGCGGTCCTCGTCGAGGAAGTGGCTGGTGGCGGCGCGCGAGTCGGAGGGGACGCCCTTGAGGTACCGGTCGGTGAGGACGCCCTGCTCCAGGGGGCTGAACACGATGCAGCCGGCGCCGACCTCTTCGAGGGCGTCGAGGAGGTGGTCGTCCTCGATGCGGCGGTCGAACATCGAGTAGCGCGGCTGGTCGATGAGCAGCGGCGTACCGAGGTCCCGCAGGATCGCGGCGGCGGCCCTGACCTGCTCGGACGTGTAGTTGGAGACGCCGACGTACAGGGCCTTGCCCGAGCGCACGATCGCGTCGAGCGCGCCCATGGTCTCCTCCAGGGGCGTGTCGGGATCGGGCCGGTGGTGGTAGAACACGTCGACGTAGTCCAGGCCCAGGCGCTCCAGGGACTGGTCGAGCGAGGACACGAGGTACTTGCGCGAGCCCCATTCGCCGTACGGGCCGGGCCACATGTAGTACCCGGCCTTGGAGGACACGACGATCTCGTCGCGGTGCGACTTCAGGTCCTGGGCGTAGAGGCGCCCGAAGTTCTCCTCGGCGCTCCCGGCCGGCGGGCCGTAGTTGTTGGCGAGGTCGAAGTGGGTCACGCCGAGGTCGAAGGCGCGCCGCACGATCGCCCGCTGGGTGTCCAGCGGCCGGGTGTGGCCGAAGTTGTGCCACAGGCCGAGGGAGACCGCCGGCAGCTTGAGGCCGCTGCGTCCGGAGCGGCGGTAGGGCATGGACTCGTAGCGGTCGTCCGCGGGAAGGTAGGTCACCTGTGCACCCTATCCGGTCCGGAAAGCGTTGTCAGAGGTTCGTTCCGGGGTGAACCCGGGGTGAACGCCTACGCGTGCGGGTCGAACTTGTACCCCAGGCCGCGGACCGTGACGAGGTGCCGCGGCTTGCCCGGCTCGGGCTCGATCTTCGAGCGCAGGCGCTTGACGTGCACGTCGAGGGTCTTGGTGTCGCCCACGTAGTTCGCGCCCCAGACGCGGTCGATGAGCTGGCCGCGGGTGAGGACGCGCCCGGCGTTGCGCAGCAGCATCTCCAACAGCTCGAACTCCTTGAGCGGCAGCTGGACGTCGCCGCCGCCGACGGTGACCGTGTGCCGGTCGACGTCCATGCGGACCGGCCCGGCCTCCAGGACCGTGACGATCGGGTCGTCGGGCTCGGCCGAGCGGCGCAGGACCGCGCGGATGCGCGCCACCAGCTCGCGCGACGAGTACGGCTTCGTGATGTAGTCGTCGGCGCCCAGTTCGAGGCCCACCACCTTGTCGACCTCGGAGTCCCGGGCCGTGACCATGATGATCGGCACGTTCGAGTTGGCGCGGAGCTCGCGGCAGACCTCCGTGCCGGACTTCTCCGGCAGCATCAGGTCGAGCAGGACCACGTCGGCGCCGGCGCGCTCGTACTCCTTGATGGCGGCGTCGCCGTCAGCGGCGACCGCCACCTCGAAGCCCTCCTTGCGGAGCATGTAGGAGAGGGCATCGGAGAACGATTCCTCGTCTTCAACTACGAGAACGCGGGTCACGAGTGAACCTTCCTAACGGGCGGCTTGCTGGCTTGTTCCGATTTCAGCCGAGTCCGGTGCCATGGCGTCGGACGGAAGGGAACGCGCAGGCAACATCAAGGTAAACACTGACCCGGCATCGGGCATACTGGACACTTCCACCCTACCCCCGTGATTGACGGCCACATGTTTGACGATCGCCAGGCCGAGGCCGGTGCCGCCCGTCGCGCGCGACCTGGCCGCGTCCACCCGGTAGAACCGCTCGAAGATCCGGTCCAGCTCCTCCGCGGGGATGCCGATGCCCTGGTCGCGCACCGAGATGCACACCATCTTGACCCCCGCCAGATGCCCCGTCGGGGACTGTACCGAGATCTCCACCTCCACGGCCGTGTTCTCAGGTGAATAGGAGATGGCGTTGCCGACGAGGTTCTTCACGGCGGTGACGAGCTGCGGCTCGTTCCCGAGCACCTCGGTGTCCTCGACGCCCGTCAGCAGCAGCTCGATGCTCTTCTCCTCGGCCGCTATCCGCGTCTGGTCGAACGCCTCCATCACGATCCGGTCGACCTCGACCGGCTCGGGGTCCGGCAGCTTCTCCGCGCCCTGGAGCCGCGACAGCTCCAGCAGGTCGGTGACCAGGTGGTTCATGCGCTTCGACTCGGAGCGGATGCGGTCGGCGAACCGCGCGGCCGCGTCGGGGTCCTCCGCGGCGTCCTTGAGCGCCTCGGACAGGATCTGCATCGCGCCCACGGGGGTCTTCAGCTCGTGGCTGATGTTCGCCACGAAGTCGCGGCGCACCCGCTCCAGGCGGTGCAGCTCGGAGATGTCCTGGAACTCGGCCACCGACACGCCGTCGGGCAGCGGCGTGATGCGCACGCTCACCGCGCTCGGCTCGCCCATGACCTGCTTGGGGACCTCGATCTCGGCGTCCCGGTAGCGTCCGGAGCGCCGCGCCTGCGCGAGCAGCGCCCGCAGCGTCAGCGACACGATCTCGTGGTCGTCGACCAGGCCCAGGTCCCGGGCCGCGCGGTTCGTGTAGAGGACGCGGTTGTGGTCGTCGACCAGGCACACGCCCGTCCTCAGCAGGCCGACCGCGGCCTCCCAGGGACGCGTGTCGTGCACGGGGGCGGTGCGGGGCTCCGGGTGGGGCGCGCCCCGGTGCCTGATCCGCATGAGGGCGGTCGCGGCGGCGCCGAAAGCGGCACCTGCGGCGAGACCTGTCAGCACGCGCCCGACGCCTCTCCCGAGGCTCTTGGGCTGCGGTTCGTTGTGGGCCACGACCCCAGATTAAGCACGAAACGGCCCGGCGTCGAGCACCGGGCCGTTATCGATGTCACGCTCCGTTAACCGCGAGCGCGCATTTCGCTTATTTCTTCCCCTGCGCGGCGACCGCGGCAGCCGCCTCGGCGGCGGCCTCGGGGTCGAGGTACTCCCCGCCGGCCTTCACAGGCTTGAGGGTCTCCTCGTCCAGCTCGTACTTGAGCGGCATGCCCGTGGGGATGTTCAGCTTCACGATCGCGTCGTCGGAGATCCCGTCGAGGTGCTTGACGAGCGCCCGCAGCGAGTTCCCGTGCGCGGCGACGAGCACGGTCTTGCCGGACTTCAGGTCCGGGACGATGCCGTCGTACCAGTAGGGGAGCATCCGGTCGAGCACGTCCTTGAGGCACTCGGTGCCGGGCCGGACCTCGGGCGCCAGGTCCGCGTAGCGCGCGTCCCCGTCCTGCGAGAACTCCGAGCCCGCCGCGATGACCGGCGGCGGCACGTCGTACGAGCGGCGCCAGATCATGAACTGCTCCTCGCCGAACTCGGCGAGCGTCGCGGCCTTGTCCTTGCCCTGGAGCGCCCCGTAGTGGCGCTCGTTGAGCCGCCACGACCGCTTGACCGGGATCCACGAGCGGGCGGCCTCGGCCAGCGCCAGCTCGGAGGTGTTGATGGCGCGGCGCAGCAGCGAGGTGTGCACGACGTCGGGGAGCAGGTCCGCCTCGGCGAGCAGCCGCCCGCCCCGGCGCGCCTCGTCCTCGCCCGAGGCCGACAGCTTGACGTCGACCCAGCCGGTGAACAGGTTCTTGGCGTTCCATTCGCTTTCGCCGTGGCGAAGCAGCACGAGAGTGTAGGTCATGCCCCCTATCCTGCCGCCTCGCCGCCCGAGCGGCCCCCCGGTCGCCGCGAAGGTGTGGCGGCCGTCGCCATCACAGTCGCGTTTCCGACACGTGAGCCCGATTCGGTGAAGCGCCTGTGGGCCGCGGTGCGCTCCGGTAGTTTCGACTGGGCCGCCGCACCGGCGGCAAGGGCTCGATAGCAAGCGGCCCAAGGGAACTCAAGGGGGAACCTGCAATGAAGCGGGTGAAGCAAGGCATCTTCGCTGCGGCTGCGGCCGCGGTCATGCTGCTCAGCGGCGCCGGGGCCGCGCAGGCCGAGCCGCTCGGCCTCGTGGCGATCGAGGAGGACGGCTGCCAGGACGTCGACGGGGGTACCTGGTGCTACGGCAGCGGCATCGACGGCAGCAGCGGCCTCAAGGCCTGCTACTCCAATTACAAGCACCCGGACAACGTCCACTCCGCCACCGCGATGATCGGCAACTCGGTCAACACCGTCACCGCCGGCCCCGGCGACTGGGCCCAGGCGTGGGCCACCGCGGGCTGGGGATTCACCTGCCACGCGAAGTACAACCCGGACGCCTGAGAACGACCGTATGCGAAGGCGCGCTTCCCGGTTCGGGAAGCGCGCCTTCGCCGTCAGCCCTCGGGGCGGAGATGCTCGAACGCTTCGAGGTTCCTGGTGGACTCGCCGCGGGCGAGGCGCCAGCGCCACTCCTGTTGGATCGAGGACTTGAAGCCGAGTTCGAGGATGACGTTGAACGTGTCGTCGGCGGCTTCGAGGACCTGGCCGAGGACGCGGTCGAGCTCGTCGGGGGCGATCGCGGTGAAGGGCAGGCGCCCGACGAGGTGGATGTCGTCGTTGCCGTCGGTCGCGAAGGCGACGCCGTAGAGCTTTCCGTTGCGGCGCAGCAGCTCCGCCCAGACCGCCTCGTGGTGCTCCTCGGGCCTGCGGGCGACGAACGCCTCGACGCGGAGGGCGTGGTCTTCGAGGACGAGGCCGCATTCGGTGGTGAGCTTGCGCCGGCCGGGGAGGGTCACGACCGCCGAGCGCGGGGTGTCCAGGCGGTAGTCGGCGCCGATCTCGTCGAGGGCGGCCGTGAGTCGCTCGATCACCGGTTCAGCGTAATCGCCTGGGAGCGGCGCTGGAGGGTGCGGCGGTAGGCGGCGCCGAGGCCTTCGGCGGTGGCCTGCCACGAGAAGAGCGCGGCGTGGGCGCGGGTGCCGGCGGCGAGGCGCTCGCGCAGCGCGGTGTCGCGCATGAGGCGCCCGATGGCGTCGGCCCAGTCGTCGGCGCGGTGGGAGTCGACGAGGAGCCCGGAGGAGCCGTCGGCGACGGCCGTGGTGAGCCCGCCGACCTTCGCGGCGATCACGGGCGTGCCGGTGGCCTGGGCTTCGAGGGCGACGAGGCCGAACGACTCGTTGTAGCTGGGGACGGCGACGGCGTCGGCGGCCCGGTAGACCTGCGCGAGCGCTTCTCCCGAGCGCGGAGAGCGCCACTGGACGCGGTCGCCGAGGCCGAGCTCCCCGGCGAGCTTGGGGAGCCAGTACAGGTCGGTGTTGGAGGGCCCGCCGACGAACACCGGAACGATGCGTTCCGCCAATGCCGGGTCGTGGACGCGAAGGCGCGCGAGGCCGCGCAGGAGCACGTCGGGGGCCTTGGCGGGCTGGATGCGGCCGACGAACGCGACGACGAGGGCGTCCCGGGGGAGCCCGAGGGCCTCGCGGGCGGCGGTCTTGTCGCCGGGGCGGAAGACGCCGAGGTCGACGCCGGGGTGGACGACTTCGACGCGGCGGGCGTCGGCGGCGTAGTAGCGCTGGAGCTCGCCGGCCTCGGCGGCGGTGTTGGCGATGAGGAGGTCGGCCTCGGTGGTGATCTGCTCCTCGCCGACGACGCGCCCGATCGGCTCGGGCGAGTCCCCGTCGGCGAGCTGCGCGTTCTTGACCTTCGCGAGGGTGTGGAAGGTCTGCACGAGCGGGACGTTCCACCGGTCGGCCGCGACCCACGCGGCCTGGCCGCTGAGCCAGTAGTGGGCGTGGATGAGGTCGTAGTGGCCGGGCCGGTTGTGGGCCTCGGCGCGCAGGAGGCCGCCGGTGAAGGCGCACAGCTGCGTGGGGAGGTCGTTCTTGGACAGGCCCTCGAAGGGCCCGGCGGGGAGGTGGTGGACGAGGACGCCGGGGGCGGCCTCGACCGTGGGGGGCTCTTCGGAGCTGGTGGCGCGGGTGAAGATCTCGACCTCGACGCCGGCGCGGGCGAGTTCGCGGGCGGTGTTGAGGACGTACACGTTCATGCCGCCGGCGTCGCCGGTGCCGGGCTGCGCGAGGGGGGAGGTGTGGACCGAGACCATCGCGACGCGGTGGACGGCCTGCTTGCGGCATCGGGCCCGGAACGCCGGTGTGCGCCGTTGATTCACGTGTCTTTCCTCTCCCGCGGTTGCCATCCCCTAGAGCAACGCGCCAAACCCTCGCAATCCTTCCGTGGCGGGGTGTCCCGGCACAACCGCCGCAGGCGCGGGAGTGACCAACTCCGCATTCCTGCAAGACGATGGGCGACGTGGAGTTTTCGTTCCGTTTCGTGGCCGATTGGTGACACTCGGTCGGGGGAAGCCGGAATTTCTCTCGCGACACGACCGGGAATGAGCCTCAAATCCGGGCAAGTCGTCCATGATGGGGAGACTTGTCATCACCAGGGGGGAGACAACACCATGAGCACTGCAACCGTGCCCGCCGCAAGGCAGCCCACGATGTCGCCGGTGTCCAAGTTCGGTCAGACGCACTCGCTTCGCCGCCTGCCCGTCCAGGAGCGGTCGGCCGCCCGCGTGCGCCGCATGCTCGACGCCGCCGCCGACCTGATCGAGGAGGTCGGCTACGACCGGCTCTCGACCACCGCGATCGCGCAGCGCGCGGACGTCGCCATCGGCTCGGTCTACCAGTTCTTCGGGGACAAGCGCTCGCTCGCCGAGGCGCTGTCCCAGCGCTACATCGACCTGTACTTCGAACGCCTGACCGCGCGCTTCGACGCCGAGCCGCCCGCCGACTGGCGGGGCGGGGTGGAGGCCGCGATCGCCGAGTACGTCCACATGTACCGCACGGCGCCCGGCTTCCGCGTCCTCCACCTGGCCGACGCGATCGACCCGGGCCGGGCCGACGCGGTCACCACCGGCGGCGACGTCATCGCCGACCAGATCCTCGCCGGGCTCGCCCAGCGCTTCGGGATCGGCGGGGACGACGAGCTCGGCAAGACCGTCACCGTCGCCGTCGAGACCGGGCAGGCCCTGGTCCGCCTGGCCTTCCGCCGCGACCCGGAGGGCTGCTCGGCGTCGATCGCCGAGGCCAACGGCGTCGTCTGCGACTACCTCGCGCGCCGCCTCCCGTAGGCACCGGAATTCAGGCCCTGTCGCGGGCCACTATCCGACCGCGCCGGGACGTATGGCCGCATCGGGCCGACTAGTCTCGTAGTCGACCCGGTGCGGTCTCTGACTTTCGAGGAGCAGCATGGCGAACACCCTTGCCGACATCCAGACGGTGCTGCGGATCAAGCCGTTCAGACGGCTGTGGACCGTGCTCGGGCTGGCCTCCTTCGGCGACTGGCTCGCGCTGTTCGCGACCGCGGGTTTCGCGCAGTCCCTGTTCGACGACCCGGCCGCGAAGGGCGCCGCGTTCTCGGCGACGATCGTGCTCCGCCTGCTCCCGTCCCTCGTCCTCGGCCCCGTCGCGGGCGTCTTCGCAGACCGCTTCGACCGCCGCAAGACCATGGCCGCGTGCGACACCGCCCGCTGCCTGCTCATCGCCTCGGTCCCCACGGTCTACCTCGTCACCGGCTCCACCGCGATCACCGTGACGTGGCTGGCGATCGCCCAGCTGTGCATCGAGGCCGCCGTCCTCATCTGGTCCCCGGCGAAGGAGGCCGCGGTCCCCAACCTCCTCCCGCAGGAGAAGTACGAGGCCGCCAACCAGCTCAGCCTCGCCACCACCTACGGCATCGCCCCGCCCCTCGCGTTCGCCGTCCTCGCGATCCTGGAGCGCGGCTCCGCGGTCTGGTCGAACCTCGGCTCCTGGGCCGAGCCGATGGTCCTCGCGATGTACATCGACGCGGTCATGTTCGCGATCCTCGCCGTCACCGTCTACTTCTTCATCCCGCAGATCTCCGGCCGCTACGGCCAGGTCGCGACCAAGGCCCAGAGCGTCTGGCACGACTTCGTCGAGGGCTGGTCCTACCTGCGCACCTCCGAACGCGTCCGCGGCCTCATCCTCGGCATGCTCGGCGCGTTCAGCGGCGCGGGCATCCTCATCGGCGTCGGCACCGTCTACGCCGGCACGCTCGGCGCCGGCGACGCCGCGTTCTACACCCTCGCGGTGTTCCTCTTCCTCGGCCTCGGCGGCGGGATCGCGTTCGGCCCCAAGCTCGTCGGCGACCTCTCGCGCCTGCGCTGGTTCGGCATGAGCATCGTCCTCGCCGGCGCCGGCCTCGCGCTCGACGCGGTCGCCCCGCACATGGTCTTCTCGATCCTCGGCTCGGTCGTCATCGGCCTCGGCGCCGGCATGGCGTTCCTCGCCGGGATCACGCTCCTCCAGCGCGAGACCGAGGACGAGATCCGCGGCCGCATGTTCGCGTTCATCGCCGTCTCCGCGCGCGTCATCCTCATGCTCGCCATGACGATCTCGGCCCCGCTCGCCGGCTGGCAGGCCGCCCGGCAGCTGAACGTCGGCGCCGCCCAGGTCGAGGTGTCGATGAGCCGCATCCTCCTGTTCGTCGCCGCCGGCCTCGTCGTCTGGCTCGGCGTCACCGCGTTCCGGTCCATGGACGACAAGCCGGGCGTCCCGGTCTTCGCCGACCTGTGGTCCTCCCTGCGCGGGCGCCCCCTCTCGGCGGCGCTGCCGCTCCAGAGCGACGGCTTCTTCGTGGTCTTCGAAGGCGGCGAAGGCGCCGGCAAGTCCACCCAGTCGGTGAAGCTCGCCGCCTGGCTCAAACTCCGCGGCTACGAGGCGGTCCTGACCCGCGAGCCCGGCGCCACCGACATCGGCATGCGCATCCGCTCCCTCGTCCTCGACTCCGGCGGCGACTCCGCGCCGTCGCCGCGCGCCGAGGCCCTCCTGTACGCCGCCGACCGCGCCCAGCACGTCGAGAAGGTCGTCCGGCCCGCCCTCGAACGCGGCGCCGTCGTCGTCTCCGACCGCTACATCGACTCCTCCATCGCCTACCAGGGCTCGGGCCGCGACCTCGGCAAGGACGAGGTCGCCTGGGTCTCCCAGTGGGCCACCGGCGGCCTCAAACCCGACCTCACGGTCCTCCTCGACGTCGACCCCGCGCAGGGCCTGCACCGCGCCAAGGCCGGCGGCGAAGGCGACCGCCTCGAACAGGAGCGCCTGGAGTTCCACGAGCGGGTCCGCGAGGCGTTCCTCGGCCTCGCCGCCGCCGACCCCCGCCGCTACCTCGTCGTCCACGGCGGCACGCCCGACGAGATCGCCGCGAAGGTCCGCGAGGCCGTCGCCGAGCGCCTCGACATCCGCACCCAGACCGCCCGCACCGACGCCGGCTGGCCGGGCCTGGACTCCGACAAGGACGCCGACCGCGGCGGCGCCGAGTACGGCTGGGACAACGTCGCCGAGGAAGCCGGCCGGGCGTGAGCGTTTTCGACGAGCTCGTCGGCCAGGACGAGGCCCGGCGGGTCCTCGCCGACGCCGCCGCCGGCACCGGCATGACCCACGCGTGGCTGTTCACCGGCCCGCCCGGGTCCGGCAGGTCCACGGCCGCGGTCGCGTTCGCCGCCGCGCTCCAGTGCCCCGAGAACGGCTGCGGCGAATGCCATTCGTGCCGCACCGCCCTCGGCGGCACCCACCCCGACGTCACCCGCGTCATCCCCGAGGGCCTGTCCCTCGGCGTCGACCAGGTCCGCGGCCTCATCCTCGACGCCTCCCGCGCCCCCACCTCCGGCCCCTGGCAGGTCCTCGTCGTCGAGGACGCCGACCGCCTCACCGAAGCCGCCGCGAACGCCCTGCTCAAAGCCGTCGAGGAGCCGCCGGAGCGGACCGTGTTCCTGCTGTGCGCGCCCTCAGTGAACCCCGCCGAGATCTCGGTGACGATCCGCTCCCGCTGCCGCGTCATGAACCTGCGCCAGCCCCCGCCCGGCGCGATCGCCGACCTCCTGGTCGCCCGCGACGGCCTCGACCGCCGCGAAGCCGAGCTGTTCGCCGCAGCCGCCCAGGGCCACGTCGGCCGCGCCCGGCGCCTCGCCACCGACGCGGAGGCGCGCGCGAAACGCCACGACGTCCTCCAGATCCCGCGGCGCCTGACCGGCCTCGGCGCGTGCTTCACCGCCGCGGTCGAACTCATCGAGGCCGCCGAAGCCGAGGCCTCCGGCACGTACACCGAGCAGTCCGTGGCCGAGAAGGAGGCCCTGGAGACCGCGCTCGGCAAGGGCGGCACCGGCAAGGGCGCGTCGAAGGCCGCCCGCGGCTCGGCGGCGGCCCTGAAGGAGCTGGAGAAGCGCCAGAAGACCCGCGACACCCGCGCCCAGCGCGACTCCCTCGACCGGGCCCTGGTCGACCTCGCCGCGTTCTACCGCGACGCCCTCGCTGCCGGCTTCGGCGCCCGCGTCGACCCGGTCCACCCGGACATGGCCGACACGACCCGCGCCGCGGCCTCGAAGCTCTCGGCCGAGTCGCTCCTGCGCCGCATCGACGCGATCCTGAACTGCCGCAAGGCCATCGAAGCGAACGTGCGCCCGCGCATCGCCGTGGAGGCGATGATGCTGTCGCTCTGGCGGGCGTAGCGCCGCCGACTGTCGGACCCCTGCGTCACCCTTGTGCCGGGGGCCCAGAGAAGCGGCACACCCGACCTCGGGGGCCGGTGCCCCGCAAGCTCACTGGGTCCACAGGTGGTGGATGAACGCGTCCTGGGCCTTCGGGACCTGGCCGCTGCGCCGCCACCGGTACCAGGCGCGCTCCTCGACCACCCGCACGCAGAAGTCCCCGTCGGTCTCGAACGGCTCTGAGACGCACCGGAAGTCGTCCCGGAACACGCCGTCGGTCCAGTGCCAGACGCGCCGCCCGATCAGGTTGGGCACGTCCGAGGCCGGGTAGGGCCGCCGTATGGGTGGCGCGTCGGGGTCGGAGAGGCGTTCGATGAGGTAGCCGGGCCGGGGCGCGCCGGTGCCGGGTTCGGGGCGCTGGACCCACACGTCGGCGGCGG
>NZ_QFRW01000070.1:0-5594 GCF_003265355.1 Glycomyces dulcitolivorans | reverse complement strand
CGTCGGCGCGGAGGTCGAACTGCCAGCCGCACCCTGGCGCGCCGGTGACGACCCGGGAGGAGTGGAGGTCGAACGCCCTGCCGGCAGGCACCGGGACCAGGGCCGGGGGCGGATCCGGGACCTCGAATGAGCTGTCCGACAAGCCCAATGGACGCTCCTGACCTTCTGTGACAACTGCGCGCAAGGGGGACCGGAGGAAAGCATAGGGGGTTGGCACACTCTGGGGATTCACGGCCCTTCCGGCAGTCGTAAAGTTCTTCTCACAAGCACCGAACACTTCACACCTGAGGATGGATGACATGAGCGAGTACGACGAGGCCGCCCCGGTCGAGGAAGACGTCACCGAGGACTACACGGCTGAGGAAGAGACCTACACCGAGGACTCCGGTTACACCGACGAGTACGCGACCGGCGAGACCTTCGACCTCGACGCCGACGGCGTCGCCGACGAGACCATCACGGCCGACGGCGTCACCTTCATCGACTCGGACGGCGACGGCGACGCCGAGGGCATCGCGACCGACTACACCGGCGACGGCACCAGCGACGAGCTGATCATCGACGGCGACAACGACGGCTACCTGGAGTCGATCGCCTCCGACACCGACGGCAACGGCACCCTGGACACCTTCGAGTCCGACACGGACCTCGACGGCTACACCGACCAGGTCTCGGTCGACACCAACGACGACGGGTACGTCGACTCGGTGGCCACCGACACCAACGCCGACGGCTACGCCGACGTGGTCGCCACGGACGCCAACTACGACGGCTTCGTGGACGACATCTCGATCGACTCCAACGCCGACGGCGTGACCGACACGGTCCTGCAGGACACCGACCAGGACGCGTTCCTCGACACCGCCTACACCGAGGCGACCCCCGAGGGCGACTCCTTCCAGTCCTCGACCGGACAGGTCATCTAACACCCGGGTGCTTGGGTCCGGACACCCCTGGCCTCAGTTTCATCCCGAAGTCGAAGGCCGGATGCCGATGGCATCCGGCCTTTCGCCGTGTCCGGGGCCCGAGCGCCCGCGGGCGTCACGGTCGCGGACCGCGCGTTCAGTAGAGGAGCCGTCAGGGGCGGCGTTTCAACTGGTGGTGCCGCGCAGCAGCGACATCGCCTCGGCGCGGGTGCGCGCGTCGGACTGGAGGCTGCCGCGGACGGCGGAGGTGATGGTGCTGGAACCCTGCTTCCTGATGCCGCGCATGGACATGCAGGTGTGCTCGCATTCGACGACGACGATGACGCCGGTCGCTTCGAGGGACGTGTAGAGCTGGTCGGCGATCTGGCTGGTGAGGCGCTCCTGCACCTGCGGGCGCCGCGAGTAGACCTCGACGAGCCGGGCGAGTTTCGACAGGCCGACGATCTGCCCGCTCGCGCCGGGGATGTAGCCGACGTGGGCGACGCCGGTGAACGGCAGCAGGTGGTGCTCGCAGAAGGACTGCACTTCGATCTCGCGGACGAGCACGAGCTCGTTGTGGTTCTCGTCGAAGGACGTCTTGAGGACCAGCGCGGGGTCGACGCGGAGTCCGGCGAACAGCTCGGCGTAGGCGCGGGCGACGCGCCGGGGGGTCTCCTTGAGGCCGGGCCGGTCGGGGTCCTCGCCGATGGCGGTCAGGATCTCGCGGACGGCGGCCTCGATCCGGTCGAGGTCGACCGCGTCCTCGACGGGGCTGCCGTTGATGCGGCCGTCGATGAGGCGGGCGGCCAGGTTGTCGAGTTCAGCCATTGCGCAAGCTTACGGTCTCCGCCCGGCGATACGAGTGCGCTTCGTCACCGGTTGGAAACACTTGGGCCCGCCTACGCAGGTAGGCGGGCCCGGTAAAGATTTCACTACGGTTGCGGGTTACGGCTGCGGGCTCTGGCCCTCGGTAGCCGGTCCGACCTCGATCGTCTCCTCGGCGTCCTCGGCGGGCCGGGACCCGTTCGGGGTGGAGACGGGCGGGCTGCCGAGCTTGCGCTTGTCGGTGCCGTTGAACGGGGCCATGGGCGGGCGCTTGACCACGCGGGCGGCGATCCGCTCCAGGTCCTCGGTGTTCAGCGTCTCCTTCTCCAGGAGCTCGGTGACCATCTGGTCGAGGACGTCCCGGTACTCGGTGACGATCGCGTACGCCTCGTCGTGGGCGGTCTCGATGAGCGCCCGGATCTCGGCGTCGACGAGCGCGGCGACCTCGTCGGAGTAGTCCTTCTGGTGGCCGTACTCGCGGCCGAGGAACGGCTCGGAGCCGCTGGTCCCGTACTTGACGGCGCCGAGCTTGCCGGACATGCCGTACTCGGTGACCATGGCGCGGGCGACCTTGGTGGCCTTGGAGATGTCATCGGAGGCGCCCGTGGTCGGGTCGTGGTAGACGAGCTCTTCGGCGGCGCGTCCGCCGAGGGCGTACGCGAGCGTGTCGATCATCTCCGAGCGCGTCTGCGTGTACTTGTCCTCGGTCGGCAGCACCAGCGTGTGGCCGAGGCTGCGGCCGCGCGGCAGGATCGTGAGCTTGTGGACGGGCGCGGCGTGCGGGAGCGCGTGGGCGACCAGCGCGTGGCCCGACTCGTGGTAGGCGGTCATCTTCTTCTCGGCGTCGCCCATGACGCGGCCCTTGCGCTCGGGTCCGGCGATGACGCGGTCGATGGCCTCTTCGAGGGCGTCGGCGGAGATCGCCTTCTGGTTGTGGCGGGCGGTCAGGAGCGCGGCCTCGTTGATGACGTTCTCGAGGTCGGCGCCGGAGAAGCCGGGCGTGCGGCGCGCGATGGTCTCGAACTCGACGTTCGGGACGAACGGCTTGCCCTTGGCGTGGACGGCCAGGATCGCCTGGCGCCCTTCCTTGTCGGGGGCGTCGACGGGGATCTGGCGGTCGAAGCGGCCGGGGCGCAGCAGGGCCGGGTCGAGGATGTCGGGGCGGTTCGTGGCGGCGATGAGGATGACCCCGCCGCGCGTGTCGAAGCCGTCCATCTCGACGAGGAGCTGGTTGAGGGTCTGCTCGCGCTCGTCGTGGCCGCCGCCCATGCCGGCGCCGCGGTGGCGGCCGACGGCGTCGATCTCGTCGACGAAGACGATGGCGGGCGCGTTCTCCTTGGCCTGGGTGAACAGGTCGCGGACGCGGCTGGCGCCGACGCCGACGAACATCTCGACGAAGTCGGAGCCGGAGATGGAGTAGAACGGGACCCCGGCCTCGCCGGCGACGGCGCGCGCGAGGAGGGTCTTGCCGGTTCCGGGCGGGCCGAACAGGAGGACGCCCTTGGGGATCTTGGCGCCGAGCTCCTGGTACTTCTTGGGGTCTTCGAGGAAGTCCTTGATCTCGCGGAGCTCCTCGACGGCCTCGTCGGCGCCGGCCACGTCGTCGAACGTGGTCTTGGGGGTGTCCTTGGACACCATCTTCGCCTTCGACTTGCCGAAGTTGAGGACGCGCGAGCCGCCGCCCTGCATCTGCGACATGAAGAACAGCAGCAGCAGGACGATGAGGACGATCGGCAGCAGGCTGAGCAGGAAGCTCACGAACACGGAGGTCTCGTTGACCTCGGTGTCGAACTTGACGCCGGCCGTTTCGAGCTCGGTGGCGACGGTCTCCATCATCCCCGCGGGGAGGTAGGCCTCGACCTGGCTCCCGTCGTTGAGGGTCAGCTGGACGAGCTGCTCCTTGTCGAGGAGGTTCGCCTCTTTGACGTTGCCGTCGTTGATGTCCTTGAGGACCTCGGAGGTGGTGGCCTCGTCGTAGTCGGAGCCGCCGGACCAGAAGCTGCCGATGAGGACCGCGATGAGGGCGATGAGCACGATCCAGACGAGCGGCCTGCGGAAGAACCGCTTCCGCTCAGGTGTGGGTCTCCCGGCGTCGACCACTCGTTTCCTCCTGCTGCGTTCGTCGCGTATTCGAGCGGGGCCGCGGTCGTGACGGCGCGCCGGCCTCGCTGCCGCCTTGCTGGGTTTCCTTGGCCGCAAGGCGTTGACACCTCGAACGTACACGGTGTGAAGGTTCGGCGTCCCGCAGCGTTCGCACCCGATACATGGCGCTCCGCGCCGGATACCGCCCTTTACCCGCCCCGCCGATAGTCCGTAATTAGTACCACGGGCGGCTTGACTTCGCCCACCCAAGCCTGCGGCGCGGGCGAACGGGTGGCACCCTTGTTACATGACGTCGGAGTTGGCCAGCCCAGCATCAGTGCCGTCCCCCGCAGCGGAGCAGACGGTGTTCGATCCGGATTCGTGGTACGCCGAGGAGATCGAGCGCACCATCATCACCGAGGAGGAGATCCGAGCGAAGGTCGCCGAGCTCGGCGAGCGGGTCTCGGCCGACTACGCGGCCGGACTCATCGAGGACGGCGACGAGCTGCTGCTCGTGGGCGTGTTCAAGGGGGCGGTCATGTTCATGGCCGACTTCGCGCGGGCGCTGTCGGTGCCGGTGAAGATGGAGTTCATGGCGCTGTCCTCGTACGGGAGTAGCACGACCTCCTCGGGCACGGTCCGCATCCTCAAGGACATCGACTCGGACGTGGAGGGCAAGCACATCCTCGTCGTCGAGGACATCATCGACTCGGGGCTCACCCTGTCGTGGCTGCTCAAGTACCTTGAGGGCCTGCGCCCGGCGTCGGTGTCGGTGGTGTCGATGCTCCGCAAGCCGGGCGTGCAGCGGGTGGAGATCCCCGTGAAGTACATCGGCTTCGACATCCCGAACGAGTTCGTCGTCGGCTACGGCCTCGACTACGCCGAGCGCTACCGGGAGCTCCCGTTCATCGGCGTCCTCAAACCCGAGGTCTACCAGTAGGCTCGATCCGATCTGCGGCCCGCGCGAAAGCGCGGGCCTTTCTCTATTACTGGGAGTTCTCTCAGTTTCGCTATAAGCGGAAAGCCCTCACTCAGTTACGAGCCGCCCGTCGGCCCGCCGGACCTCGATCCCGCCGGGCAGGAACGCCGGGCCCTGGCCCTTCCAGGCGGCGACCAGTGCGTCGACCGCCGCGAGGTGCCGGTGGTTGAGTTCGGCCCCGTTCACCCCCGATTCGAGGATCCAGGCCCGCAGGACCCGGGTCCGGATCGGCGCCGGCAGGGCCGCGACCCGCTTCGCGTCCAGGCCCGCGCAGTCGGGGGCCCGGCACTCGTCGAGGGCCGCCAGCGCGAGCGCGTCCAGGTGGTCGGTGTCCTCGCCGACGAGCGCCGCGGTCCGCGCCAGGTTCGCCACGAGGTCCTCCCCGAGGACCGCCACGAGCGAGTCGAGCGCCGGTCGCAGCGCCGAGCGCAGGAACCGGGGGTCCTCGTTGTGCGGGTCGGCCCACGGCTTGAGCCCCCGTTCGGCGCACGCCTCGTGCGTGTCGCTCCGCGCGATCCCCAGCAGCGGCCTGCGGTACCTCCCGCGCACGGCCCGCATCCCGGCGATCCCGCGCGGCCCGGCGCCGCGCACGAGCGCGAGCAGGACGGTCTCGGCCTGGTCGTCCCTGGTGTGCCCCAGCAGGACCGCGGCCGCGCCGTGCCGTTCGGCGGCGGCGTCGAGGGCCGCGTACCGCGCTTCCCTGGCCGCCCCTTCGGGCCCGCCGTCCGCACCCACCGCGACGCTCACGGCCTCGGCCGGGTCGAGCCCTGCACCGCGCGCCCAGGCCGCGACCCCGGCGGCCC
>NZ_QFRW01000007.1 GCF_003265355.1 Glycomyces dulcitolivorans | reverse complement strand
TACACTTTATGCAACAGGAACAACAGGTTTAAGAGTGAAAGAAGCGACTGGGCTGCCCATTCATCGTTTCCAATCAGGACCACTTGGAGGAGATCAGCAGATCGGTGCTATGATTGCTGATAATGCAATGGATCTTGTGCTCTTTTTTAGAGACCCTCTCACTGCACAGCCGCATGAACCGGATGTATCTGCACTCATCCGGCTTTGCGATGTGTATGCCATCCCATTAGCAACCAATATGGGGACTGCCGAAATTTTAGTCAGGAATTTAAATAAAGGTACGTTTGATTTTCGAGATGTAGCAAAAAACGGAGGAACGCATGAAACCACTTGATATCCTTGCATTCGGTGCCCATAGCGATGATGTAGAGATCGGTATGGGTGGAACGATTGCAAAATACGTAAAAAAAGGGGCACGTGTTGGGATTTGTGACTTGACTCAGGCTGAATTATCTTCAAATGGAACGGTTGAAAGCCGAAAAGAAGAGGCCAGAGCAGCCGCTGCCATTTTAGGCGTCACGACTCGAATCCAGCTCACGCTGCCAGATAGAGGACTTTATCTGAATGACGAAGCGATGAAAGAAATTGCAGGTGTCATCCGAACATACAAACCGAGACTTATTTTTGCCCCGCACCACCAAGATCGACATCCTGATCATGGTCATGCGGGTTCACTTGTAGAAGAGGCC
>NZ_QFRW01000069.1:5481-23927 GCF_003265355.1 Glycomyces dulcitolivorans | reverse complement strand
GGCGCGCCGTCGGCGCGGCCGCCGCGGCCGTCCTGGGCCTGTCCGCGCTCGCCGCCTGCGGCTCCGACGGCGGCAGTGCCGAAGAGGCGCAGAGCGCCGAGGACTTCGACTTCTCCTGCCCCGAGCGCACCGACGGCGCCCCCGAAGCGGACGCCGCCGCGAACGAGTCGACCCCGTTCGTCTTCGGCACCCCCGGCGATCCCTCCACGATGGACCCGGTGTTCGCCCGCGACGGCGAGACCTTCCGCGTCACCAACCAGGTCTACGAGTCGCTGCTCGACGTCGACTGCACCACCCCGTCCCCGGGCCTCGCCGAGTCCTGGGAGCAGAACGAGGACGGCACGCAGTGGACCTTCCACCTCCGCGAAGGCGTCGTCTTCCACGACGGCGCGGCCCTCGACGGCGCCGCCGTCTGCGCCAACTTCGACCGCTGGGCGAACTTCAAGGGCGGCTACCAGTCCCCGAACTTCACCTACTACTACTCCGCGGCCTTCGGCGGCTTCGCCGAGAACGACCCGGCCATCGGCATCGAGACCGAGTCCATCTACGAGGGCTGCGAGGCCGACGGCCTGACCGCGACGATCAGCCTGAGCCGCTACACCTCCAGCTTCCCCGGCGTCTTCACCCTCCGGGCCCTCGCCATCGTCAGCCCGAAGTCGATCGAGGCGGTCGCCGACGTGGCCGTCGACGGCGCCGAGGACCCCCTGCCCGCCTACACGCAGGAGGTCGGCGTCCTCGCCGGGACCGGCCCGTACGAGCTCACCGAATGGGACCACGCGGCAGGCGCGGTCACCCTGACCCGCAACGAGAGTTACTGGGGCGACAAGGCCGGGGTCAAGACCCTGATCTTCAGCACCATCCCCGACGAGACCGCCCGCCGCCAGGCCCTGGAGGCCGGCGACATCCAGGGCTACGACCTGGCCGCGCCCGCCGACGTCCAGCCGCTCCTCGACGCCGGGTTCCAGGTCCCCACCCGCGGCGTCTTCAACGTCCTCTACATGGCGTTCCAGCAGGAGTACGCGCCCCTCGACGACCACCGGGTCCGCGAGGCGCTCGCGCACGCGGTCGACCGGCAGCGCCTGGTCGACTCGATCCTGCCGCCCGGCGGCTCCGTCGCGACCCAGTTCATCCCGCCGAGCCTCGAAGGCTGGTCCGAGGACGTCGCCCGGTTCGACTACGACACCGACAAGTCGAAGGACCTGCTCGCCGAAGCCGGAGCCGAGGACCTGACACTGACCTTCTGCTACCCGACCGACGTGACCCGCCCGTACATGCCCGCCCCGAAGGACATCTTCGACATGATCACCTCCGACCTGGAGGCCGCGGGCGTCACCGTCGAGGCGAAGCCGATCACCTGGGTCGACTACCTGACCGCCACGCGCGCAGGCGAATGCCCGGTCTACATCATCGGCTGGACCGGCGACTACGCCGACCCGAACAACTTCCTCGGGAACTGGTTCGCCAGGGAGAGCAGCGAGTGGGGCTTCACCGACCAGGAGGTCTTCGACGCCGTCGCAGCCGCGAACACCGAGCCGGACGCCGCGAAGCGCACCGAACTGTGGCAGACCGCGAACGAGCTGATCATGGACGAGCTCCCCGGACTGCCGCTGTCCTCGTCGCCGCCGTCGATCGCGTTCGCGCCCAACGTGTACCCGCCGGACGTCTCGCCGATGACCCGCGAGGACTTCTCCCAGGTCTACTTCACCGCCGCCTAGCACGGAGGGCGATGGTTTCGACCACTTCGGTAACAATAGCCGTCGATCGAATCACGGTTCAATAACGCTTAACGGTGGCGTAACTCACGACGCCATACTCTGTAGAAACCTCCGAATACCCAACGACCGACGGGTGAGACTACCTATGCGCACGTCCCCAACCCCAGTCAGGCGCGCCCTCGCCGCAGCGGCAGGCGCCGCCATGGCAGTGGGCCTGTTCACTGCCTGCGGATCCGACGGCGACACCGGCGGCGACGCCGACACCGCCGAGGACTTCGACTTCTCCTGCCCGGAGCGGACCGACGGCGATCCCCAGATCGACGAGGCGGCCAACGAGTCGCAGCCGTTCGTCTTCGGGACCCCCGGCGACCCCACCAGCCTGGACCCGATCCTCGCCTCCGACGGCGAGACCTTCCGCGTCAACCGCCAGGTCTTCGACACGCTCCTGGACGCCGACTGCACCGACACCGTGCCGGGCCTCGCCGAGTCGTTCGAGCAGAACGAGGAAGGGACGGAGTGGACGTTCCACCTGCGTGAAGGCGTGACCTTCCACGACGGGGCCGCACTCGACGGCGCCGCGGTCTGCGCGAACTTCGACCGGTGGGCGAACTTCAAGGGCGGCTTCCAGTCCCCGAACTTCACCTACTACTACTCGTCGGTCTTCGGCGGCTTCGCCGAGAACGACCCGGCGATGGGCGTCGAGGCCGAGTCGATCTTCGAGGGCTGCGAGGCCGACGGCCTGACCGCGACCATCAAGATCAGCCACTACACGTCGAGCTTCCCGGGCGCGTTCACGCTCGAATCGCTGTCGATCATCAGCCCGGACTCGATCGCGGCCGTCGCCGACGTCGAGATCCCCGCGGCCGACTCGCCGCTGCCGGAGTACACCCAGACCGTCGGCACCCTCGCCGGCACCGGGCCCTACAAGCTCCAGGACTGGAACCACAGCGAGCAGGAAGTCACCCTCGTCCGCAACGACGAGTACTGGGGCGAGCCCGCGCACGTCAAGACCATCATCTTCAAGACGATCTCGGACGAGACCGCCCGCCGCCAGGCCCTTGAGGCCGGCGACATCCACGGCTACGACCTCGCCGCCCCCGCCGACGCGCAGGCGCTCATCGACGCGGGCTACCAGGTCCCGATCCGCGGCGTCTTCAACCTGCTGTACCTCGCGTACACGCAGGGCCATGCGCCCCTTGAGGACCACGCGGTCCGCGAGGCGCTCTCCTACGCCGTCGACCGCCAGCGCATCGTCGACTCGGTGCTCCCCGCCGGCGGCATGGTCGCGACCCAGTTCATGCCCCCGAGCCTGGAGGGCTACTCGGAGGACGTCGCGACCTACGACTACGACACCGAGAAGGCCAAGGAGCTCCTCGCCGAAGCCGGCCAGGAGGACCTGACCCTCACGTTCTGCTACCCGACCGACGTGACCCGGCCGTACATGCCGGCGCCGAAGGACATCTTCGACATCATCGCGTCCGACCTGGAGGCCGCCGGCGTCACGGTCGAGGCCCGTCCGATCACCTGGGTCGAGTACATCCCGACCACCCGCTCCGGCGAGTGCCCGCTGTACCTGCTCGGCTGGACCGGCGACTTCGCCGACCCGTACAACTTCCTGGGCACGTGGTTCGCGGCCCCCTCGACCGAGTGGGGCTTCGACAACCAGGAGGTCTTCGACACGATCGCGGCCGCCAACACCGAGCCCGACGCGGCCGCCCGCGTCGACCTGTGGAAGACCGCGAACGAGACCGTGATGGAGGAGCTGCCGGGTCTGCCGATCTCGTCCTCGCCGCCGTCGATCGCCTTCGCCCCGAACGTGTACCCGCCGGACGTCTCCCCGCTGACGCGGGAGGACTTCTCGCAGGTCTCCTTCACCACCGGTTCGTAACCAGACAATTCACAGCGGAACATGCTGCGATACACCGTTAAGCGCCTCCTGCAACTGGCCGTGGCCCTCTTGGGACTCACTCTGCTGCTGTTCGCGTGGTTCAAGGCCCTCCCGGGCGGACCCGAGAACATGCTGCTCCCCGAGAACGCCACGGACCAGCAGCGGGAGGCGCTGCGGGCCTCCCTGGGGCTCGACGAGCCCATCTGGGCCCAGTACGCCGACTTCGTCGGACGGGCCGTCCGCCTCGACTTCGGCAGTTCGCTGTCGAGCGGGCGGCCCATCGCGACGGAGCTGGCCGACCGGCTGCCCGCCACCATCGAACTGTCGTTGGCCGCGATGCTCATCGCCGTCGGCCTCGGCATCCCGCTCGGCTACCTCGCGGCGAAGCGCCGCGGGACGTGGCTGGACTTCGCCGCCGTCTCCGGGTCGCTCCTGGGCACGTGCATCCCGATCTTCTTCCTCGCGGCCATGCTGAAGGTGGTGTTCGCGCAGGAGCTGGGTCTGCTGCCGACCACGTTCCGCCTCTCGGCCGGCTCGACCTATACGGAGGTCACGGGCCTGAGGGTCTTCGACGGGCTGATCACGGGCGAGTTCGACGTGGCGTGGGACGCGGTGGTGCACCTGGTGCTGCCCGCGATCGCGCTGTCGTCGATCCCGCTGGCGGTCATCGTGCGGATCACGCGCGCGAGCGTCCTCGACGTCGTCGGGGAGGACTACGTGCGGACCGCGGACGCCAAGGGCCTCAAGCCGTCGGTGATCCGCGGCCGGCACGTCATGCGCAACGCGATGCTGCCGATCGCGACGATCATCGGCCTGCTCCTGGGCAGCCTGTTCGCGGGCGCGGTGCTCACCGAGTCCGTGTTCTCCTTCGGCGGCATCGGGTCCTTCGTGTACCAGGCGACGACCGAGCGCGACTATCCGGCGCTCATGGGCTTCATCCTGGTGATCGCCGTGTTCTACGTGGTGATCAACCTGCTGGTGGACCTGTCCTACGGCCTCCTCGACCCGAGAGTGCGGGTGCGGTCATGACAATCGCCCGGATCGAAAAGCTCGACCGGCTCATCGAGGCGAGCGTCTCGGCCCGCGAGGCCCAGACCGGTTCGCTGCTGCGGCAGTCGCTGCGGCGGCTCAAGCGCTCGCCGATGGCCGTCACGGGCGGCGTCATCGTCGGCCTGTTCGTGGTGGTGGCGGTCCTGGGGCCGTTCATCGCCCCGTACGACCCGACCGCGCAGACCTGGGGCAAGGAGGTGTTCCTCAACCGGAACATCTTCCCGGGGCCGCGCGCGGAGAACTGGTTCGGCCTGGACCACCTGGGCCGGGACATGTTCTCGCGCATGATCGTCGGGGCCCGGCAGACGCTCCTGGTCGGCATCGTCGCGACGCTCATCGGCTTCGTCGCGGGCGCCGCGCTCGGCGGCGTGGCCGCCGCGGCGGGCACCTTCGGGGGCCGGTGGGGCGAGCGCGTCGAGGCCGTCATCATGCGGACCGTGGACGTCGCGCTGGCGATCCCGATGCTGCTGCTGGCGCTGAGCGTCGCGGCGCTGCTGGGGCCGTCGCTGAGCACCGTCATGATCGCGGTCGGGGTCGCGCAGATCCCGATCTTCGCGCGGCTGCTGCGCGGTTCGATGCTGGCGCAGGCGCACTCGGACTACGTGCTGGCCGCGATCTCCCTGGGCGTCCCCAAGGGCCGGATCGTGGTGTCGCACATCCTGCCGAACTCGCTAGGGCCGGTCATCGTCCAGGCCACGCTCGTGCTCGCGACCGCGATCATCGAGGCCGCGGCCCTGTCGTACCTGGGCCTGGGGAACCCGGACCCGGGCAGCCCGGAGTGGGGGACCATGCTCGCCGACGCGCAGCGGTTCCTCTCGGGCGCACCGCAGCTCGCGATCTACCCGGCGGTCGGCATCATCGTCACCGCCCTCGGCTTCACCCTCCTCGGCGAGGCCATGCGCGAATCGCTCGACCCGAGGCTGAGGAGGCAGGAGTAGTGGCACTGCTCGAAGTAGAGGACCTGCGGGTCGCGTTCGGCAACTCCACCGCCGTCGACGGCGTCTCCTTCACCGTGGAGGAGGGCAAGATCGTCGGCCTGGTCGGCGAGTCCGGGTGCGGCAAGTCCGTCACCAGCCTCGCCGTCATGGGCCTGCTGCCGAAGGGGCGCGGTCCCAAGCGCTCGAAGCAGCCGGTCCAGGTCGCCGCGGCCGAGCCCGCCGGCGGCGTTGTCAAGGCCGCCGTCGCCGCACCGCAGGCCGTCCCCGCGACCGGCGGTCGCTCCAGGGGCGGCGGCGCCGACGTCAGCGGGCGGGCCGTCTTCGACGGCACCGACCTGTTGACGCTCACGCCGTCGGCGATGCGCCGGCGCCGCGGCAAGGACATCGCCATGGTCTTCCAGGACCCGCTGTCGAGCCTCAATCCGGTCGTACCCGTAGGCAGGCAGATCACGGAGGTCCTGGAGCGCCACCGGGGCCTCAAGGGCGCCAAGGCGAACCAGGAGGCCGCGAACCTCCTGGACCGGGTCGGCATCCCCGACCCGACGCGGCGCCTCAAGGAGTACCCGCACCAGCTCTCGGGCGGCATGCGCCAGCGCGTGCTCATCGCGATCGCGGTCGCGTGCGCTCCGAGGCTCCTGATCGCCGACGAGCCGACGACCGCGCTCGACGTGACGATCCAGGCGCAGATCCTGGAGCTGCTCAAGGACCTCGTCGACCACGAGGGCACCGCGCTGCTCATGATCACGCACGACCTCGGGGTCGTGGCGGGCATGTGCGACTCGGTGAACGTGCTCTACTCGGGGCGCGTGGTCGAGTCGGCGCCGGTGCGGGAGCTGTTCGCGCGGCCCACGCACCCTTACACGATCGGGCTGCTCGGGTCGATCCCGAAGCTGGACCTGCCGATCCACGAGCCGCTGACGCCGATCCGCGGCTCGATCGCCGACGTCATCCGCTGGCGGGACGGCTGCGCGTTCGCGCCCCGGTGCGACCGCGTCGCCGAGGCGTGCGTCGAGGGCGAGCCCGCGCTGGTCGGGTCGCTGCACGCCCACCGCTGCGTCCTGGCCGAGGAGATCGCATGAGCACTGAGCCGCAAGACGAAGCACCGCAGGCGCAATCGCCTGACGCGGGGCCCGCGCTGCTCGAAGTCGAGGACCTGAAGGTGCACTTCCCGATCCGCCGCGGCGTGGTCGTGGAGCGCACGGTCGGGGCCGTCCGCGCCGTGGACGGCGTGGGTCTGAAGGTCCCGCAGGGCGGCACGTACGGCCTGGTGGGCGAGTCCGGTTGCGGCAAGACCACCTTCGGGCGGGCCGTGCTGCGGCTGGAGGAGCCGACTGCCGGCCGGGTGACCCTCGGCGGCGACGACGTGACGGCCCTCAAGGGCGAGAAGCTGCGGAAGTTCCGCTCCCGCATGCAGATGGTCTTCCAGGACCCGCTCGGCTCGCTCAACCCGCGCCACAACGTGGACATGCTCCTGTCGGAGCCGCTCAAGGTCCACGGCGTCGGCTCGAAGGAGGAGCGCCGCAAGCTCGCGATCGAGACCCTCGACGCGGTCGGCCTGCCCAAGACCGTGCTGGAGCGCTTCCCGCACGAGTTCTCGGGCGGCCAGCGCCAGCGCCTCGGCATCGCGCGGGCGCTCATGCTGCGCCCGGACCTGATCGTGTGCGACGAGCCGGTCTCCGCGCTCGACGTGTCGATCCAGGCGCAGGTGATGAACCTGCTCGACGAGCTCCAGGACGAGTTCGGGCTCACCTACCTGGTGATCGCGCACGACCTCGCCGTGGTCCGGCACCTGTCGGACCGGGTCGGGGTCATGTACCTGGGCAAGCTGGTCGAGGAGGCCGACTCCGAGTCGATCTACGAGAACCCGCAGCACCCGTACACGAAGGCCCTGCTTTCCGCGGTGCCGCAACCGGACCCGGAGAAGGAGGCCACCCGCGAGCGCATCATCCTCAAGGGCGACCTGCCGTCCCCGGCCAACCCGCCCTCGGGCTGCCGCTTCCGCACCCGCTGCCCCTGGGCGCAGGACATCTGCGCCGAGGTGGAGCCGGAGTGGCGCGAGACCGAAGCCGGGCACAAGGTGGCCTGCCACTTCGATCTTTGATCGAACGAGGGCGCAGCGATCTCTGATCGAACGCCGAAGGCGCGGAAGGCGAATGCCTTCCGCGCCTTTCGCGTTCGCTATTCGGCGACCTGCGCCGGGATGCCGAGCCGCCCCCGGTACGGGTGGCGCCGTTCCCAAGTGGCCTCCCACAGGTGCAGTGCGGCGTCGATGCGGGAGAGGTCGGGCCGGTAGACCTGGACCGTGCCCGGCGAGAGCGGCCTCGCGAACAGCAGCACCGCCCACTCCTCAAGGGCCTTGAGCGCGGCCTCGAACGGCACTTCGGCGCGGCGGTCGTCGAGGAACAGGTGCTGGATGCGGACGGTCGGCTTCTCGATCACGGCCTGGTGGACCTCGGCCGAGTAGACCTCGCGGGCTGAGCGGCCCGTCGCGACGTCGTCGAACATCTGGAGCGCGTCGAGGCACCGCGCGAAGCTGTAGTTGACGTCCAGTTTCAGGAATGCGCCGAATTCGACGTAGCGCTTGTCCTCGCCGTATTCGACGTCGATCGAGCCCGTCTCGTCCAGACCGATTCGCATTGCATCCCTTTCGATCACTGCTCGAAGCTCGGATAACCGTGCCCGATGTCGCCGGTTTTCGGATCGTACCAGCCGCTGATCTTCACGACCTGGCCGTTCGAGTCGGTATAACTGCCGCTCCAAGTACCGTCGTCGGCATTCTTCCTGGCGCCTTCGAACGCCTCCGACGTTGCCCGGTCGACCTTGTCGGCGGGCCAGTCGTCGGGGAAGAACGCGCTGGTGCCGTCGCCCTGCTTCGGGATGTACTCGGGCGGCGGGCTGCCGTTCTTGAACTCGACCTTCCCCGAATAGGTGCCGTTCGGGTGCTTGTCGGTCATGTCGGTGGTGCGGCGGCCGTCGTGGTCTTGGCCGCCGGGACGGTGGTGGTAGCCCGAACCGTAGCGCTCACCGGTGTTGCGGTCGGTCTTGATCTCGCCGCGCTGCTGGTGGTTGAGCTCCCGGCCGCGCATTTGGCTGCCACGTCCAGGGCGAGCCTTGAACTTGTCGAGGAACTTCGCGGCCAGCTTGACGGGGTTCGCGCCGCCGGACGGCTTCTTCTTCGCCATGGGTGAGGGTTCCTATGCGACGAGTTTGAAGGCGGCCTCTTGGAGGAGGTTG
The DNA here is from genome assembly GCF_003265355.1 of Glycomyces dulcitolivorans. GTDB lineage: Bacteria > Actinomycetota > Actinomycetes > Mycobacteriales > Micromonosporaceae > Glycomyces > Glycomyces dulcitolivorans. Next base: position 15,102 of record NZ_QFRW01000069.1, on the reverse strand, counting down.
CCGACGACGGTGCGGGCGAGCTGCTGGAAGATCGGGATCTGGACCAGTGAGGCGCCGAAGGTGACGGCGGCCTGGGCGATGGCCATGGCGATCTGGACCGCCAGGATCACCAGCTGCACGATCACCATGATCTTCAAGCACAGCACGATGATCGAGCAGATGATGAGGCCGACGCCCGCGACCATCGCGCCGACCGCGCCGTTCTCGATGACCTTCCGGGGGCTGTCCTCGCCCTCCCACCAGGTCTTGAACGCCTCGATGTCCTCGCCGGCCTGGTCGGTCCACGCCTGCGCGGAGGCGGTCGCGGCCGCGGTGCCGACACCGCTGAGGTCGCCGCTGAAGTCCATCCACGAGTTGCCGAAGTTCATGAGGTGGGCCTCGTCGGACTGGGGGTAGTCGTAGCCGAGCATCCCCAGGAACTCGATCAGCCCGGAAGGCAGGTTCAGTCCCATCAGGCACCGCCCGAGCCGGGGGTGAGCCCGGAGAAGATCTGCGCGATCGCCTCGTCGTTGGCGAGGTGCTGGGCGGCGAAGTCGCGCACGTCGTACCCGGCGTCGGCGATCCCTTGGGCCGCTTCCTGGAAGCACTCCTTCGCCCATTCGAAGATCTCGGTGTGGGCCTGCTCGATGAGGCCGCCGATCTCGTCCGAACCGCATGCGGCGGTGACGCCTTCGATGCTGGAGGAGAACCGGTCCACGGCCGAGAAGAAGCTCTCGGCGACCGCTTCGAGGGCCTGGCCGGCCCCGTCGAGCCCGTCCGGGTCGATCTGCACGGTGCTCACCTGCCGGTCCCCTTCGCGTCGGAGGCGGCCTGGACGATCCGCTGCTGGGACTCGACCAGGCTGTTCATGAACGAGCCGAGCTGCTTGACCGACTGCTGCTGGATGGCCTCGACCTGCTCGGTCAGCGCCGCGAGGTCGACGGCCCCGGGCATGCCAGCCTGCTCGCGGGCGGCGTCGAGGGCCGCGTTGACGCCCGTGGTGATCTCCTCGCTCAGGTACTCCCTGCTGAGGCGCACCGCCCGCGGGTCGATGATGTCCACTTTGACCTTCCCGGCGAGAGTCGAGGAGACCCTGATCATGCCTTCGGCCGCTTCGACCTCGACGGTCTGGGCGCCGGCCTCGTCCTGCGCGCGCTGGCCGTCGCGCGCGACCTGGAGCGCCTTCTCGATGGCGTCGGCGATGCCGGAGGGATCGGGTGTGCTCATGCGCGGTCCTCTGGGAGTCGTACTGGGGTGCTTCGAAAGTTACCAGTGCGTCGCAAGCGGTCGGTCCGCTCGGGTGCAGGTGCGGGCCGGTGGCCTCAGGCGAGTGTGCCGTGTTTCACGTCGCCGCCCTGCATGACGAGCTTCAGGTTCTTCCCGGGGTCGGCGAGGACCGCGATGTCGGCGAGGGGGTCGCCGTCGACCACGAGGAGGTCCGCGGCCGCGCCGGGGGCGACCTGCCCGAGGCGCCCCTCTTCGCCGAGCAGCCTTGCGGCCGTGACGGTGGCGGACCGGATGACGTCGGCGGCGGGGATGATCGCGCCGCGGATCGTGAACTCGTCCAACTGGTTCCGGCGCATGCCGCCGAGCAGGTCCGACCCGTAGCAGAGGTTCACGCCGGCGCCGTGGGCCAGTTCGAGCGCCTTGAGGCCGGCGTCGAGGACGAGTTCGTTCTTGGCGAGGTTCGCCGCCGAGAGGCCGTACGCGGCCCCTTCGATCGCCATCCGGTGGTAGGTCACCAAGGTGGGCACCAGGAACGCGTCGTGCTTAAGGAACAGCTCCACACTGGACTCGTCGAGGAGGTTGCCGTGCTCGATCGACCGCACGCCCGCCTCCAGGCCCCGGTTGATGGCCCGCGCGGTGTAGGCGTGCCCGGCGACGTACCGGTTGGCGGCCTCGGCCTCGTCGACGATCGCGCGGATCTCGTCGAGGGAGAACTGGGTCGAGTCGATCCGGTCGGTCGGCGAGGCGACGCCGCCCGACAGCATGATCTTGACGTGGTGCGCGCCGGTGCGCAGCTGCTCGCGGGCGGCCTTGCGCACGCCGTCGACCCCGTCGCACACCAGCCCCAGGTCCGGGCAGCACTGGTGGTCGTCGCTCACGCTGCGCCCCCTCGGGCGCATGTCGACGTGCCCGCCGGTCTGCGACAGCGCCTTGCCGCCGAAGAAGATCCGCGGCCCGTCGATGAGCCCCTCGGCGACGGCGTCGTGGATGCCGAAGTCGGCCCCGCCGGGGTCCCGCACCGTGGTGAACCCGCGGTGGAGCATCTCCCGCAGCTCGATCGAGGCCTTGACGGCGACGTACGCGGGTGACTGGTCGCCCAGGCCCGCCAGGTCCGCGGTGTGGGCGTTGACGTGCACGTGGCAGTCGATGAGCCCCGGCATGAGCGTCTTACCGCCGAGGTCCACGGCCGCGGCGCCCTCCGGGGCCGCCACGTCCGGCCCGACCGCGGCGATCTCCCCGCCGCGCACCAGCACCCGCTGCCCCGGCGCGATCGCCCCGGCCGCGGTGTCCAGCACCGACGCGTTCTCGAACAGCACGGTCTCGCTCATTCCCCGGTCCCTTCGGTCCGCCGCACGCTTGCCGTGCGGCTAGTACCACCCCAATATGCCGGATGGCCCTGACGGGTCCGGAGGTAGGCTCGGCTCGCGGCCGTGCGCGGCCGCGAGACCGAGGAGCACGACATGTCCTACCCAGAACCGCGGTACTTCGGCGACGACGGCGAGATGAGCGCCCAGTTCCGGCCCGCTTCGGCCCCGGCCGACATCCTCTTCGCGAACGGCGGCACCGCCGACTACCTCGCGACCGGCGCGACCACGAACGGACAGTTCGGCCTCTACCAGTGGAACTTCAGCGGGCCCCGTTCCGGGCCCGACCCGCACTTCCACCGCACCATCTCGGAGTCCTTCTACATCCTCTCCGGGACCGTCCGGATCTTCAACGGCGCCAAGTGGGTCGACCACGAGCCCGGCGACTTCGTGCACGTCCCCGAGGGTGGCGTCCACGGCTTCCGCAACGAGTCCGGCGAGCCCGCCTCGATGCTGCTGATGTTCCACCCCGGCGCCCCGCGCGAGGAGTACTTCGAGGGCCTGCTGACCATCGGGCAGCTCACCGACGAGGAGCGCCAGGCGTTCTACGCCCGCCACGACAACTTCTGGATCGAGGAGTCGTAGGCGCGGAGAAGGGGCCGGGCTGCATCGCAGCCCGGCCCCTTTCGCTTTGCCCCGCTTAGAGGTTCTCGACGACCTCGCGCATGAGGCGGGCGGTCTCGGACGGGGTCTTCCCGACCTTGACGCCGGCGGCCTCAAGGGCCTCCTTCTTCGACTCCGCGGTGCCGGCCGAGCCCGAGATGATGGCGCCGGCGTGGCCCATCGTCTTGCCCTCGGGCGCGGTGAAGCCCGCGATGTAGCCGACGACCGGCTTGGTCACGTGGTTCTTGATGTACTCGGCCGCGCGCTCCTCGGCGTCGCCGCCGATCTCGCCGATCATGACGATCGCCTTGGTCTCGGGGTCCTCTTCGAACGCCTTGAGGCAGTCGATGTGGGTGGTCCCGATGACCGGGTCGCCGCCGATGCCGACGGAGGTCGAGAAGCCGATGTCGCGCAGCTCGTACATGAGCTGGTAGGTCAGCGTGCCCGACTTGGAGACGAGGCCGATGGGGCCGGTCCCGGTGATGTCGGCGGGGGTGATGCCCGCGTTCGACTTGCCGGGGCTGGCGATGCCGGGGCAGTTCGGGCCCACGATGCGGGTCTTGTTGCCCTTGGACTCGGCGTAGTTCCAGAAGGTCACGGAGTCGTGCACCGGGATGCCCTCGGTGATGACGATGACCAGCTCGATCTCGGCGTCGATGGCCTCGACCACGGCGGCCTTGGAGAACGCCGGGGGCACGAACACGACGGAGGTGTTCGCACCGGTCTCGGCGATGGCCTCCTGCACGGAGGCGAACACCGGGAGGCTGACGCCGTCGACGTCGACCTTGGTGCCGGCCTTGCGCGGGTTCACGCCGCCGACGATCTCGGTGCCGGCCTTGAGCATGCGGCGGGTGTGCTTCATGCCCTCGGAGCCGGTCATGCCCTGGACGATGACCTTCGAGGTCTCGTTGAGGAAGATTGCCATGTTGCCTAGGCCCCCTTGTGTGCGAGCTCGGCGGCCTTGTCGGCTGCGGCGTCCATGGTCTCGACCACGGTGATGAGCGGGTGGTTCGCGTCGGCGAGGATCTGGCGACCCGCCTCGGCGTTGTTGCCGTCGATGCGGGCGACGAGCGGCTTGGTGACGTCCTCGCCGCGGTCGGCGAGCGTCTGGAGGGCGCCGAGGATGCCGCGGGCGACCTCGTCGCAGGCGGTGATGCCGCCGAAGATGTTCACGAACACGCTCTTGACCTGCGGGTCCGACAGGACCACTTCGAGGCCGTTCGCCATGACCGCGGCCGAGGCGCCGCCGCCGATGTCGAGGAAGTTCGCGGGCTTGACGCCGCCGTGGTTCTCCCCGGCGTACGACACGACGTCGAGGGTGGACATGACGAGGCCGGCGCCGTTGCCGATGATGCCGACGGAGCCGTCGAGCTTCACGTAGTTGAGGCCGGAGTCCTTGGCGCGCTGCTCCAGCGGGTCGACCGAGGACTTGTCCTCAAACTCGGCGTTGTCGGGGTGGCGGAAGTCCGCGTTCTCGTCGAGGGTGACCTTCGCGTCGAGCGCGAGGACCCGGCCCTCGGGCGTGCGCACGAGCGGGTTCACCTCGACGAGGGTCGCGTCCTCGGCGACGAAGGCGCCCCAGAGCTTCACGAACACGTCCACGAGCTGGTCGCGGAGGTCCTCGGGGAAGCCGGCCTGGGTGACGATGCCGTCCGCGATCTCCGGGGTGACGCCGACGCCGGCGTCGATCGGGAGCTTCACGACCTTCTCGGGGGCGGTGTGGGCGACCTCTTCGATCTCCATGCCGCCGGCGGTCGACGCGATGCACAGGAAGGTGCGGTTCGCGCGGTCCAGCAGGTACGAGAAGTAGTACTCCTCGTCGATGTCGGCGGTCACCGTCAGCATGACCTTCTCGACGGTGTGGCCCTTGATGTCCATGCCCAGGATGTTCGTCGCGTGGGTGTTCACCTCGTCCACGGTGTCGGCGAGCTTGACGCCGCCGGCCTTGCCGCGTCCGCCGACCTTCACCTGCGCTTTGACGACCACCCGGTCGCCGAGGCGCTCGGCGAGCTCCACGGCCTCCTGTGTGGTGGTGGCGACGCCGCCGTCCAGAACCGGCACTCCGTGCCGGGCGAACAGTGCGCGGCCCTGGTATTCGTACAGATCCACTGTAGAGTCCGCTCCACTAGCTAGTCTTCTTTGACCGGACGGCCTGGGGCTCCCCGCCCGGGCCCGGGCGGGCCGCGGTCTCGGCGAACCGGGTCCGGCGGACGGGGGAGCAGGTACAGGTGCCCGTTATCGCAGGGTAACCCCGCGCGGACGGCGGGGCCTTACGGCGGGCGGCAGGTGTGACGAGGTCGAGGATTTCACGGTCACGCGCAGGGGCCGGTGAGGTCGAGCGGCCCCCGGGGACGGGTGTGTCGGGGTGGGGAACCCCCCGGTTTCAACGATGCCAGGCGGGTGCGACATCCGCGGCGGGGCGGGTCCGGGACCGGCGTGCGCGGCGGGGAAAGAGGCGGGGACCGGACGCACCCCTCAGGCGTCCGGTCCCCTTAGCGGGAACCAAGCCCACCCCTCAATGGCTTGATTCCCTTAGGCACGATGCCCTATCGCCACCCCTCAATCGACAGGGCATCGGCAGCTTGTGGCACAGCTCAATAACCCGGCACTTGCGGAAGTGAACTCCCGGTGAAGCGGCTGCGTTATTGTCCGGCGGCCTTTCGGCCGACTGCTGATGCGTCTTCGGCGGCTTTGCTTCCGCGTCCGACACTTATAAGAACGAGGGCCGCGGGACCCGGTTACGGTCTCCTCGAAGAATTTTTTGCCCTGGGCGTTTTCGCAGGTAAAGGCCGGTTACACGGCCGCGGGGCTGCCCTGATCGGGTGAGGGCACGTGGCCGCGGACCCATTCGGCGATGGCCTGGGTCGAGGCGCCGGGGCCGAATATCTGCGCCACTCCGGCTTCGCGCAACTGCGCGGCGTCCTCGTCGGGAATGATGCCGCCGCCGAATACGACGATGTCGCGGGCGTCGTTCTCTTCGAGGAGCTTCAGCACCCGCGGGAAGAGGGTCATGTGGGCGCCGGAGAGGATGCTCAGGCCGATCGCGTCGGCGTCCTCGGCGAGGGCGGTGGCGACGACCTGCTCGGGGGAGTTGTGCAGGCCGGTGTAGATGACCTCCATGCCCGCGTCCCGCAGCGCCCGCGCCACGACCTTCGCCCCGCGGTCGTGGCCGTCGAGCCCGACCTTCGCCACGACCACGCGGATGGGCGCGCCGGATGCAGACATAGGTGTACCTCCTCGTACAGAGGCCGCGGCGCCGTCGTCGCTCGTGGCGATCGATGGCGCCGCGGCCTGTTCACATACGGGTGAGCTTAGTCGCGACCGGCGGGGGTTGGAAGTCCTACTGGCCGTAGGGCGGCTGCGGCGGCTGCTGCTGGCCCGGCTGCTGGTAGCCGGGGGGCGGCGGCGGGTAGCCGGGCTGCTGGCCCTGCGGCTGCCCGTAGCCGGGCGGCGGCTGCTGCTGGTAGGCGCCGGGCTGGCCGTACCCGGGCTGCTGGCCGTACCCGGCCGGCGGGTAGCCGGCGGGCGCGGTCGGCGGGCCCTTGATGTACGCCTTGGCCTGCTCGTCCTTGAGGTAGATGAAGGACGCGTAGCCGAGCGCGCCGGCCATGAGGAGGCTCTGGAGGAGCAGGATCGCCCCGAGCCCGCCGAACAGCGCGAACGCGCCGAATGAGCTGAGCAGCGAGATGATCGAGAACCCGGCGCCGACCATGACCAGGATGATGCCGGTCAGGCGCAGGCCGGGCGAGGTGATCTTGCCCTGCGGCAGGGCCCAGCCGTACCAGCCCCACGCGGCGGCGAACAGGATGCCGAAGACGGCGCTGCCGACGTAGAAGCCGCCGAGCGTGGCGAAGACGAGGATGTTGCCCAGGAGGCCCACGCCCGCGGCGATGAGCACCATCAGGCCGATGCGCTTGATGCCCTCAGGCGCGGCGCCGGCCGGGCCGGTGGCCTGCGGCTGCGGGAAGCCCGCCTGCGGCGGGGGCGGCGGGTAGGCGCCGGGCTGCTGGCCCTGCGGCTGGCCGTACTGCTGCGGGCCGGTCTGCGGGAACTGCCCGGACCCGAGCGGGTTCGGCGCCGGCGGGGGCGTGCCCGCGGGCTGGAACCCGGTCTGGGAGCCGCCGGACTGCGGCATGACGGTGGTCTCGGCGTACGGGGCGCCGGGCGGGTCGGCCGGGCCGGTCGGGTTGCCGAGCGGGGAGGGGGGCGGAGGCGGCGTGCCCTGCTGGACGTCGGCGCGCGAGATCTTCATGGTGCGGTCGAGGCCGGACTCGTCCCCTTCGGGGGCCGGAGCCGCGGGCGGCGGCGGGGAGCCGGCGCCGGGCTTCAGCTTGAAGGTGCCGCCGTCCTCGTCGTCGGGTCGGTCGTTCTCTGGGGGAGTCATGACATCCACTCTCCATGCCGGATCGGTTGTGACTGCTCTCCACCTCACCTTACCGACCGTCACGGCGCAAGGGGGTATGCCGTCCGAAAGCGCCCATGAGCACAAGCGCCCCAACGGCTTGACAACAGCAACTCCGGTGAGCGGTAACCCCGTTCAGGCGAAGTGGCGCACCAGCACGGCCCGGTAGGTCGGCTCGGCCGCCTCGAAGCGGTCCACGCCCGCCGGGGTGATCATGAGGAAGTTCGCCCGGCGGTCGAAGTCGCAGGTCGCCCGGGTGACCAGGCCGTCCTTCTCCAGGCGGGTGACGGTGCGCGAGAGGGCGCTCTGGCTGAGGTACATCTCGCCTTCGAGCTCCTTCATCTTCGCCTTCCCGCCGCCCTTGAGGCAGCTGCGGGAGAGGATCTTGAGCACCTCGAACTCGCTCAGGCCCAGGTCGTGCCCGTCCTGAAGCTCGTTCTCGAGTTCGCACGATGTGTTGTGGTACACGCGCAGTGTTTCAGACCACTTCGTGCACACGCCTTCGTCTACTACGGCCTCCATGACCTGGAGATTACCATGTCAAGACATTTAATGTCCACGCATTTGATGCGTTGACATCCAATGCGCATGCATGTAAGTTTCTCCTCATGACGATCACCGAACCGAAACCGCAGGCCACCACCACTTCGAAGGATGTCGATACCCCCTCACATGCCCCGAGCCGATGGGGACCAAAGCTCTGGGCCGTCCTCTTCGTGGCCGGCCTCGCGATGTTCCTCGACGCGCTCGACGTCTCCATGGTCGGCGTCGCGCTCCCGTCGATCGGCGCGGAACTCGGCCTGGAGACCTCGTCGCTCCAGTGGATCGTCAACGGCTACATCCTCGGTTACGGCGGCCTGCTCCTCCTCGGCGGACGCATGGCCGACCTGCTGGGACGCCGCCAGGTCTTCCTCACCGCGCTCGTCGTCTTCGGCGCCGCGTCGCTGATCGGCGGCCTGGTCGAGCACGAGGGCCTCCTCATCGCCTCCCGCATCGTCAAGGGCGTGGCCGCCGCCTTCACCGCCCCGGCCGCCCTGTCGATCATCACCACCACCTTCAAGGAAGGCCACGACCGCAACAAGGCCCTGTCGATCTTCACGGTCTTCGGCGCCACCGGGTACGCCTCCGGCCTCATCGCCTCCGGCCTGCTCACCAGCGTCGACTGGCGCCTGACGTTCTTCGCGCCGGTCGCCGTGGTCGCCGCCGTCCTCGTCGCCGCGTTCGTCGTGGTCCCCAAGAACGCCGAGCGCGAGAAGGGGCACATCGACTTCCTCGGCGCCACCACCCTCACCGGCGGCATGCTCGCCGCGGTCTACACGATCGTCACGGTCCCCGAGACCGGCTTCACGCCGCTCGTCACCGCCACGACCGCGGCCGCGGTGGTCCTCCTCGGCGCGTTCTTCATCGTCGAGAACAAGGTCGCCCACCCGCTGGTGCGCCTGAGCATCTTCAAGGTCAAGTCGATCGTCCGCGCCAACCTGGCCGCGCTCGCGATCTTCGGCTCCTACATCAGCTTCCAGACGATCGTGTCCCTGTACCTCCAGAACACGCTCCAGTGGGAGCCGATCCAGATGGCGCTCGCGCTGGCCCCCGCCGGGGTCATCGTCGCGATCCTGTCGCCGCTCGCCGGCCGGTTCATCGACCGCTACGGCACCAAGTCGATGATCATCGCCGCGCTCGCCTCGTTCGTCCTCGGCTACTTGTGGTTCATCCTGCGCGGCGGCAACCCCGAGCCGAACTACTTCGCCGACTACCTGCCCTCGTTCCTGCTGCTGGGCCTCGGTTTCGCCATCGGCTTCTCCGCGGTCATGGTGCAGGCCACCGAAGGCATCTCGGACGACGAGCAGGGCCTGGCCTCCGGCCTGGTCCAGACCTCCGGCCAGATCGGCGGCGCGGTCGTCCTGGCGATCGTCACCGGCCTGATCTCCGGCGGCGTCGCCACCAACCTCGACCAGTACCGGCCCGGCCTCTACATGGTGACCGTGGTCGCGGTCATCGGCCTGCTCGCCAGCGCCACCGCGCTGCTGGGCCGCCGCGCCGCCGTCG
>NZ_QFRW01000069.1:0-5461 GCF_003265355.1 Glycomyces dulcitolivorans | reverse complement strand
ACTCCACAGCACACCCGCGCAGTCGGGCCCGCCGTCCCCCCGGACGGCGGGCCCGACTGTTCTTCCCCCGGAATCAAAGAAGAGAAGTCGTGAGGACGGGCCGCAGCCGCGCCCCTTCGAGCGCGAACGTCGCGTGCGCCCGCGAGGCCGAGGCCGCATCGCGCGTGACCATGAGGAGCCCGGGCGCCCACTCGTCGACCAGTTCCCGCATGAGGTCGAGGATCTCGGCGGCCTCGTACGGTTCCAGTGCGCCGGTCGGCTCGTCGGCGACGACGAGGTCGGGCCGGGACGCGAAGGCCCGCGCGACCGCGGCCCGCTGCTGGAGCACCGGCGCGAGCTCGGCGGGGCGCCGCGCGAGGAACCGGGCGATGCCGGTCCGCTCGGCGAGGTGGCGGAGCCAGTCGCGGTCGTCCTCGGCCCCGGCGAGGCGCAGCGGCAGCGCCAGGTTCTCCTCGATCGTGAGCGAGGGCAGCAGGTTGTAGGACTGGAACACGAAGCCGATCCGTCCCTGCCGCAGCAGGGTCCGCTTCGCCTCGCCGAGGCCGTTGACGCGCCGGTCGGCGATACGGACCTCCCCGCCGGTGGGGTCGTCGAGCCCTGCGGCGCAGTGCACGAGCGTGGACTTGCCCGAGCCGGCCGCGCCCATGACGGCGATGAACGCGCCGCCGGGGACGTCGAGGCTGATGCGGTCGAGGACGGTGTGGGCCCCGTCGTAGGTCTTGGAGATCTCGCGCAGCGCCAGCGCCGGAGCGGTGGTCGCGGGTCTGGGGGGAGCGGCGAGGACAGTGGTCATCGGGTGTGCCTCCGGGTTTCCTGGTATGACTGCACGCTATGGCGATCGGCGTCCCGTTCCAATGCGGTCAGCTGCCGGAAATGAGGTGGGGACAGCCTCAACCGGACGGGTACAGCCAGCTGTAGTGCGCGCGCTCGCGGCCGGGTACAGCTGGCTGTAGCGACGATGCCGGGGTTCGCAGGTACGTTTCCTAGCGGACCTTTGGAGGATGGAATGGCAGTTCGCAGGCGGGATCGCGTCAGGGCGTGGTTCGACGTCCAGCTGCGCCCCGAAGGCGACGACAAGGCCGGCCTCGGCTCGCTGCTCCTCGCGTCGCTGCGCGCCTCCGGATGGGGCGCGATCGGCGCCGGGTTCGGCATCCTCGCGGTCTACACCATCCCGATGCTGCTGTTCACCGGCCTGCTCTCGGTCCTGGGCCTCGGCAGGTTCGTCGTGCACCCCGCGATGCAGTGGGTGCGCCTCCTCACCGGGCTCGAACGCCGCCGCCTCCGGCGCCTCGGCCACGAGATCGAGTCCCCGTACGCGGGCCCCGACGCCGACCCGCCGCGCAGCCTGCGCGAACTGCGCGCCGACCCGTCCGCGCGCCGCGACCTCATGTGGGTGTTCCTCCACGGCACGTGGGGCCTCATCATCGGCGCGACCCTCCTCCAGATGCCGTTCATCGCCGTCCGCGACGCCACCTACCCGCTGTGGTGGACGTTCGTGCCCGAGTCCGAGCAGCAGATCCTCAACGGCTTCATCGACGCCGACTCGCTCGGCACCGCGACCCTCGGACTCGCCACCGGCATCGCGATCTTCGCCCTCTGGATCCTGTTCGGCCCCAAGCTCCTCGACCTCCAGGGCCGCCCCGGCGTCCACTACCTCGGGCCCGACCCCGACATCGACCTGTCCGAGCGCGTCGCCCGCCTCACCGCGACCCGCGCGGCCGCCCTCGACGCGCACGCCGTCGAACTGCGCCGCATCGAACGGGCCCTGCACGACGGCGCCCAGAACCGGATCGTCGCCGTCGCCGTCCTCGTCGGCGCCGCCAAGCGCGAGATCCCCCGCGACCCCGACAAGGCCGTCGACATCCTCGGCCGCGCCCAGGACACCGTCGAGGGCGCGCTCGCCGAACTGCGCGCGGTCGTCCGCTCAATCCTCCCGCCCGTCCTCGAAGACCGCGGCCTCGCCGGCGCGCTCAACGCGCTCGCCTCCGACTGCGCCGTCCCCTGCACCGTGGACGTCGACGTGCCGGGCCGGTGCCCCGCGAGCGTCGAGGCCACCGCCTACTTCGTCGTCGCCGAGTCCCTCACCAACGTGGCCAAGCACTCCCGCGCCAAGAACGCGTCGGTGGAGGTGCGGCGGCGGGGGAATACGCTCACCGTGACCGTGACCGACGACGGCCGCGGGGGCGCCGACCCCGGCGCCGGGTCCGGCCTCGCCGGCATCACCCGCCGCGTCGAGGCCCTCGACGGGACTACCACGGTGAACAGCCCGCCCGGCGGGCCGACCGAGATCAGAGTGGAGCTGCCGTGCGGATCGTGATCGCCGAGGACGACACCCTCCTGCGGGAGGGCCTCAACCTGGTGCTGCAAGGGGAGGGGTTCGAGGTCGTCGCCTCCGTGGGCGACCCGGCCGCGTTCCTCGCCGCCGTCGAGGAGCACCGCCCCGACATCGCCGTCGTCGACGTCCGCATGCCGCCCACCCACACCGACGAGGGCATCAAGGCCGCCGTCGCCGCCCGCCGCGCCCACCCGGGCCTCGCGGTCCTCGTCCTCTCCGCCTATGTGGAGCAGTCCTTCGCCACCGACCTCCTCGCCGACGGCGCCCGCAGCGTCGGCTACCTGCTGAAAGAGCGCGTCGGCCGCGTCGACGCGTTCGTCGAGGCGCTGCACCGCGTCGCGGGCGGCGGCACCGCCATCGACCCCGAGGTCGTCGCCCAGCTGTTCGCGCAGCGCCGCGCCGACGACCCCGTCGAACGCCTCACCCCCCGCGAGAAGGAGGTCCTGTCGGTCATGGCCGAGGGCCTCGGGAACGGCGCGATCGCGCAGCGGCTGTTCATCACCGAGAACGCCGTCCACAAGCACATCCGCAACATCTTCCTCAAGTTCGGCCTCGCCCCCGACGACCAGACCGACCGCCGCGTCGCCGCCGTCCTCCACTACCTCGAACGCGCCTGAACAGGTTCCGAATACCGCGAAACGCTCACAAAGGACCGCAGATCCTGCCATCCTCTCTGGAACAGACGTAGGAAACGGTTTCCGAGGGGGACGTCATGCGCGCGATCTGGGCCGAGCTGGTCGGCACCTTCTGCCTGGTCTTCTTCGCCGTCGGCTCGGCGGTGTACGGCATCAACGCGATCGGCTTCACCGGCGTCGCCTTCGCCTTCGGCCTCGTGCTCTTCGCACTCGCCTACGCCGTCGGCCCCATCTCCGGCTGCCACGTCAACCCCGCCGTCACGCTCGGCGCGCTCCTGACCGGCCGCGTCGACATCGGCACCGCCGTCGGCTACTGGATCGCCCAGTTCGTCGGCGGCATCCTCGGCGCCGCGATGCTCAAGTTCATGACCACCGCCGGCGACGTCGTCGACCAGACCGGTTCCCTGGGCGCCAACAACTACGGCGGCTCCGTCAACCTCACCGGCGCGATCGTCATCGAGGTGTTCCTGACGTTCCTGCTCGTCTTCACCGTCCTCGCCGTCACCAGCAAGAAGGGCGCCACGCCCGTCGCCGGCGCCGCCATCGGCCTGGTGCTCGCGATCATCCACCTCGTCGGCATCCCGCTGACCGGCACCTCGGTCAACCCGGCCCGCTCGCTCGGCCCGGCCCTGTTCGCCGGTGGCGTCCCGCTGGAGCACGTGTGGGTCTTCATCGTCGCGCCGCTCGTCGGCGGCATCCTCGCCGCGGCCGTCCAGCCGTGGCTGTACGGCCGCGAACCCAGACAAGACGAGACCGACGCCCAGACCGCCTCCGCGCTCTAGCAGCGCGCCACGTCCTCCGTGTCTAGAACGCGCGCAGCTGCTCTTCGAGCTTCGGAATGTCGACGGACGCGACGCTCCACAGCAGCTCGATGTCGACATCGAAGTAGCTGTGCACCACGCGGTTCCGGGTGGCGACGATCTGCCGCCACGGGATCTCGGGGTGCGCTCCGGTCAGCTCCGGCGACAGCCGGTTCGCGGCTTCGCCGATGATCTGGACCAGGTGGACGATCGCCAACTGCGCGTACTCGTCGGCGTCGAACGCTTCGCGTCCCTCGGTGACTTTCCGGCGGATCTTCTCGGCGGCGTCGAGGATGTCCGCGAGCCGCTCGCCGTCGTCCCTCACAGCCGGATCGCCTCGGCCGCGATCCGGTCGCGGATGCGCGCCTTCAGCCCGGGGACCGTCGAGACCTCGGTGTACACGCCAAGCAGCTGCTCGACATCGAGGGCGAACCCGGCCATGTCGAAGTAGCCGTGTCCAGGGGCGACGTCCACCAACAGGTCCAGGTCGCTGTCGCTGTCGGCTTCGTCGCGCGCGACCGAACCGAACACGCGGATGTTGCTGATGCCGTAGCGCTCGCCGATGCGCGCCAGCTCCGCGCGGTGCGCGCGGAGCTCGGCGACCGTCACGCGCCGACGGCGAGCAGGCTGGTCAATGGTCATCGGAGTGCCTCCTTCGCCTGGCGATGGTACCGCGGTGGAAAAGCCCCTCCGGGGCTATTCGTCCGCCCCCAGCGACTTCCACATCCCGCGCCGCTCGCCCTTCGCCAGGCGCTCGGCCTTGCGCAGCGTGTCGCCGATGGTCAGCTCCTGGTGCCCCAGGATGTAGGAGTGGGCCATGCCTTCGGCGACTGCGAGGACCGCGTAGTTCATGCCGTTCTCCATGACCACGTGGGCGAGCAGCCGGTCGTACTGGTCGTGCGTCTCGTCGCCGGGGTCGGTGAACAGGGTTACGGTGCGGCCTTCGAGCTTGCTCTTCGCGTAGACCTTCGCCTCCGCGCCCCAGTCCTCCTCCTCGCGGAACCCGCCGGACTCGGGGGAGTTGATGCCCATGATCCGCACCCGGATCTTCTCGCCGTCGATGAAGGCGCGGAACGTGTCACCGTCCACGACCTCCTCGACGTCCACCTTGGCGTAGAAGTCGCCCGGACCTTCCATCTGCTGCCTCCTCAACGCCGACCCCCGTGGCCGGACATCCCGGACCCATCCTCGCATTCGGCCGCCCGTCATGGGAACCGTGCTCGGCGTGCCCCCTTGTGACAGACTGGTCGGCGTGGAGCGACGACCGAACCGACGCCCTGGCAGCTCAGGGTCCGCGCAGCGCGACACCGTGCGCATCGACGGTTCCGCTCCGCGGCAACGCGACTCCGAACGCGAGACCGAAGTCCTCGACACCGGCGCCCGGCCCCGGCCCAAGCGCCCGCGCGCGCTCCTGGCGTCCGCGCTGGCGACCACGATCTGGTGCGCCACAGTCGTGTTCACGCCGATCCTGGTGTGCGTCATCCTCGGCTGGTGGCAGGCCGGCGCGCAGGGCCCGGTGTCCGTGGTCGCCGCCGCGGCCGGGACCGCGTGGCTCTCCGGGCACGGCGTGCCCGTCGACATCGGACCGATCCACCTGAGCGTCCCCCCGCTCGCGCTCACCGTCCTCATCGCCTGGCGCCTCGCGAAGGCCGCCGCCGGGACCACGCGCGCGATCGGCGGCCGCGACGCCG
>NZ_QFRW01000068.1:60380-79326 GCF_003265355.1 Glycomyces dulcitolivorans | reverse complement strand
CGCGACGGTGGCCCCGGCGAGGAGGTCCCGGCCGGGCGAGCGCCGGACGGCGGCGAGGTCGGCCCGGCCGGGCAGGAGCTCCGCGACGCGGCCCCAGGCGGCGCGAACCCGACTGCGGACGCTCACGACCGCGCCCGCGACACCGCGGACTCGCGCAGTTCGTCCAGGAGCTCAACTTGTCCGGCGAGCATCTCGGTGAGAATGCGCCGGGCCGCGAGCATCAGGTCGGCGACGTCCGGTCCCGCCAGGGCGTAGGTGACCGTCGAGCCCTCCCGGGCAGAGGCCACGATCCCGGCGCGGCGCAGCACCGCCAGCTGCTGCGACAGGCTGGAGGCCTCGACACCGGTGTCCGTGAGCAGCTCGCGGACCTGCTTCGGCCCCTCCCCGAGGAGTTCGAGCACGCGGATGCGCACCGGATGCCCCAGCATCCGAAAGAACTCCGCCTTCGCCTGGTACAGCGGCACCGCCATGGCCGACCCCATTCGCTCACTTAAATGATCAATTGAAGAACTCTGCAATTCATCATCCACAGGCGGGCCCGTCCGTTGGGGCACTCGTCACGGCCAGTGCGCGAACCGAACGTGCGACCTGCTGGTCCTGCCTAAACTCCCGGGCATGGACCAGAACCTGCCGCCGTGCCCCGAGTGCTCCTGCGCGTACACGTACGAGATGGGGCCGCTCCTGGTGTGCCCCGAGTGCGGACACGAGTGGAACCCCGCCGCCTCCGCGGTCGCCGCCACGGCAGCGGAGCGGGTGGTCAAGGACGCCGTCGGCAACGTCCTCTCCGACGGCGACACGGTCACCGTCATCAAGGACCTCAAGGTCAAGGGCAGTCCCACCGGAATCAAGGTCGGCACCAAGGTCCGCGGCATCCGCCTGGTCGACGGCGTGGACGGCCACGACATCGACTGCAAGGTGCCCGGCATCGGCGCCATGCAACTCAAATCGAGCGTCGTCAAGAAGGCATGACCGCGGCCGCCGGACGTGGCGGCCGCTTGAAACCGCCGCAACCTCGTCGGACAGGCCATCTGGCACCTCCGTTGACACCCGTCTGGCGCATTTGCGGGATTCGGCTTCACGGAGAATGGTCTTGCCATTGCGAAGAAGAAGTGGAAGGCCGTCTTCGGAAAGCCGATCCCTGCCTCGACGACGACCGAAGCCGCACCGTAGGCCCCCACCTACAAGAGGACTGAGGAGTTCATCGAGGACAGCTTCCCGGTCGACATCAGATACGGGGTCAGGATCGACTGCACCGTCACCCAGAACAGATTCAGTCCCGATCGACTCCGAAACATGCTCAAGAACCGCACGCTGCTCCCGCCGCAGAAGAACCTCGACTTCATCATCGAGGACTACGACGTGCCCGAGCCCTACGAGGTCAAGTGGAAGGTGCTCAACCGCGGAGATGAGGCGAAGCGGCGCGACATGATCCACGGCCAGATCATCTCCACCAGCCGAGCAGGGCGTGGGTGAGTTCCCGGTATAACCGAATTGCCCCTTTGTGGATTCGGGTTTATCAGGATTCAAGCGAGTCGCGCTCGTGTTCCCCGTCTCGGGCGGACCCACGTGGGAAGCCGTCCCCGTTATTGTCGGGGTCGTGACCCATCCGAGGAAGTGGCCCCAGCGAATCGCGCGCTGGGTGATGATCGCCTTCGCCGTGCTGATCGGCCTGCTCATCCTCGCGTGCACGCTCCGCCTGACACTTCCCGAGGAGTGGTTTTGGGAGGACTACGGGGCTTGCAAGATCTCGCCAGAGGGCAAGGACCCAGGGGACGGCCGCGAGATTCTCTGCTGATCGCGGACGCGGCGGACCACCCCGACAGGGCACGGCGAGAGTCGCGTATGTCGGGCTTGTGATGGCGGGTTCGCCTGGGTGCAATGACGACGCGGGCACGGCCCGGGTGATCATTTGGGTGCTGAATCCTGTTGAACACCAAGGAGAACCGTGCCGGCTCCACTATCCTCTTCCATCGCCGATGCTTTCACGAACCTGGGCGAGATCAATCTCGACGAGGTCCCCGACCTACGCCGATACCTTTCTTGGGTGCCCGACCCGCGTGGACGGTGCGGCCGCTGGTACTCCCTGACGAGCCTGCTGGCGCTGTGCGCGGCTGCGGTGGTTGCCGGGTCGGTCACGGTCGAGGCGATCTGCGAGTGGGCTACCGACGCCCCCGCTGAGGTGCTCGCCGCACTCGGTATCCGCCGCCACCCGCTCGGGCGCAGGCGGTCGCCCTCGCGCAGGTGCCTGACCTCGGTCCTGGCCCGGATCGACGGCGACGCACTCGACCGGGCCGTTTGCGCCTGGCTGACCGCTCGCCGCGCCGCACCGGCAGGCGATGGCGAGCGAGCGCCGGGCCTGCGGGCGGTCGCGGTCGATGGGAAGACCCTGCGCGGCTCCAGGAACCGTGAGGGCAGACGCGTGCATCTGCTTTCCGCGGTCGACCAGGATGCGGCGGTGACTCTCGCGCAGCGCAATGTCGGGTCGAAGACCAACGAGACCGGCGAGTTCAAGGGACTGCTCGCCTGGATGGACCTGGCCGGCACGGTCGTGACCTTCGATGCGCTCCACACCGTGAAAGCCCAGGCTGCCTGGCTCGTCGATGTCAAAGGCGCCCATTACGCCGCCATCGTGAAGGCAAACCAGAAGCACTTGTATCGGCAGCTCAAGGGCCTGCCTTGGAGCGAGGTGGGCCGCGGAGCGCAAGCGGCGGAGACCGGACACGGCCGAAGCGAGTCCCGATCGGTCAAGGTCTGCGGGATCGATCCCGCGGCCGGAGGACTACCCTTCCCCGGCGCGGTCACCGCCATCAAGCTCCACCGCCGCCGCCAGGTCGACGGCGAGAAGCGGTCACGCGAGACGGTCTACGCAGTCACCAGCCTGGAAGTCCACCAGGCCTCTCCAGCCGACATCGCAGCGCTCGTTCGTCGGCATTGGGCCATCGAGAACCGCCACCACCTGGTCAGGGACACCACCTTCCGCGAAGACGCCTCCCGGCTCAGAACCGGGAACGCGCCCCGCGCGATGGCCAGCTTCCGCAATCTCGCCATCGGCGGACTCCGCCTTGCCGGGGTCGACAACCTCGCCAAAGCCACCAGGTACAACTCCCGAAACCCCTACAGGCCACTGCCATTCATCGGAATCACACCATTACCGATATCACGGACCTTCACCCACGCCCTGACCAGCCGAGCCAACAGCCATCACGAGCAAACGCAATTCCACGGCGAGCACTATGTCGACTGCTACGTCAAAAAATGACCACGTAGTCCTCGCTCGAGACCGGATCCAGGTGCCCGCCACCCCCGGATGGAAGACCGCGCCTCAAGCCATCAGCGTCAGAGCCTACGGAGACATCGCCTGTCCATCTCAGAGCCGACCTAAGACGTCCCAGCCACTTTGCACCACCGGCTCACACTGTACGCTTTCCAATCGGTGCGAGTACCTCCGCTGGACTTCCATATTTGCATCACTTATGGCAACCCTCTAGTGACAGCGGCATTCAATAAGCAATTAGGAGTGAACATGGCGAGAAAGACACAGGTCGTTCTCATCGATGACATCGATGGCGGCAAGGCCGACGAGACCGTCAAGTTCGCTTTGGATGGTCAGGCGTACGAGATCGACCTCTCGGATGTGCACGCCAAGGAGCTGCGGGATGCGCTGGAGAAGTTCCAGGAGGCGGGCACCCGACTGGGTCGCTATAGCCTCGGGGCCGCGCGTGGACCCGTTCGGCAAGCAGTAGCTCCGCGCCGCCGGTCCGGCGATCGGGACCACAACAAGGCGATCCGGGAGTGGGCCGAACGAAACGGCAAGAAGGTCTCGCCGCGTGGACGCATCCCGCAAGCGATCATCGAGGAGTACAACGCCGCCGGCAACTGACCTTGCACACTGCGCCGCGGCCCCGGCAGGACGCCGGGGCCTTTCTCATGTCTCGCAAGTGGGATCGACCCGCCGGAACGAATTTGTCGGGCTGCGCCTGGAGGAACACGAAGCGGCTCAAGCAAACCGCAAACGAGCATCCAGTGAGTGACTGAGGTCACTATCGGAGGGGCTTTCGTCGGCCAGCGTGCCGGGGGATCCTGGTTCATCAGACCAGCACGTGACCAGCATGAGCCGGTCAGTCGGGTTTCCTGAGTTTCGGGAAGCCCTCCTGACCACTGGTTTTCTGTCGGGACGACAGGATTCGAACCTGCGACCCCTCACTCCCAAAGCGAGTGCGCTACCAAGCTGCGCCACGTCCCGTTCCGGCCGCAACGCGGCCTCAGCAAGGGTACAGCACTTCTGCTCTGTGGCGGGGGTCAGAGTTCGGGCGGGGTCTTGCCGCGGAGGAGGCGCTTGGCGATCATGGCGAGCAGGAGGAGGATCGGCAGGCTGAGGAGGCCGAAGAGGATGACGAGGGGGAGGTACATCGCCCAGTCGCCGGAGCCGGCCTCCCAGGCGCGGGGGTCGTCGTAGCCGATGAACGGGGAGGGGCGGCCTTCCATGAGGCGGGCGTCGACCTGCTGGCCGATCAGGCAGTCGCCGGTGACCTCGATGCGGGTCTCGACGGTGGGGCCGCCGCCGGCGGGGGTGAAGACGCCGGTGCAGACCTGTTCGCCGCGGCCGTTGTGCTCACTTTCGACGACGGCGGTGCCGGGGACGCCGGCCTGGCCGTGGGAGGCGCGGTAGCCGTCGATCATGGCCACGACGTTGGCGTACAGGGCGACCGGGAACGCGAGGAGGATTCCGATGACCACTGTCAGGAGCACCGCTGTTACGGCGGGGTGCGGCCGTTTTTGGTCTTCGGCGGCCATTTCGGCTCCTCTTCGGGATGCGTGTCGGTCGGGTGCATTCTGGCCTGGCGGTGCCACCGCGTACGCCGGTGTGGCGGGGCGGTTACTTCGTTTTTGCGAGATTCGTTGCAACGCATGGCACTCGGGCGCGCGTACTTGGGGGGTCCGGGGCTGCCGCCCCGGGATCGTTACGAAAGGACGGCACCGTGTCGCACACGAAGTCGAACACGAACGAGCAAGTCCCCAGGCGCCCGCGGGCGTTCCTCGCCGGCGGCGCGATGGTCGCGATAGCCGCAGCGGCGGCCGCGACCCTGCCGGTCCAGGGCGCGGCGGCAGCGCCGAGTGGGGGCGAGGAGTGCGTCCTCCAGGAGCTGCCGATGCCCGAGGGCCTGTACTTCAGCATCGTCACCGGCATGAGCGCCGACGGCTCGGTCATCGCCTACCGCGCCTACCCGGCCGGGCTCGACGGCGACGAGCGCTACCCGCTGCTGTACGAGGACGGCGAGGTCACCGAGGTCCCGATCCCGGGCCTGGACCAGTCGCTCAACGACGTCAACGCGGACGGCCTCGCGGTCGGGTCCGGCTGGGTCGGGGAGGGCAACCTGCCGTACGTCTTCGAGGACGGCGAGGTCAGGGAGCTGGCCGCCAACGACGGGGGCGCCGCGACCGGGGTCAACGACGACGGCGTCATCGTCGGCACCACCGGCCAGGGCCCGTTCAAGCCGGTGAAGTGGCTGCCGGGCCAGGTCAAGCCCGTCGAGCTGCCGCTGCCCGAAGGCGCGACCGGGGGCGGCGCGACCGCCATCGACGAGGACGGCACGATCGTCGGCTCCGCCGGAGGCGATTTCGAGGGCAAGCCGTACGTGTGGCACCCGGACGGGACCGGCGAGGAGCTGCCGCTGCCCGAGGGCATCGACCCCGAGACCGTCGCGGCGTTCTACGCCAGCGACGTCGCCGGCGACTGGGCGGTCGGCTACCTGCTCACCTCCGATTCGGAGAACGCGGTCCGCTGGAACCTTGAGGACGGCACCGTCGAGGTGCTCGACCTGAACTACTCGGTGGGCATCAACGAGGACGGGACCGCCTCCGGCTCGGTCGACCCGGTCGCCGCGCTCCAGGACGAGGACGGCGAGCTCGTCGAGCTTCCCGGCCTGGTCGACCCGGCCGAGAACTGGTTCGGCGACAACGCCACCTCGATCAGCGAGGACGGCGAGCTGGCCGCGGGCCAGGTGTTCGCCGGGGAGGACGAGTTCGGGAACCACATCCTGAAGGCCGTCACCTGGGAATGCGACTAGCGATCAGTTGAAGCGCCGGGCCCGTCCGTGAGGCGGGCCCGGCCTCATTCGTTTTCGCCGCAGTGGTTGCGGGCGCACAGGATCGGGTGCATCAGGTGCGCGAGGTCGTGCTGGCTCTTCACGGCCCGCGCGAACTCCAGGCGCACCCAGCGGCCGCGGCCGAGTTCGCCGGAGCGCTCGCCGAGGTCCACGACGAAGCCGTACCGGTCGAGCCGCATCACCTGCGGCGGCCCGTCGGCGAACGCGGTCGCCTCGCCGAGCAGGCGGCACAGGTAGCCCTCCAGCTGGGCCGTGTGGTGGTCGGAGAGGTCCGCGAGCAGGTCCTCCTCGCACTCCTGGAGCGGGTCGGGTTCGGCTGCGGCGTAAGCGGTCAGGTCGACCAGGTCGGTGGTGCCGCCGCGGTTGAGCGTCACGCGGTCGGGCGCGAGCCGCAGGATCGCGACCCCTTCGCCGACGTCGAAGAGGTCCGGGTCGGGAATCGACTGGGCGTATTCGAGGACGGCCTCGCGCACGTCGTCCTCGGGCACCGGGAGCAGGTCGCCGACCACGCGGACGCGGCCCAGGCTCGGGGCGCCGAGGCGCGGCGGCACGTCGTCGACGCTCAGCGACACGCGTGGCGCCTCCCGCCCCTGGAGACGGGTCGCGAGCTCCTCGCCCGCCGGGGCCAGCAGCAGCGGGCGCCCGCGGCGGTCCGTCGCGTGCTGGACGCCGGTGACCGCGACCCCGTCGTCGAAGCGCACGAGACCGGGCAGCCGGCCGCGCGCCAGCGTGCGAGCCGTCTCCGCCGCCGATGGGCGCATGGCGACTCCTTCCGTCGGGGGCCATGAGTTAGCTGAGCCTACATGAACTTAGGCCTGCCTAACAAGAGGCCCGCCGCGTGCCCGACAGTGCCTCCCTGCCCCTTGGGTCCCAACCTCAAAGTTTCCTCATAAACATTAAGGCTAGCGTTTACACGCTTTCCAACAGATCTCACCGTGTTCTAACGTCGACGCATATGCATGTCTGCACTTGACATGCGATCAGCGTCTGCAAGGAGGCAGCGATGAGAACCCCGAATCCCTCACGCCCGCAACGTAGTCCGCACCGGAGACTGGCGGCCGCGGTCGCACTGGCACTCGCGGCGGCGGCCCTGGCGGCGGGGCCCGCCGCCGCAAAGCCGGAACCCGGCGGCGGGCAGCCCGACACCGCGGCGGACACCCCGCCGATGGGCTTCAACAACTGGAACGCCACGCAGTGCGGCGAGGACTTCAACGAAGACATGATCATGGGCATCGCCGACCTCTTCGTCGAGAAGGGACTCAAAGACGCCGGATACGAGTACATCAACCTCGACGACTGCTGGGCCGAGTACGACCGGGACGAAAACGGCAAGCTCGTCGTCAACGCCGAGCGCTTCCCGAGCGGCTTCGAGGCGCTCGCCGACTACATCCACTCCAAGGGCCTGAAGTTCGGGGTCTACACCAGCGCCGGCACGCGGACGTGCAGCGGCGACATGCCCGGCTCGCTCGGGCACGAGGCGAGCGACGCGCAGCAGTTCGCCGACTGGGGCGTCGACTACCTCAAGTACGACAACTGCAACAACCAGGGCGTCCCCGCCGAGGAGCGCTACGCCGCCATGGGCGACGCGCTGGAGGCCACCGGCCGCGACATCGTCTACAGCATCTGCGAATGGGGCGACAACGAGCCGTGGTCGGGCTGGGCCGAGGAGGTCGGCGGCGACCTGTGGCGCACCACCTTCGACATCAGCGACTCGTACGGCTCCATGCTGTCGATCTTCAAGGACAATGTGGAGCTCGCCGAGTACGCCGGGCCCGGCGGGTGGAACGACCCCGACATGCTCCAGGTCGGCAACGGCGGCATGACCGACACGGAGTACCGCAGCCACTTCAGCCTCTGGGCGATGATGGCCGCGCCGCTGCTCATCGGCACCGACCTGCGCGACGCCACCGACGCGACCTACGAGATCCTCGGCAACGAGGAGGTCATCGCGGTCGACCAGGACCGGCTCGGCGAGCAGGCCGCGGTCGTGTCCCCTGAGGACGGACTGTGGGTGCTGAAGAAGCGGCTCGCCGACGGGAGCTACGCCGTGGCGCTGTTCAACGAGACGGGCGCCGCGCAGACGATCGCCACCGACGCCGACGCGATCGGCCTGCGCCGCAGCGGGTCCTACCAGATCCGGGACCTCTGGGAGCACGAGACGTACGAGACCGCCGGGACGATCGCGGCGACCGTCCCCGCGCACGGCACCGTCGTGTACAAGGTCGCCGCCTCGCACGCGGGGAGCAGCCCGGCCGACGTCCAGGTCGGCGGGTCCGACCTCGGCCAGGTCGAGGCCGGCGACGCCGCCGCGCTCACCGCGACCGCGGTCAACAACGGCCGCACCACGGTCGAGTCCGTCTCGGTCGACGTCGACGCCCCGCGCGGCTGGGACGTGGACGCGACGACCGACACCCGCGCCCGCACCCTCAAGAGCGGCAGGACGTTCACCACCGAATGGGAGGTGACCGCGCCCGACGGCGCCGCACCCGGGGCCTACGAGATCACGGTGACCTTGGAGTACAAGTCGAAAGGAAAGCGGGTGGAACGGGACCTCGTGCTCACCGCGGTCGTCGTCGAACCCCCGCCCGGCGGCACCTCGTACCTGAGCGACGTCGACTGGGTCAGCGCCGTCAACGAGTCCGGGGAGGTGCAGCGCGACGCCGCGGCCCTCGGCTTCAACGGCACGAGCGGCCCGATCACCATCGGCGGCACCGTGTACGAGAAGGGCCTCGGCACGGTCGCGACCAGCGAGGTCGTCTACTACCTCGGCGGCCGGTGCGGCGCGTTCGCCGCCGACGTGGGCCTCGACGACTCCGCCTTCGGCACGGGCGCCGTCACCTTCGAGGTCTGGGCCGACGGCGAGAAAGTCGCCGCCAGCGCCGCGCTCACCGGCGACGACGCGGCCGCGGCCCTGGCCGCCGACCTGACGGGCGCCTCCAGCGTCCGCCTGACCGCGACGTCGGACGGCTCGGGCGGCATCGGCCGCCTCGCCGCCGACTGGGCCGACGCGACCATCACCTGCGCGGCCTGAACCGCACGACGACGAGGGCGGCCGGTCCCGGCGGGACCGGCCGCCGACTGAACCCCAACGCGGACAAGGAGCAGCGCACCATGGCCGAACCGACACTCCGCGGCGAGCACGGCGCGGTCCTCGTGTCGAGGGCGACGATCGCCACCCGCCGAGCGGGACGCTACGCCGACCTGCTCGCCCAGCGCCTGAGCCGGCAGGCGCACGTCGAGGCCCTGCCCGGCGGGTACCGGCTCAGCTTCAGCGGCGGGGAGGGCCTGCTCGACTGCGCGCCGGAGGCCTTGTCGCTCATGGTCAGCGCCGCGGACGCGCCCTCGCTCGCGGACGTGCGCGACGCCCTCGGCACGTGCCTCGAACGCCTCGGCCGCCAGGACCGGCTGCGCGTCCGGTGGCGGTGAGGGGCCGGAACCGGCCACATGGCTGAAGCGGCGGGCAGGCGGCCGCGCCGAGGATTGCGGTATGGACACTCCCCCTCCCCGCCGCCGTCGCGAATGGACGATCGCGGCCGGCCTCATCCTCCTCGCCCTCGTCCCTTCGATCGGCGGGGCGTTCCGCATCGGTGAGATCGCCTCGGGCGCAACGGAGACGGACGCGAACGCGCGGTTCATGCAGATGCCGCTGCCCGTGGTCCTGCACATCGTCGGGGCGCTGACCTACGCGATCGTGGGCGCCTTCCAGTTCCTGCCGGACCTGCGGCGCAATCACAACGCGTGGCACCGCTTCGCCGGGCGGTACCTGCTGGTCCCGGCCGGGTTCACCGTCGCCGCGACCGGGCTGTGGATGACCGCGTCGTACGACGTGCCGCCCACCGACACCGGCGCGGTCGCGGCCTCGCGGTACGTCGTCGGCGGCCTCATGCTGGCGTTCCTGGTACTCGGGGTCGCCGCGGTCGCGCGCCGCGACTACTTCGCCCACGGCTCGTGGATGATCCGCGCGTACGCGCTCGCGATGGGCGCGGGCACGCAGGTGCTCACGTCGGGCCCGGCATTGCTGATCTTCGGGGAGCCGGACGCGATGATGCGCCTGCTCCAGATGGACGCGGGCTGGATCATCAACGCGCTCTTCGCGGAGTGGATCATCGCCCGGCGGCGAGCAGCGGCCCGGCGGCCTGCGACGATCGCGGTGTGAACGACATGAGGACCGTGCGCAGACGGATCAGTGCCGCGTGGTCGCGCCCGCGCGCGGCCGGCGCCGACGGACCGCGGCCGCGGGACGCCGGACTCGTGCTCCAGGCGGCCGTACTGTCAATCATCGAGGGTGTGTTCCGGCCGGACCTCGCATGGCCGATCGCCACGACCCTGGTGACGCTCGCGATCCTGCCGGTCCTGCTGTGGCGGCGCACGCGGCCGCTGGGCAGCGTCGCATTCATGATGGGTTCGACCACGGCCTTCACGCTCGCGCACGCGATCGCGGGGATCGAACCGAACGCACTCGTGTCCTCGTTCGCGCTCATGCTGGTCCCCTACGCCCTCTTCCGCTGGGGCTCAGGGCGGGACAGGATCGTCGGCGCGATCGTGATCTCGGCGGGGCTCCTGTTCTCCAGCTCGCTCAGCAGCGATCCGGTCACGGAGACCGTCGCCGGGATCGCGTTCCTCGGCGGGGCCTGCCTGCTCGGGGCGCTGCGGCGCGAGCGCGTCGAGGCGCGGGACCGGCGGATCGACTCGGTCCGGGCGCGGGAGCGCGAGGCGCTCGCGCGGGACCTGCACGACACGGTCGCGCACCACGTCTCGGCCATCGTGATCCGCGCGCAGGTCGCCGGGTCCGACCCGGCCGACACGGCGCAGGTCGCGGAGTCGTTGCGGGTCATCGAGACCGAGGCGCAGGCGGTGCTGACGGACATGCGCTCGATCGTCAGGACGCTTCGCGCGCCCGCCGCGTACAAGCCGACCGCGGGCCTGGACGACCTGGCCCGCCTCGCCGCGCCGGGGCCGCCGCCTGTGGTGGTGGACATCGTTGCGCCCGAAGACCTCCCGAGCATCGTCGCCTCGACGCTGTTCCGGATCGCGCAGGAGGGCGTCACGAACGCGCGGCGGCATTCACGCGGCGCCAAGAAGATCGAGGTTTCAGTCACTGTGGACGATTCGGCGGCGCGCATCCTCGTCCGCGACGACGGCGGCCCGGCGCGCCCGGACTCGGGCGACGGGCACGGCCTCCAGGGCATGGCCGAGCGGGCGGCGCTGCTGGGCGGGGAGATCGAAGCCGGGCCCGATCCGGCGGGCGGCTGGACGCTCCGCGCGTCACTTCCGTTGGGAGGCAGGGCATGATCCGCGTGATCGTCGCCGACGACCAGGAGCCGGTGCGCACCGGTCTGCGGCTGCTGCTCGAATCGCTGCCGGATATCGAAGTGGTCGGCGAGGCCGCCGACGGGGTGGCGGCGGTCCGGCTCGCGCAGCGGGTGCGGCCCGACGTGACGCTGCTGGACATCCGGATGCCGGGCCTGAACGGGATCGAGGCGACCTCGCTGCTCGCGGGCCCCACGGTCGCGAACCCGGTCGCGGTCGTCGTCATCACCACCTTCGACCTCGACGAGTACGTCCACGGCGCACTCCGGGCGGGCGCCAAGGGGTTCCTGCTGAAGGAGGCCGGGCCGCAGCTCATCGGCGAGGCGATCCGCGCCGCCGCGAACGGCGACGCGCTCATATCGCCGCAGATCACCGCCCGCCTGCTCGGCGAGTTCTCGCGCCCGGCCCGCAGAGTGCGGCAGCCGGTCACGCCGCTGACCGGCCGCGAAGAGGACGTCCTCGCCCTCCTCGCGACCGGTCTGACGAACATCGAGATCGGCGAGCGGCTGTTCCTGTCGCTCGGCACCGTCAAGACCCACATCGCGGGCATCCTCACCAAGCTCGGCCTGCGCAACCGCGTCGAGGCCGCGATGTGGGCCTACGAGTCGGGCCGGGTCCGCGGCGAGCCCTAGCGACGGACGGCGACGACCTCGCGGACGGCGTCGGCGACGGCCTTGAAGTCCCTCTTGAGGATCAGGTCGTGGTTGCTGGCGACCTTCGCGAAGATCTCGACGTGCTCGTTGCGCTCCACGAACTTGCCGAGCGCGGCCCGGATGACCTCCTGCTCGTCGCCCTTCGACCCGAGCGAGGCGCCCGAGGCGAGGACGTAGCGGGTCGGCACGGTGAGGCCGTCGATGACGGGGCCGAGGTTCCGCTCCAGGGAGATCTTGCCGAGCTCGATGTTGCACTCGGCCTGCTGCGCGGCGCTGAGCTTCGGGGTCAGGCCGGTGGGGCGCAGGACGGCCGTGACGGGGCGCAGCAGCTTGAAGAGCCTGCGGATGCGCTCCTCCATGGCGTCGGTGAGCCAGTCGTGCGGCTCGGCGCCCTCGACGAGGACCGCGCCGACGGTGCGCTCGGGGTTGCGGTGGGCCCAGTGCGCGGCGACGAAGGCGCCGTAGGACCACCCGGCGATGACGACGGGGCCGGTCACGCCGCGGGCGGCGAGGACGGCGTCGACGTCGCTGACGCAGGTCTCGAACGAGTAGTCGCTGGAGGTCTTGGAGAACTTGCCGCGGGCGCGCTCGTCGAAGTTGATGTGGCGGAAGCCGTC
This sequence comes from Glycomyces dulcitolivorans, assembly GCF_003265355.1. Taxonomy (GTDB): domain Bacteria; phylum Actinomycetota; class Actinomycetes; order Mycobacteriales; family Micromonosporaceae; genus Glycomyces; species Glycomyces dulcitolivorans. The sequence goes on along the minus strand of NZ_QFRW01000068.1, from coordinate 66,639 downwards.
CCCGAGCTCGGCGACGGTGTGCTTCCAGTAGCCGAGGGTGGCGAACTGGCCGTTGCAGTAGATGATCGGAATACCCTCGCCGCCGGTGTCGGTGACGTGGAGGGCGGTGTCGCCGACCGGCACCAGGCCGGTCCAGGCGGAGGGGTTCGAGGGAGTGCTGTGGTTCGTCATGCCCAGAACTATGGCGGCCGGCCCTGACACGGCGCTGACACGGCGGTGACGCCGCGTCTCGCCTGGTCAGGGCCGGGGAGGTTAGAACGCGGCGTCGATGGTCGGGGCGGCGAACGCGGTGAGGGCGAAGGCGGCGGCCAGGAGGCCGAGCCCGAGGCCGCGGGTGCGGCGGGCGCCCAGGGGCAGGGCCGCGATGACGAGCAGGATGATCGCGATGAGGTAGAAGAGGGCTTGGAAGGTAGCCATGTCGGCCTCCTCGGCGGCGGGCGGAGGGCCGGTGCACTGCCCGTCGCCGCACTGGCGGCATGAACCCGGCCTGCTTGTCCTGTACCCGAAGTGGAGTGTGCCTGAACGCGACTCGAACGTTCTTTTCGGAGGGTGCGGTGCCAGCGGTCTGCCCTGAGAACGGCGAAGGGAAGGGGCCCATCGCTCCTTCCCACTTCAGTTTATATCGCAGCTCTCGCGGCAAAGGGTGCATCGGGGTGCCGACATGCCCTCTGACCTGCTGCACAATAACTCACCTGGGCTTGAGACGGGAGCTGGGCATGCGGGTGTTGATGACGACCTTCGGGTCGCGCGGGGACGTGGAGCCGATCGCGGGACTCGCCGCGGAGCTGCGGGCGCTGGGCGCCGAGGCGGTGGTGTGCGCGCCGCCGGACGAGGAGTTCAAGAACCGGCTCGACGGCCTCGGGGTCGAGCTGGTGCCGCTCGGGGAGCCGGTGCGGCCGAAGATCAGCGGCGACCGGCCGCCGTCGCTGTNGATCGCGGCCGGGCTCGTGGACGTCCAGTTCGCGACCGTGGCGCGCGCGGGCGCGGGATGCGACGTCGTCGTCGGGGCGGGCCTGCCGCCGGTCGGGGCGGCGCTCGCCGCCGAGAAGCTGGGGGTCCGCTTCCACTTCGCCGCGTACGTCCCGGGCGCGCTGCCCTCGCCGCACCACCGCCCGCTCCCCCGCCCGGGGCGGCCGTTCCCCGAGGGCGAGACCGACAACCGGGTGCTGTGGGACATCGACGCGGAGAACCTGCGGTTCCTGTACGGCCCGGCCCTGAACGCGCACCGCGCGGAGCTGGGGCTCGGCGCGGTCGAGGACGTGCGCGGCCTGCTCCTCGGCGGGCGGCCGTTCCTCGCGACCGACCCGCTGCTGGGGCCCTGGCCCGAGGCCGCGGCGACCGAGGTCGCCCACACCGGTGCGTGGTTCGTGCCGGACGAGCGGCCGCTCCCGGCGGACCTGGAGGCGTTCCTCGACGCGGGCGAGCCGCCGGTGTACGTGGGCTTCGGGTCGATGCCGTTCCAGTCGGGGAAGGACGCGGCCGCCGCGGCGGTCGCGGCGGTGCGCGCCCACGGGCGGCGGCTCGTGGTCTCGCGCGGGTGGGCCGACCTGGGGATCACCGGGGACGACTGCTTCGCGGTGGGCGAGAGCAACCACCGGAAGCTGTTCGCGCGCATGGCGACCGTGGTGCACCACGGCGGCGCGGGCACGACCCACAAGGCCGCGGTCGCGGGCGTGCCGCAGGTCGTGGTGCCGCAGATCGCGGACCAGCCGTACTGGGCCGGGCGGGTCGCGGCGCTCGGCATCGGCGCGGGCCACGACGGCCCGGTGCCCACGGCCGACTCGATGGCGGCGGCGCTGGAGACCGCGCTCGCGTCCGGGTCCCGGGCGGCCGAGGTCGGCGCGCAGATCATCACCGACGGTGCGGCGCGGGCCGCGCGGCTGCTGCTCGAAGGGGGCCGCTGAATGAACGCACCGCACGTGAGTCCCTTCGACCTGCCGGACCGCTTGGCCGCCAAGGCCGATCCGGCGCTCATCGCCGCCGACGAGGCGCATTTCGCGGCCATCGAGGCGAGCCTGGCGCTCGCGGTCGCCGACCTGTCCGAGCGATTGGAGGCCGCCCGCAAGGCGGAGGGCGGCTTCGGCCAGTTCGACGGCCAGCACGCGGCCGACCGGGACCGGGAGATCCACCGGCTCACCGCGCGCCTCAACACGCTGCGCCGCTACGGCCTCGACCTGTGCCTGGGGAGGATCGTCGGCGAGACCACGGTCTACATCGGACGACTCGGGCTCGCCGACGCCGACGGGCGGCGCCTGCTGCTCGACTGGCGGTCCCCGGCCGCCGAGCCGTTCTTCGGTGCGACCCACGGGAACCCGATGGGCCTGGCGAGCCGCCGCCGCTACCGCTGGACGCGCGGGCGGATCACCGACTACTGGGACGAGGTGTTCACTGCCGAAGGGCTCGAAGGGAACGCGGCCCTGGACGACCAGTCGGCGTTCATCGCCAGCCTCGGCGGCACGCGTTCGGAGCGGATGCGCGACGTCCTGGGCACCATCCAGGCCGACCAGGACGCCATCATCCGGGCCGGGTCCAGCGGCGCGCTCGTCGTCGACGGCGGGCCGGGCACCGGCAAGACCGTCGTCGCCCTCCACCGCGCCGCCTACCTGGTCTACACCGACCCGCGCCTGGGCCACCACCGCGGCGACGTCCTGTTCGTCGGCCCGCACGAGCCCTACCTGGCCTACGTCGCCGACGTCCTGCCGAGCCTCGGCGAGGAGGGCGTCCAGACCTGCACGCTCCGCGACCTCCTCCCCGAAGGCGAAGCGGCGCAAGCCGAAACGGACCCGGAGGTCGCGCGTCTCAAGGCCGATGCGCGGATGGTCGCCGCGGTCGAGCCCGCCGCGCGCCGCTACGAGCAGCCGCCCAAGCGGGGTCTGAGCGTCGAGACCCATTGGGGCGACGTGTACCTGAACGCCGCGGACTGGGCGGAGGCGTTCGCCGCGGCCGGGCCCGGGACGCCGCACAACGAAGCGCGCGACCAGGTGTGGCGCGAGCTCGGCGAGATCATCCTCGCGAAGCTCCCCGAGGACGTCTCCGAGGACCTGCTGCGCCGCGCCCTCGCCCGCGACCAGGGGCTCCTGGCGGCCTTCGACAAGGCGTGGCCGCTCATCGAGCCGCCCGACCTCGTCGCGGCCTTCTGGGCCTCCCCGGCGTTCCTGGCGTGGTGCGCCCCGCACCTGGAGGAGTCCGAAGTCGAACTCCTGCAACGCAAGGACCCGTTCGCGTGGACCGACTCGGACCTCCCGCTGCTCGACGCGGCCCGCCAGCGCCTCGGCGACCCCGAGGCGTCCCGCAAGGCCCGCCGCCGCGAGGCCGAGATCGCCTCCGAGCGCGAGGTCATCGACAAGGTCGTGGAGGACCTCCTCGAAGCCGGCGACGGGAACGTGGAGGAGATGATCCTGCTCAAGGGCGCCGACCTCCAGGACGCGCTCGTCCACTACGAGGACCTGGAGACCGCCGACCCCGACCTGCTCGCGGGGCCGTTCGCGCACATCGTGGCCGACGAGGCCCAGGAGCTGACCGACGCCGAATGGCAGATGCTGCTCCAGCGCTGCCCCTCGCGCAGCTTCACGATCGTGGGCGACCGCGCCCAGGCCCGCCACGGGTTCACCGAGTCGTGGACCGAGCGGCTCGAACGGGTCGGCATGGGGCGCATCGAGATCCGCTCGCTGAGCATCAACTACCGAACGCCCGAGGAGGTCATGGCCGAGGCCGAGGTGGTCATCAAGGCCGCGCTGCCGGACGCGAACGTCCCGACCTCGGTGCGCCGATCCGGCGTCCCGGTCGAGCACGGGTCGGCCGCGGATCTGGAAGGGCTGCTGGAGGACTGGCTCGCCGCGCATCCCGAGGGGACCGCGTGCGTCATCGGCGCGCCGGGTTTCGCGGAGCGCCCGCGGGTCCGCTCGCTCACGCCGGAGCTGTCGAAGGGCCTGGAGTTCGACCTGGTCGTCCTCGTCGACCCGGAGGACTTCGGCGGCGGCATCGAGGGGGCGGTGGACCGGTACGTGGCGATGACCCGCGCGACCCAGCGGCTGGCGGTCCTCACGTCGTGATCAGCGATTCGCGTGCGGCGATGAATCCGGTGATCCAGGCTCGTCCTATCCCCAGGAACCCTTTGAAGTGAGGAGACACCATGACCGAGCCGAAGACTTTCACGCTGGACGCGCCCGGAGCCGTGCTGCACTACGACGTCCGCGAAGGCGAGGACGGCGGTGACGAGCCGGCGCTGCTGCTCATCGGCTCGCCGATGGCCGCGCCGGGCTTCGCGACGCTCGCGTCGCACTTCCCGGAGCGGCGCGTGGTCACCTACGACCCGCGCGGGTCCGAGCGCAGCCGCCGCACCGACGGCGGCGCCGAGTCGACGCCGGTCGAGCACGCCGACGACCTGCGCCGGGTCATCGAGGCGGTCGGCGGGCCGGTGGACGTGTTCGCGAGCAGCGGCGGCGCCGTGAACGCCCTCGTGCTGGTCGCCGAGCACCCCGAGCTGGTGCGGACCCTCGTGGCGCACGAGCCGCCCGCGGCCAGCGCGCTGCCCGACCGCGAGGCCGCGAACGCCGCGATGCTGGACATCCACGGGACGTACCTGGCCTCGGGTTTCGGTCCGGCGATGGCGAAGTTCTTCGCGCTGGTCTCCCACGACGGTCCGTTCAACGACGAGTACCTGGCGCAGCCCGCGCCGGACCCGGCGGCGTTCGGCCTCCCGACGGAGGACGACGGGTCGCGCGACGACGCCCTGCTGGGCCAGAACATGCGCACGTGCGGGGCGCACGAGCACCACTTCAAGGCGCTGCGCGCGGCCCCGACCCGCATCGTGGTCGCGGTCGGCGCCGACTCGGGCGACACGTTCGCCGCCCGCGGAGGCCGGGCCGTGGCCGAGCGGATCGGGGTGGAGGCGCGGCTGTTCCCGGGCGACCACGGGGCGTTCCTCGGGGGCGAGTACGGCCAGACCGGCAAGCCCGACGAGTTCGCCGCGACCCTGCGCGCGGTCCTCGCGAGCTGACCGGAGGCGTCCCCGACGGTTAGGCGTGGGCCTCGTTGTAGGCGGCGACCACGCCGTCGGGGAGCTTGCCGCGGGCCTTGACGGGGAGGTTCTGCTCCTCGGCCCAGCGGCGGATGTCGCGGTTGCGGTCGCGGTCGTCGCGGGAGGTGGTGCCCCGGTTCTTGACGGGGACGACCTTGCTCGCGTGGTAGCGGCCCAGCTCGGTGCCGAACTCGCGGTACGCGGTGAGGCGGTCCCGCAGCTCCTCGGCGTGGGCGTCGGAGAGGTCGACGCTGTACAGGTAGCCGTCGAGGCCGAATTCGACCGACTCGGCCCCCTCGCTCCCGTCGATGTCGTCGAACAACGTGACCACGGTCTTCTTCGCCACTGCGTCGCCTTCCTAACAGGATTATGTCCACCCCGCCCCGCGGTGCCGAATCGCCGGTGAAGGGCGACGCGGCATCGGGCGCGGGAGAAGCACCGTCCCTCATTGGAGAGCGGCGGTTCCGCACATACTAGCGAAACGCGATTTCGTCGGAACTGACGCGGGCCCTCGCGTTCACGGCGTGCGCGAGCCACACGAGCGCCGCGCCGCTGGCGATGTGCACGGCGCTGATGAACAGGTTGTCGGGCAGGGGCGCGAGCAGGGCGATGAGCGGGAACGCGAAGGCGTACACGGCCGCGGGCAGGCGGGGGTAGAGGCCGGCGCGGAGCATCGCGATGCCGAACAGGATCGTCCCGGCGCTGAAGACGAGGGCGCTGCCGAGGAGTGCGGCCGTGGCGGCCCCGGGGAGGCCTTCGGTGACGGCGGGGTCGAGGTGGATGAGGACCAGGTTGAGGGCGAAGGCCGCGCCGCCGAACAGGCCGAGGCCGACCAGGTTGAGGCCGTACGCGATCACACCGAAGGTGCGGGCTTTCCCTTTGTGGGCGAGGTGGAGGGCGACGATCAGGGGCAGGCCGAGCGCGGGGGCGATGCCGAGGGCGAGGCCGGTGAGAGGGATCTCGCCGGTGACGATCTCGACTGAAGATGCGGCGGCGATGAGGATGCCGGAGGCGGCGCCGGTTGCGGCACCGAGGCGAAGTGTTGCGTTCATGCCCTCGACGCTAGGGACGCAGGCGATCCGGGAACAGTGCCGCGCGGCCGGACCCGGTCGCCGGGCGTCACCGGCGGGGGTGCCGGTCGGCACGTGTCCTCCGGCAGGTTGACCGGTCCCGTTGCGCTGCATATCCTGCGGTCATGCCCCTCCCCCACCCGCTCCGGCGCCCCGACGGGCTCCCGGC
>NZ_QFRW01000068.1:0-60328 GCF_003265355.1 Glycomyces dulcitolivorans | reverse complement strand
GTACGCGGCCGTCGCGGTCGCCGGCGCCTACGCGGGCGCGCGGGGCCTGGGCGACACACGCGCGCTGCCGTTCGCGGCCGGCTTGGCGGCGCTGGTCGCGCTCGACTGGTTCGAGCGGCGCCGCTGGCCGGGCGGGTCCCCGGTGCTGCCGGGGTCGCTGCTGTTGCTGGTGCGGCTGGGCCTGTTCCTGGTGGTGGCCGCGGCGGACGGGTCGGGGCTGTCGCGGGTGCTGCTCCTGCTGTTGCCGTTCGGGGCGTACTTCGTGCTCGGCCCGGTCGCGAGCGTCGCGGTCGGGGCGTTGTGCCTGGGCGGCATCGCGATCGCGTTCCAGGCCGCCGATCCGGGCTGGCACGGGCGGACCGAGGCGGTCGCCGACGTGCTCATGTTCGCGATCGGCCTAGTCCTGGCGGTCGCGATGGCGTCGGTCGCGGTGGAGGAGCAGCGCCAGAGGGGCCGGGTGGAGGCCTCGCACGCGCGGCTGCGGGCCTATGCGGACCAGGTCGCGGACCTGTCGGCGGCCGCGGAGCGGGGGCGCCTGGCCCGCGACATCCACGATGGACTCGGGCATCATCTGACGGCGATCAGCGTGCTGCTGGAGAAGGCCGAGGCGTACCGCGATCGCGATGCGGCCGTTGCGGATGCGGCGGTGGCCGACGCGCGGCGTTCGGCGCACAGCGCGCTGGAGGAGGTCCGGGCGTCGGTGCGGACGCTGCGGGCCGACGCCGAGCCGTTCCGGTTGGCGGCGGCGCTCGACGAGCTGGCATTGCGCTCGGACCGCGATCAGTCCATAGTGGTCGATATTGAGGGAGATGAAGGCGGCTTCGCCCGAGACGTGCTGGTGGCGCTGTTCCGGGCCGCACAGGAAGGGGTCACCAACGCGCGCAGGCATTCGGGGGCCGGGCTGGTCGCGATCCGGCTGCGGCTCGACGAGGACCGGGCGCGGCTCGTGGTGAGCGACGACGGGCGCGGGTTCACGGCCGCGGAGGGTGCGGGGCTGACGGGGATGCGCGAGCGGCTCGAACTCGTCGGCGGGACGCTCGCGGTCGACTCGGTACCGGGGGCGGGGACGCGACTGACGGCGGTCGTCCCGCGGGTGGCGTCATGAACAGTGAAGGGGCGCAGGCGATCCTGGTGATCGTGGCGGACGACCAGCGGCTGGTGCGCGAGAGCATCGCGGCGCTGCTGGACCTCCAGGAGGGCATCGAGGTCGTCGGGACGGCGGCCGACGGGCGGGAGGCGGTCGACGTCGCGGTCGAAACCGAAGCGGACGTGGTGCTCATGGACGTGCGGATGCCGGGGACCGACGGGATCGCGGCCACGCGCCTGCTGCGCGAGCGGCGGCCCGACTGCCTGGTCGTCATGCTCACCACGTTCGACGACCGCGACAGCATCGTCGAGGCGATGCGCGCGGGCGCCCGCGGCTACCTGCTCAAGGACCGGCCCTCGAAGGACCTGGCCGACGCGATCCGGACCGCGTGCACGGGCGTGGTCCAGTTCGACCCGGCCGCGGCCGCGAGCCTGACGGCCGCGCTCGGCCCGGCCCAACCCGAACCTGAGCGTCCGCCCTTGTCGGACAGGGAGATCGAGGTCCTGCGCCTCCTCGGCGCCGGCGCCACGAACAAGGAGATCGCGGCGCGGCTGTACCTGAGCGAGGGCACCGTCAAGAACCACGTCTCCCGCATCCTTGCCCGCCTCGGCCTGCGCGACCGCACGCAGGCGGCCATCTACGCCCGCGACCGCGGCCTGCGATGAGCCCGGCACCCGAAGCGGGCGCCGGGCCGAGACTACTTGAGGCTCAAGGCGCCCGCGGGGCACAGTTGCACCGCGTCGGCGACCTCGGTGTCGCCTTCTCCGGCCTCCTCGACGAGGACCAGGACGAGGCCGTCCTCGTCGTCCTGGTCGAAGTGCTCCGGCGCGGTCAGCGCGCACATGCCCGAACCGGCGCACCGGTCCCGGTCTGCGACGATCCTTGCCATGTCCCGCTCCAATCCTCGACTACGTATAAATAGACTATACGTATAACACAAGGGAAGCGGGCACTTCGAATGCCTACGGCCCCTAGGCCGGGAGCGTCAGGACGGTCCGCCAGCCGCCGTCCGGGGTCGGGTCCCAGGTGAGGGTGCCGCCGAGGAGGACGGCCCGCTGGTGGAGCCCGAGGAGGCCGTGCCGGGAGCTCGGCAGCGGGACCGCGGCGCGGGTCGGGGCCGTGTTGGTGATCGCCACGGTGATCGCGGCGCCGGTGCGGGCCAGCGAGACGTCGGCGCGGGCGCCCGGGGCGTGCTTGCGGACGTTCGTCAGCGACTCCTGGACCGTTCGGTAGATCGCCCGCTCCTTCGGCGGGTCGAGGTCCGGCAGGTCGCCGACGTGCAGCTTCGCCTCGATGCCGCTGGCGCCCACCAGGTCCCCGAGCTGCGCGAGGGTCGGCTGCGGCGCCAGGTCGGTCGGGCCGCCGCCGCCCGCGCGGAGCACGTTCACCATGTGCCGCAACTCGTCCAGGGTGCGCACCGACAGCTTGCGGATCGTCCCGGCCGCCTCCTTCGCCTCCGGGTCGGCCGTGCTCACCTGGAGCGCGCCCGCGCGGACCGCGATCAGGCTGACCTGGTGCGACACCACGTCGTGCATCTCCCGCGCCAGCTGCGCCCGCTCCTCGGCGAGGACCTTCTGGGTCGCCATGAGCTGCTCGTGCTCGCGCGCCTCCGTGATCTCCTCCAGCCGCGCCGACAGCTCCCGGCGGACCTGCACGATCTGGCCCAGGAACGCCGCCGCCGCGGCCGGGGCCAGCGCGTACGCGATGCTCGCGAGCCACCACGAGTCCGCGAAGATCATCGCCGGACCGGACCCGATCGGCCAGATCATGCACGCGGCCAGGACCAGCGAGCACACCGCCAGGAACCAGCGCTTGTGCGAGGCGACCGCGAGCGTGTACAGCGCGATGAGCGGCGCCGCGGTCTCGCCGAGGTAGTACGCGGTCGGCAGGGTCACGACGAACACGGCGAGGGGGAAGCGGCGGCGGACCGCCAGCGCGAGCACGCCGAGCGAGGTCAGCACCGGCTCCCACCCGAGTTCGGTCCACCAGGACGCGAACCAGAGGTCGGCGGCGGCGACCGCGACGAGCGCCGCGTCCGTCATCCACGGGCGCCAGCGGCGCTTCACCGGTCGCCCCGCAGGAGCCCGGCGCGCTCGGCGACGAGGGCGGCCTGGACGCGGCCGGTCACCTTCAGCTTGGTGAGGATCGCGCTCACGTGGTCCTTGACGGTCCCGACGCCGAGGTAGAGCCGGGCGGCGATGTCGCCGTTCGAGAGGCCGTCGGCGAGCAGCACGAGGATCTCGCGCTCGCGGGCGCTGAGGCGGTCGACGGCCCCGGTCGAGCGGGTGCGCCCGGCCAGGTACCCGTCGACCACGGTGGAGGTGACCTTCGGGGAGAGGACGACGCCGTCGGCGGCGAGGGTGCGGACCTGGAGCGCGAGGTGCTCGGGGTCGGTGTCCTTGAGCAGGAACCCGGCCGCGCCCATGCGCAGGGCCGCGGCCACGTACTCGTCGGTGTCGAAGGTGGTGAGCATCGCGACCACGGGCGGGCTGGGGAGGGCGCGGAGGCGCTCCAGAATGGTGAGGCCGTCGACGTCGGGCATGCGGATGTCGAGGAGGACGACGTCGGGGTGGAGGCGCCCGGTCTCGGCGAGGGCCTGGCGGCCCGAGACGGCGGCGACCACCTCGATGTCACCGGCCGCATTGAGGATGTGCTGGAAACCGGTGCGGATGAGGGCTTCGTCGTCGACGACCAGGACCCGGATCATGCGGCCTCCTCTCTCATTGGTGCTCGGACACGATTCGTAGCACGCCGCCGCCACCTCCCGCCGCCCGGCGGGCGAACCGGTGTGGGCGTTCTCGCAGGTCGGCTTCGCGGGACGGCGCGCATACCCGCCGATCGGGGGGTGCGGAACGGCCGGGCGGGGGGACGGTTGCGGCCCGGCGGCGGGAGACGTCCCGCGCATCGCCGGATGGGAACGGGCCCGCGTCCGCCGCACCTTGGACTGCATGACTGACACCATCGCCTTGCAGCCGCGGGAGCCCGCGCTCGCGGAGCCGCCGCCGGCGAAGCCCGATTCGCTGGGCCGCATCGTCGGGCTCGACGCGGCCCGCGCCATCGCCGTCTTCGGCATGTACTACTCGCACGTCGGCCCGTGGGCCGAGACCACGGGCGACTGGAAGTCCTTCCTCATGGACCTGCCGCACGGGCGGTCCTCGGCGCTGTTCGCGACGCTCGCGGGGCTCTCGCTGGTGCTCATCGCGGGCGGCTCGCGGCCGAAGACGGGCCGGCCGCTGCGGCAGGCGGTCGTGAAGATCGCGATCCGCGCGGTCCTGCTGCTGGCCCTGGGGACGTGGCTGACGGCGACGGGCACGTCGATCGTGGTGATCCTGGCGTTCTACGGCCTGTACTTCCTGCTCGCGCTCCCGTTCGTGAAGCTGCGGGCCCGCACGCTCGCGATCCTCGCGGTCGTCGTCGGCCTCGGCGGGCCGATCCTGATCCAGTGGCTGTGGACGGTGACCACGACCTGGATGGAGGGCTTCGACGCGCGCGACCCGCTCGCGATCTGGGGCGGCGACGGCCTGCTCTCCTTGGCGCTCAACGGGACCTACCCGGCCGTCTCCTGGATGGCGTACATCTTCGCCGGCATGGCCCTGGGCCGCCTGGACTTCGCCCGCAAGGCCGTGCGCGTCCGCCTCGCGATCATCGGCCCCTCGCTCGCGCTCCTGGGCTACGGCGGTGCCTGGCTCGCCGGCAAGCTGATCCCGGCCGCGGCCGAGCCCGACTACACCGCGTTCGACGAGGCGTGGTCCAAGGCCCTCGCGGGCCAGGACTCGATGAACTGGACCGAGGAGCAGTGGAAGGAGTTCGACGAGAAGAACGCCTGGATCTACGACAAGCTCCCCGACGAGGCCACCGGCTTCGACTGGGCCAGCCTCACGGCCGCCTCCCCGCACTCGGGCACCCCGTTCGAGCTCGCCGGCAACATCGGCGTCGCCATCTCGGTCATCGTCGGCCTCATCGCCCTCCTCGGCTACTGCGGCAAGGCGAGCGTGTGGTCGCGCCGCATCCTCGCCCCGCTCATCGCGGTCGGCTCGATGTCCCTCACGGTCTACGTCGCCCACATCGCCGCCGTCTGGTACCTCGTCGACCACCCCGTCAACGGCACCGGCTACCTGACGGGCTGGCGCATGTGGGGCGTGTTCGTGGTGGGCGCCATGGTCTTCGCCCTCATCTGGAGGCGGTTCCTCAAGCGCGGCCCCCTCGAATGGATCATGGCCCTCGCGACGAAGCCCGCGAAGTTCGTCAAATGAAAGCGGTCGGCGGAGGGACCGGCGCCGCGGTCCCTCCGCCGACCTGTCGGGTCAGCGCTCCGGGTTTAGTTCAGCCCGGCTGCGATGGCGTTCATGAGTTCGCCGTTGGCGGTGTCGCCGGACAGCTCCCAGGAGAACGCGCCGCCGAGGCCCTGACTGTCGAGCCAGGTCATCTTGGTCGCGATCGTCGCGGGGGTGTCGTAGCTCCACCATTCGCTGCCGCACTTGGCGTATGCGGTGCCGCCGACGGTGCCGGTGGCCGGGCATTCGGTCTTGAGGACCTCGTAGTCGTCGATGCCGGCCTCATAGGTGCCCGGTGCCGCGCCGGTGGCGGTGCCTCCTGGCGCCGATTGCGTGACGCCGGTCCAGCCTCTGCCGTAGAAGCCGATGCCCAAGAGCAGCTTGCTCGACGGGATGCCGAGCGATTTGAGCTTGGCGATCGCGGTGGCGCCGTCGAAGCCGGCGATGGGCTGGCCGCTGAAGCTGTTGAGCGGCGAGTGCGGGGCGGTGGGCCCGTCGGCGTCCCAGGCGCCGAAGTAGTCGTAGGTCATGACCATGTAGAAGTCGACGTACTGGGCCGCGGCGTCGTAGCCGCCCTTCTCGATCTTGCCGCCGGACGTGCCGTCGGCGGTGATCGCGGAGGTCACGAGGGCGCCCGAGCCGAACTTGGTCCGCAGCGCCTTCATGAGGTTCGGGTAGGCCGAGGTGCCGGAGGTGTCGCAGGAGAGGCCGCAGGCGTTCGGGTACTCCCAGTCGATGTCGATGCCGTCGAACAGGCCCGCCCAGCGGGAGTCGTTGACGAGGTTGTAGCAGGACTCGGCGAAGGCGGTCGGGTTCTGGGCGGCCTGGGTGAAGCCGCCGGACCAGGTCCAGCCGCCGAAGGACCACACGATCTGGAGGTCCGGGTACATCTCCTTGAGCTTGAGCAGCTGGTTGAAGTTGCCGCGCAGGGCGCCGGTGTCCCAGGTGTCGGCGACGCCGTCCACCGAGGACGAGGCGTCGTAGAACTTGTCGATGGCCGCGTAGGAGTCGCCCATCGTGCACTGGCCGTTCTGGACGTTGCCGAACGCGTACACGATGTGGGTGAGGTCCTCGGCCGAACCGGAGGTGACGAGGTTCTTCACGTGGTAGTTGCGGCCGTAGACGCCCCACTCGGTGAAGTAAGCGGCGTTGATGGCGCCGCCGGTGCCGGGGTTGCCGGTCGGGTCCTCGGTCGGTTCCTGGCTGGTGGGCTGCGCGCTGGTCGTCGGGTCGGTCCCGCCGCCGCAGGCTTCGAGGGTCTGCCAGACGCCCCATTCGCCGGTGGTGCCGGGCTCTTCGTTGGTGGTCCACCACTTGGCCTTGTAGTTGTAGCCCTCGTGGCTGACCAGGTTGCCGCCGACGTAGACCGCCGAGGAGACCCACGGCGTGTTGCAGGTGACGGCGGCGTTCGCTGAGAAGGGATTCGCGACGGTGTAGATCAAGCCGGTCGTGAACAGGGCCAGGGCCGCGGTCACGACGGCGATGAACCGCCGGGTCCTCAGTCGTCTCAATGTTCCTCCCAAAAGTAAAGAGACTTAACTGATAGGTATCTTTATTTTTATGGGAGGCCTGGGGGAAAGTCAAGCATTCGGATTGAAAAATTTCAATGGCGGCTTTGCTACCGAATTGGGAGCGCGACCGCGGCGCACACGCACCGTCACCATTGGCTCGACGCTTTCGCTTTGCGACGGTTCGCTATGGTGTTCAACGAAGGCAGGCAGGGCCGGAGGGGCGGATCCGCCGCGCAAGGGCATCGTCAGCGATGCGGCGCGCAGCGGCTCCGCCCCTCGCTTTCACCCATTGCGATTCACGGACATCAATCCGTAACAGCCAGCCGTTCCGTTTGAAACCTCGGAAGAGTAGAAGGCACACGACGACCATGGCGGCCAGCGCGAGCGGATATCCGATGGCCCAGTGGAGCTCCGGCATCTCGTCGAAGTTCATGCCGTAGATCCCCGAGATGATGGTCGGCGCGATCGCGATCGCCGCCCACGCCGAGATCTTCTTCGTGTCCTCGTTCTGCCACGTCCCGATCTGGCCCTGGTGCGCGGTGAGGACGGTCGTCAGCAGGCTCATGCACGTCTCGATCGACGCGTCCACCCGCAGCAGGTGCCCCGCGACCTCGGTGAACCCCGGGTGCGCGAACACGTCCTGGCCCGAGCGCCGGTCGCGCAGCGAGTGCGCGAACGTCGCCAGGGGGCGGACGGCGTTCTGGAATTCGAGGGTCTCGCGGATGAGGAAGTAGATGTCCTGGTTGCGGTCGATCCGGCGGCCGGAGAAGACCAGCCGCTCCAGGTCGCTGACGTCGTCGGCGAGGTCCTCGACGGCGCCGTCGTAGTGCTCGACCACGGCGTCGAAGAGCGCGTGGACGACCTCGGCGACCCCGCCGGCGCGGAATTCGGCTTCCTGGAGCCGTTCGCGCACATGGGGAACGGGGTCGACGAGGCCGCTTCGGACGGTGACGAGGTTCCGGCCGTCGGTGAAGACCACGAGGTCGCCGGTCTCGACCTGGCGGGTGGCCTCGATGTACCAGACGGTCTTGAGCAGCAGCACGACCTCGCCGTCCCTGAACTCCACTTTGGGTCTGGTGTGGACGACGCCGACGGGGAAGGTGCCGAAGCGGTCCAGGCCGAGCGCGGCGAGCGCATCCTGGATGCCGTCGGCGTCGGGCGAGTCGAAGGCGGCCCAGGCGTAGGCGCCTTCGGCCGCGGCGGCGTCCCGGAGCTCGTCGCCGCTCCCGCGCCGCGACTCGCCCGCCTCCGCCGTCACCACGGTGTAGTCGATCATCCGCTCCCCCGATCCCGCTCGGTCCGAGTCTAGGCCGATTTCCCCGGCCCGGCCTGGGCTCCGTAGACGATCCGTTGGGCGGCTTCGTGGGCGCGGCGGGTCAGGCGCAGGTAGTCGTTGACGAAGTGCTCGGTGTCGTCGCCGTAGCCGAGGGTCTGCGCGAGCGCGGCCAGTTCGGGGCCCGAGCGCGGCAGGTCGTCACGGGGGACGCCGCGCGCGAGCGTCATGTCGTTGCGTACCCGCGAGACGAACAGCCACGCCTCCCGCAGCGACAGCAGGTCGGCGGCGTTGAGGTGCCCGGCCGCGGCGGCGGCTTCGAGGGCCGGGACGGTGCGGGTGGTGCGGATCGCGGGGACGTCGCCGTGCTCCAGTTGCAGGAGCTGCGCGGTCCACTCGATGTCGACCAGTCCCCCGCGTCCGAGTTTGGTGTGGCCGTTGGGGTCCGCGCCGCGCGGCAGCCGCTCGGAATCCACTCTGGCCTTGACGCGCCGGAACTCGACGCGCTCGGCCTCGGTGAGTCCCCCGGGCTTGTACCTGACGCCGTCGGCGAACTCGGTCCAGGCCGCCGCGAGGTCCTCGTCCCCGGCGACGGGGCGGGCGCGCAGGAGCGCCTGGCGCTCCCACAGGCGGGCCCGGTCGGCGTAGTAGCGGCGGTACGCGGCGAAGCTCGGCGCGATGACGCCGCCCTTGCCTTCCGGCCGCAGGTCGAGGTCGATCTCCAGGGGCGGGTCCGCGGTGGGCGCGGCCAGGAGCGTGCGGACCGACTCCACGATCTTCGCCGCCGCCTTGCGTTCAGCGTCGGTCTCCCCGGTGTGGACGAACACGACGTCGGCGTCGGAGCCGTAGCCGGTCTCGCGGCCCCCCAAGCGGCCCATGCCGACCACGAGCATCGGCGGGGCGTCGGCGAGGTCGCGCGCGCCGATCTCAAGGGCCGCTTGGAGGACGGCGTCGGTCAGGTCCGAGAGCGCGAGCCCCACGGCCTGGTCGTCGAGGAGGCCGAGCATGTCGGCGGCGGCGATGCGGATGAGTTCGCGGCGGCGGATCGCGCGGACGGCGCCGATCGCGGCGGTCGGGTCCGAGTGGCGGGTCGCGGCCTGGCGCATCCCCATGGCGAGTTCGGCGCGCGGGCGCGGCGTCAGGTCGGCGTTGTCGGAGAGGTACCGGAGCGACTGCGGCACATGCAGAAGCAGCGAGGTGAAGTACCGGGAGGTGCCGAGCAGGCGCGCGAGCCGGACCGCGGCGGGGCCGCCGTCGCGCAGCAGCCGCAGGTACCAGGGGGTGGAGCCGAGCTTGTCGGAGACCTGCCGGTAGGCGAGGAGCCCGCGGTCGGGCTCGGGCGAGTCGGCGAGCTCGTGGAGGACGACCGGCAGGAGCGCGCGCTGCACGGTCGCCGTGCGGGACAGGCCCGCGGTGAGCTTCTTGATGTGGGTGAGCGCGCTCGCGGGGTCGTTGAAGCCGAGCACGGCGAGGCGCCCGGCGGCCTCGGCCTCGCTCATGCGCAGTTCGTGGGTGGGAACGAGGGTGACGGCGTCGAGGAGCGGCTTGTAGAGCAGCTTCTCGTGCAGGCGGCGCGCGGTCGTGGCGTGGGCGCGCCATGCGGCGAGGAAGCCCTCGTCGGTGGTGTAGCCGAGGGTCCGGGCGAGGTGGTGGAGCGGCTCGCCGCCGTCGGGGACGCGGTGGGTGCGCAGGAGCCGCTGGAGCTGGAGCCGGTGCTCGACGGTGCGCAGGAAGACGTACGTGTCGGCGAGGTCCTCGCCGTCGCGGCGGGCGAGGTAGCCGCCCGCGACGAGGACGTCCAGTGCGTCCAGTGTGGACCGTACGCGGAGCGCGGGGTCGCCGCGGCCGTGGACGAGTTGCAGCAGCTGCACGGCGAACTCGATGTCGCGCAGGCCGCCCGGACCGAGCTTGATCTCGTACCGGCGCTCGGCCGCGGGGACGGAGTCGACGACCTTGCGGCGCATGTCGCGGATGTCGGCGACCACGCCGGGGCGGTCGGCCGCGCCCCAGATGAACGGCTGCACGGCCGCGAGCCATTCGAGCCCCAGCTCCAGGTCCCCGGCGGCGGGCCGGGCCTTGAGGAGCGCCTGGAACTCCCAGGTGCGGGCCCAGTCCTTGAGGTAGGCCGTGTACGACTCGACGGTGCGCACCAGGGCGCCCGAGCGGCCCTCGGGCCGCAGCCCGGCGTCGACGGGCCACGTCGCGGGCCCGACGATCTGGATCATGCGGGCGGCCTGGCGGGTCGCGAGGTTCAGGTCCCCTTCGGCGACGAAGACGACGTCCACATCGGAGACGTA
This sequence comes from Glycomyces dulcitolivorans, assembly GCF_003265355.1. Taxonomy (GTDB): domain Bacteria; phylum Actinomycetota; class Actinomycetes; order Mycobacteriales; family Micromonosporaceae; genus Glycomyces; species Glycomyces dulcitolivorans. The sequence goes on along the minus strand of NZ_QFRW01000068.1, from coordinate 49,886 downwards.
GTTGAGCTCCTCAGCCCCGGTCTTGCCCATGGCGATCACCGCGAGCCGGGTCTGGCCGGGATGCTCCTCGCGGGCGAGTTCGAGGCCCCTGGCGAGCACGGCGTCGGCGAGGCGCGACAGCGAGTCCGAAGTGGACCGCAGGTCGGTGGCGCCGGTCAAATCGGCGGCGGCGATGCGGAGGAGGTTCTCCTTCCACGCCGTGTTCAGCTGGAAGGGCCCGGCGGCGCGGACGCGCGCGAAGCCGGCGTCCTCGTCCTCGGTGAGCGCCGGCTCGGACTCGGGATGGGCGCGCAGGTAGTCGCCCAGCGCGTTGCTGGCCGCGACGACCGCGAGGCGGGCCTCGTCCGCGTTCAGGGCGTGTCCGCTGTCAGGCATCGAGAAGCGGGAGCGCCTTCTTCTCGCCGGCGGCGACCTTCACGAACCGCTGGAGGATCGGCTTCCACGTGTGGACGATGTGCTCGTCGACCTCGGCGGCCTTGGCGAGCGCGGCCTCGTCGAAGGCGCCGAACCCGGCCAGCTGCTCCGGCGTGAACTCGAAGTGCGACTGCACGCCCCAGGCGCTCTCGCGGATGCGGAAGATCTCAAGGGCCCCTTGGGGAGACGCCGCCAGCAGCGTGGCCTCGTCAGGGAGCTCGACGAGTTCCTGGCGCCGCCAGCGGATGACGTCGATGGTCATGGGCGCGGGCCCGAACACGAGGTCGTGCCCGGCGGCGTCGCGCTTGCCGAGCATCCGCGGCCCGTTGGGCGCGCCGAAGTCCTCGACCCGCCCGCCGAACGCGGCGGCGAGCATCCGCGCGGAGGAGCAGATCGCGAGAGTCGGGGTCTGGTCGGCGACGGCCGTGGTCAGGAGCCCGGAGAGGTCGTCGCTCCAGTCCTTGCCGCGACCGCCTCCGAGGGCGATGAGGGCCTCGTGGCCCCCGGCGGAGTTCGGCACGGCCTCACCGAGGTGGGGCCGTACCGTGTCCAGTTCCATGCCGGCCTCGGCGAGCCAAGCTGCGGCTCTGCCGAGACCTTGCTGAGGATCGTTCTCGATGACGAGTGCGGTGGTCACCCACCCACTGTAATCGGTCAGAGGTTGATGTAGCGCTTGCGTTCGAAGGCCGTCACCTGGGTGCGGTAGTCCTCCCACTCCTGGCGCTTGTTCTTCAGGAAGTAGTCGAAGACGTGCTCGCCCAGGACCTCGGCGACGAGCTCTGAGGACTCCATCTTGTCGAGGGCCTCGGCGAGGTTGCCCGGGAGGGGCTGGTACCCGGCGGCGACGCGCTCGGCGCTGGTGAGCGCGGAGACGTCGTCCTCGGTGCCCGGGGGCAGCTCGTAGCCCTCTTCGATGCCCTTGAGGCCGGCGCCGAGGAGCACGGCGTAGGCGAGGTACGGGTTCGTCGCGGAGTCGAGCGAGCGGATCTCGACGCGGGCCGAGTTCGGCTTGCCGTAGACGGGGACGCGCACGAGCGCCGACCGGTTGGCCTTGCCCCAGGAGACGTACGAGGGCGCCTCGGAGATCTGGCCGGGCTGGGCGCTGGAGTACAGGCGCTTGTAGGAGTTGACCCACTGGTTCGTGATCGCGGTGAACTCGGGCGCGTGGCGCAGGAGTCCGGCGATGAACGCCTTGGCGGTCTTGGAGAGCCGCTGCTCGTCGCCCGGGTCGTGGAAGGCGTTGTCCTCGCCTTCGAACAGCGACAGGTGCGAGTGCATGCCCGAGCCGGGCTGCGTGTTGTACGGCTTGGGCATGAAGGACGCGGTGACGTCGGAGGTCATCGCGATCTCCTTGACGACGTGCCGGAACGTCATGATGTTGTCGGCCGTGGTCAGCGCGTCGGCGTAGCGGAGGTCGATCTCCTGCTGGCCGGGGGCGACCTCGTGGTGGGAGAACTCGACGGAGATGCCGACGCGCTCCAGGGCGAGGATGGCCTGGCGGCGGAAGTCGCGCGCGACCGAGTGCGTCGTGTGGTCGAAGTAGCCGCCGTCGTCGACGGGCTCGGGCTTGGCGCCCGTCTCCGGGAAGATGTCCTTGAACAGGAAGAACTCGATCTCGGGGTGCACGTAGAACGTGAACCCGCGGTCGGCGGCCTTGGAGAGGGCCCGGCGCAGCACGTGGCGCGGGTCGGCCCACGACGGGGCGCCCTCGGGGGTGAGGATGTCGCAGAACATGCGGGCGGACTCGCCGATGCCGCGGCCCTCGAACGGGAAGACCTGGAACGTGGTGGGATCGGGCATCGCGACCATGTCGGACTCGTAGACGCGCGCGAAGCCCTCGATCGCGGAGCCGTCGAAGCCGATGCCCTCCTCGAACGCGGACTCCAGTTCGGCCGGAGCGACGCTCACGGACTTGAGCGTGCCGAGGACGTCCGTGAACCACAGCCGAACGAATCGGATGTCGCGTTCTTCGAGCGTGCGAAGCACGAACTCCTTCTGCCGTTCCATGGCCTTACTCCTCTGTCCTGGGGCGGCAATTGTCTCACCCGATTATGACGGTGGAGTTAACCCGGCCGGACCGACTCCAAAACGTGAGAGGAGGTACATTCGGGAGCGTGTTCGCAGGTGAGATCAAGCAGTTGTGGCGGTATCCGGTCAAGGGGCTCAGGGGCGAATCCCTGCGGTCCGCGGTGGTCGATGTCGACGGCTTGGCCGGCGACCGGCTCCTCGGGCTCTACGAGCCCGGCACCGACAAGGCCGTCTGGGGCGGCAGCCACCCCAGGATGATGGGCTGGGAGGCCGCGCACCCCGCGCAGTGCAGCTGCGCCGACTCCGCGGCCGGCGACCCCGTCTTCTACGAGCCCGGCGGCGCGGCCTGGGCCCTCGACGACCCCGGGCTCCCCGCCCGGCTGGCCGAGACGATCGGCGCCGACAAGGGCGTCGAGCTCCGCAAGACGCAGGGCAGCGCCGGGCGCATGCTCGTGATCTTCGAGGCGAGCCTGCGCAAGCTCAGCGAGCAGCTGGGCCGCGAGATCGTCGCGGCCCGGTTCCGCCCGAACGTCGTGGTCGAAGCGGACCTGGAGCCGTTCGCCGAGTACAAGCTCGAACCGGGCACCCGGATTCGTCTGGGCGACGACGACTTCACGCTCCACAAGCCGTGCGAGCGGTGCGTCCTGCCGAGCTGGTCCCCCGACGGCTCCAACGAGCGGGACATGGAGCTGCACCGGCACATCATCAAGGAGCTGGACAACCACTTCGGGATCTACGTCAAGACGGCCGAGCGGGCGACCATCCAGGTCGGCGACCCGATCTCGGGCTGAGCGCGTAAGACGCCCTGAGCCGGGGATCGGTCGGCTCAGGGCGCAATCCCAGCATAAACGCCGCGTGCGACATCCTGGGTTCACGAGCCCGTGACGCGCGCGACGCTCACGTGCACGCGTTTCAGATCTCGGTCGCCCAGCGGTGGATGAACGGGTACAGGTCCTCCAGCGAACGCCCCGAAGCGGTCGCGCGCGGCCACGGCCGGCCGTAGTGGTCGATGTAGGCGGTGACGCAGCCGCGGTCGGCGGCCGGGGCCAGGTCGTTGACGGGGATGTCGCCGACGCTGAGGACGTGCTCGGGCTTGCGGTCCTCCAGCAGGTCGTCGAGCATCCGTTCCAGGCCGACAGGCTTGGCGGCGTCGCCGACGACCTGGTCGAACAGGCCGTCGAGGCCGAGCCGGTCGAGCACGGGCTCCAGGCTCGCCTCCGGGGCGTTCGTCACGAGGCGGACCTCGATCGAGCGCGGCAGGCTCCAGATGAACTTCGCGAAGCCCTCCGGCGCCCAGATGTCGAAGTGGCCCCCGGCCATGCGCTCGCGCGTGGCCTCGTAGTGGGCGGCGCGGACCGCGTCGGGGACGCCGTACTCGCCGGCGAGGCGGCGCACGGCGTTGTCGGCGTCGAAGGCGTCGAATGTGGATGCGGTCGTCGGCTTGCCGGCGACGAACGCGGCGTGGGCGGCGAGGAAGGCGCGTTCGTCCTCGGGTTCGAGTTCGGCGGCGACGAGGCGGGCGTAGTGCGTCGCGTGCTCGGAGCCGAGCCGCACGGTGCCGTCGTAGTCGAAGAGCAGGATGGCGTCGTTCACTGTGAAAACGCTACGCGAGAGGCCGCCTCCCCCAAAGGGGAAGGCGACCAGACTCACGGGAGTTTCAGAATTTCACCTGTGAAGGCGAGTCCTATTCGAACCCGTGCTCCTTCGTCGGGAACCCGCCCGAGCGCACCTCGTCGGCGTAGGCCTTCACCGCGTCCTGGAGGACGGTGGCGAGGTCGGCGTAGCGCTTGACGAAGCGCGGCGGCTTGCCGCGGTTCAGGCCGGCCATGTCCTGCCAGACGAGGACCTGCGCGTCGGTGTCCGGTCCGGCGCCGATGCCGACCGTGGGGATCGGCAGCTGCTTGGTGATCTCGGCGGCGACCGTGGAGGTCACCATCTCCAGGACCACCGCGAACGCGCCCGCGTCGGCGACGGCGTGCGCGTCGGCCTCGATCTCGGCGGCGTGGGCGTCGCGGCCCTGGACGCGGTAGCCGCCCAGGGTGTGCTCGCTCTGCGGCGTGAACCCGATGTGGCCCATGACGGGGATGCCCGCGCCGGTGAGCGCCCGGATCTGGGCGGCCATGCGGCGCCCGCCTTCGAGCTTCACGGCGTGGGCGCCGGCCTTCATGAACCTGACGGCGGTCTCCAGCGCCTGCGCGGGCCCGGCCTCGTAGGAGCCGAACGGCAGGTCGGCGACGACCAGGGTCCGCTGGGTCGAGCGGGCCACGGCCGCGACCAGCGGAAGCAGTTCGTCGACCGATATTTGGAGGGTGGTCTCGTAGCCGTAGACGTTGTTCGCGGCCGAGTCGCCGACGAGCAGGACCGGGATGCCGGCCTCGTCGAAGAGCGAGGCCGTGTACTGGTCGTAAGAGGTGAGCATCGCCCACTTCTCGCCGCGCTCCTTGGCTTCGATGAGGTGGCGGGTGCGGACCCGCTTGACGGTCTTGCCCGGCCCGTACAGGCTCGGGATCTCGTCGGGGGAAGTCGAAATCGATGATGACGTCATCGTCGCTGCTCCAGAATCTCCTCGTGGCCGGCTCGCCGGTCCCCGGGTGGTTACTGAACAAAACTAACGCTCATCGATGTCTATGTCACGCGTCCGCAACACCGATGTGACAAATCACCCCGGGGAGGACCCCCGGGGTGACTCACTACTTCCCTCGGAAGCGGTTCGTGATCGGCAGGCGCCGGTCCCGCCCGAAGGACTTGACGGTGATCTTCGTGCCCGGCGCGGACTGGCGGCGCTTGTACTCGGCGTTGTCGACCAGGCCCGCGACGCGCTGGACGACGTCGGCCGGGTAGCCCTGCTCGACGAGGTCCTCGCGGCCGGCGTCGCCGTCGACGTACCCGGCGAGGATGCCGTCCAGGACCTCGTAGTCGGGCAGGGAGTCGGAGTCCTTCTGGTCGGGCCGCAGCTCCGCGCTCGGCGGCTTCAGGATCGTGTTCTCCGGGATCGGCTCGGTCTCGCCGAGGCTGCGGGCCTTCTCGTTGCGCCAGGTCGCGAGGTCGTAGACGAGCGTCTTGTAGACGTCCTTGATCGGCGCGAACCCGCCCACCGCGTCGCCGTAGATCGTCGAGTAGCCCACGGCGTACTCGCTCTTGTTGCCCGGCGCGAGCACGAGGTGCCCGTGCTGGTTCGACAGGGCCATGAGCAGGGTCCCGCGCACGCGGGCCTGGAGGTTCTCGACCGCGAGCCCCGAGACGGCGATCTCCGAAAGATAGGCGTCGACGATCGGCTGGATCGCCTCCACGGAGTAGGTGAGGCCGCAGCGCTGCGCGAGGTCGGCGGCGTCGTCGAGCGAGTGCCCCGAGGAGTACTGGCTGGGCATCGAGACGACGTGGACCTGGTCGGCGCCGATCGCGTCCCTGGCGAGGACCGCGGTCAGGGCCGAGTCGATGCCGCCGGAGAGCCCGAAGATCACCGACTTGAAGCCGTTCTTGCGCACGTAGTCGCCCAGTCCCAGGCGCAGCGCCTCCCAGATCTCCTCAAGGCGGTCGAGGTCGGCGGCGAACGGCGGCTCGATGCGGGTCTGGAGCGGCGCGGCCTCGGTGGAGAGGACGTGCAGCGAGGTGCTCATCGCGGTCGCGGAGTGGTTCGCGACGTCCCCGTCGGCCGCGGCGGCCAGTTCGAGGTCGGTGATGAGCAGCTCGGAGCCGAAGCGGCGGCCCGAGGCGAGGATCTTCCCGTCGGGGGCGGCGATGAACGAGCCGCCGTCGAAGACCAGCTCGTCCTGGCCGCCGACGATGTTCAGGTACGCGACGGGCGCGCCGACCTCGGCGGCCCGCTCGCGGGCGACGGCGAGGCGCCGCTCCTGCTTGCCCTGCTCGTACGGCGAGGCGTTGACGTTGACCACCAGACCGGCCGCGGCCTGCGCGGACGCCGTGATCGGGACCCCGCCCCACAGGTCCTCGCAGATGGTGAAGGCCACGTCGACCCCGCCGATGCGCGCGAGGTGCAGTTCGTGCCCCGGAACGAAATACCGCTCCTCGTCGAAGACGCCGTAGTTAGGGAAGTGGCGCTTGTAGTAGCGGAACAGGACCTTGCCGTCCTGTATCAGCGCCAGCGCATTACGGATGCCCCGTCCGCCGACCGCGCCGATGTTCGCGGGGACGGGGCCGTCGGCGTCCAGGTATCCGACGGCGACGGGCAGTGCGCCGTTCCCGTCGGCGGCGATCTCTTCGGCGAGGCGCACGAGGCGCTCGCGGCTGGCCTCGACGAAGGAGTGGCGCAGGGCGAGGTCCTCGACCGGGTACCCGGTGAGGGACTGCTCGCCGGTGGCGAGCAGGTACGCCCCGGCCGCGGTCGCCGCGGTCGCGGCGCTGCGGATGAGGTCGGCGTTGCGGTCGAGGTCGCCTACGACCGGGTTGTCCTGGGCGAGTGCGATACGGAGCGTCGGCATGCGCCTATTCTTCCGCGCTTTCGCACGCGACGTCATGTGACTTGCGCGAAGTCCGTTCGGCTAGAGGGATCGGACGAGCAGGATTCCGGACAGGACGAGCCCGTAGAACACGATGCCCCAGCGCAGCGGGCACTCGGGGAGGCGCTGGAAGATCCGGGCGCCGATGTAGCCGCCGATGAAGGTCGCGGGGACGAGGACGCCGATGGCCCACCAGGCGACGTCGGCCCACACGCCGTACATGACGCTGGTGACGATGCCGACGATCATCGTGCAGAAGTTCTTGAGCGCGCCGACCTTCGCGAGCTTCTCGGAGACGCTCATGGCGATGACGGCGATGAGGATGAGGCCGAGCGCGGCGTTGAAGTAGGAGCCGTAGAAGCACCCGGCGAACACGCCCGCGTGCAGCACGAGCGGGTGCAGGTCGCGGCCGCCGTTGAGGGCGGTGACCTTGCGGTTGATCCAGGGCCCGACGGCCATGAGGAGGGTCGCGGCGAGGACCAGGAACGGCACGATCGCCTCGAACACCGAGTGCGGGGTGTTGAGCAGCAGCAGCGCGCCGCAGACCGAGGCGACGAGCGCGGTCGGGATGAGCAGGAGGGCGCGGCGCTTCTGGGGCAGGAGGTTCTCGCGCGATCCGAACGCGGCGGCGGCGTACGCGGGGGCGACGGCGATGCCGTTGGTGGCGTTGGCCTGGAGCGGGGGGACGCCGACGGCCATCAGCGTGGGGTACGTGATGAGCGACCCGCCGCCCGCGACGGCGTTGAGGCCGCCGCCGAGCAGGCCCGCGAGCAGCAGTAGGGAGACCTGGAGCAGATTCATGGCCCGGACAGCGTACGCTCGACCACTGGAACGAGATGGCCAGGCGGTCGCGGCAGTGACGGGAGACCACTACTGTCGAGGAACGTCCGGGCTCCACAGGGCAGGGTGGTCGCTAACGGCGACCCGGGGCGACCCGCGGGACAGTGCCACAGAGAACAGACCGCCGGCGCTTGCGCTGGTAAGGGTGAAACGGTGGTGTAAGAGACCACCAGCGCCGCCGGTGACGGCGGCGGCTCGGTAAACCCCACCCGGAGCAAGGTCAAGAGGCGTCTTCGGACGCTGCGTGAAGGCCACACAGGGCGGCCCGCCCGAGCCCGCTAGGGCGCCTTCACGGGTAGACCGCTTGAGCGCACCGGCAACGGTGCGCCTAGATGGATGGCCGCTCAATGACAGAACCCGGCGTATCGGTCATCTCGTTCCCTCTTCTTCCTGCGCCAGCGGCCCGAGGCCGTAGTGCGACAGGAGTTTCGCCGTAGCGCGGGTCATCTCGGGGAGGGCGTCGACCGGGTGCCAGCCGGCGTCCCAGACCTCGTGGCCGTCGACGATGATCTCGGTGGTCTGGGGGTCGCGGTCGAGGCGGAAGACGTTGTCGACCCAGCGGCCGTTGGTGTGGACGACCGCGCACGGGTCGGCCGGGACCAGTTCGGCGAGGTCGGCTTCGATGCCGGTCTCCTCGGCGAGTTCGCGGCGGGCGCCTTCGATCGGCTGCTCGCGGCGGTTCAGCAGGCCGGCGGGGAGCGACCAGCGCTTGCCCGGGGGCTGCTGGAGCATCAGGAGCTGCGTGCGCTTCGCGTCCATGACGAGGACGACCGAGCCGAGCGTGTAGGTCGGCGTGGCGATGCGGACGATCCGGCGGCGCATCGGATGCGGGAGGCGGTAGAACACCGAGCCCACGAAACGCCGCAGCAGAGGCGCTTTCCGGCGCCGCACAGAGGGAGTCACCCGCACACCCTACCGACGCGCGAAAGGCCCGGAGCATCGCGCTCCGGGCCTTGCAACGTGCGTTCGCTACTGCGGGCCGAGCTTGCGGGTGCCCGTGTAGTACTCGAAGACGAGGCCGCCGACGGCGAGCAGGAGCGCCACGACGCCGGTCGTGATGAGCCACGGGAGCCAGAAGACGAGGCCGACGCCGGTGAGGACGGCGGTGAGCGCCAGGCCCAGCGGCCAGTACGAGCCGGGGCTGAAGAAGCCGACCTCGCCCGAGACGTCGGAGATCTCGCCGTCGGGGCGGTCCTCCGGGCGCGGGTCGATGCGGCGGGCGATCACGGCGAAGAAGAGCCAGACCATGCCGGTCAGGAGCCCCGAGAAGATCAGGCCGACGGTGCCGACCCATTCGACCTCGTTCGGGACGCCGTAGGCCGGGTTCTCGTTCAGGGAGGTCCAGTAGGCGTAGATGCCCGCGAAGATGAACATCGTCACGGCGACGATCGCGAACAGTTTGTACTCGGTCTTCATCGCTGGTCCCCTAGCTCGCTTCGCCCGAGGCCGGGTCGGTGTTGAACGGGTGCGTCGTGGTCGCGTACGGGTCCTGGCCGATGAGCTCCAGCGCCTCGGGGGTGGTGGCCCCTTCGACGCGGGCGTTCACGAAGGTCTCGTAGTCCTCCGGGGAGACGACGCGCATCTCGAAGTTCATGAAGGCGTGGTAGGCGCCGCACAGCTCGGCGCAGCGGCCCACGAAGGTGCCCTCGGAGTTGAAGTCGACCTCCCACTGGGTGGTCTGCGCGTCGCCGCCGGGGATCAGGTCGCGCTTGAAGAGCAGGTCGGGGACCCAGAAGGAGTGGATGACGTCCTCGGCGTTGCCGACGAAGCGCACGTCGTCCTCGTTGGGGACCACGATGATCGGGATGTAGTCCGAGTCGCCGGTCTCGGTGACGGGCTGGCCGTCGGCGCCGGTCAGGGCCTCGCAGTTCTCGTCCGTGTAGGTGAACTGCCAGTTCCACTTGAACGCGGTGACCTCGGTGCAGGCCTTCGGCTGCTCGCTCAACTCGGTCACGTTGTCCTGGACGATGACCGTGTAGTAGAAGAGGATGCCGATGAGCACGAACGGCAGGGCCGTGAAGGTCAGCTCGGCGGGGAGGTTGTAGTGGGTCTGGCGGGGCAGCTCGGTGTCGCTGTCCTTCTTCTTGTAGGCCGCGACGCACCAGAAGATCAGGCCCCAGACGACGACGCCGACCGCGAGGGCCGCGATCGTCGAGCCGACCCACAGGTCGAACATCTGCTCGGACTGGTCGGTGGGGCGGGTCCGGGGCCAGCCCAGGTAGAAGGCGTCGTCAAGGCTGCAACCCGCGAGGACGACCGGGAGCAGCGCGGCGACTGCGGTGAGACCTATCGCGCGGCGGGCTCGGCCGCGACGTTCTCGGGACGGTGTTCCGACCACCTGTCTCATGCCTTTCTCAGCGCTCGGCTCCGCGTCCGCCGCCGGGCAGGCGACATGGCACGGACTTGACGGCAAGAGCCTACTGCTTTGCTCGTGAAGCGGGGCGCAAGGGGTTGGGTTCGGGATCGGGTGTCTTCTAGATTGGAACCGTGACCGAGACCTACTTCGACGGCGCGACCGCTCAGCCGGTCCATCCGGCGGCCCGCGACGCCTATGCTGCGGCTTTGTCGGAGGGCTGGGCCGGGCCCGGCAGACTGTACACATTGGGCCGGCGGTCCCGGATGCTGCTGGAGGCCGCCCGCCAGTCCGCGGCCGCGTCGCTGGGCGTGAGCGCCGATGAGGTCACTTTCACATCGAGCGGGACACAGGCCGTGCACGCCGGCGTACTCGGCGTCATCGCGGCCCGCAGCGAGCCCGGACCGCTGGTCCACAGCGCGGTCGAGCACTCGGCGGTGCTCCACGCGGCCCAGTGGCATGAAGCGCGCGGGGGCGCCGTGGCAGTCGTCCCGGTGGACCGGCTCGGCCGGGTCGATCCCGATCCGCTCGCGGGGGTCGAGGGCGGCGACGGCGCTTCGGTGCTGGTCGTGCAGTCGGCGAACCACGAGGTCGGGACCCGGCAGCCGGTCGCCGGGATCGCGGCGGGCACGGACGTGCCGCTGGTGGTCGACGCGGCGGCGAGCCTGCCGTGGGAGCCGGTGCCCGCGGGCTGGTCGGTGCTCGCGGCCAGCGCGCGGAAGTGGGGCGGCCTGTCGGGGGCGGGGCTACTGGTGGTGCGCAAGGGCGTGCGCTGGCGCAATCCGTTCCCCGGGGAGGACTCGTCGATCCGGGAGGCGATCGGGGAGATCGACGTGCCGGCGGCGGTGGCCGCGGCGGCGTCACTGCGGGCGGTCGTCGCGGAGCGCGAGGAGCTGTCGAAGCGGATGCGCGCGTTGACGGAGCGGATCAGGGAGCACATCGCGTCCCAGATCCCCGAGGTGGAGCTGCCGGGCGATCCGGTGGACCGGCTGCCGCACATCGTCACGTTCTCGTGCCTGGGGGTGGACGGGGAGGTGCTGCTGACGGAGTTGAACCGGGCGGGGTTCGCGGTGTCGTCGGGGTCGGCGTGCGCGTCGACGCGGCTGCGGCCCTCGCACGTGCTCCAGGCGATGGGGGTGCTCAGCCACGGGAACGTGCGGGTGTCGCTGCACCGGGAGAGCACGGAGGACGAGGTGGAGCGGTTCCTGGAGGTGCTGCCGGGGATCGTGGAGTCGATCCGGCGGCTGGCCCGGTGACGTTGGGCCGCTTCGGTTGCGAGGCGGACTCGGACTTAGGTCCTAAGACGATCGGGATCACGGGGCGACTCGTGCCGCTCTCTATTGCAAAGAACTTGCAGTTGTGAAACTGTGGCGACAGTGTTCGAACTGCCGCGACAGAGAGAGGCGACGATGACCGTCTACACGCTTCCGGACCTGCCCTACGACTACGGCTCGCTGGAGCCGCACATCAACGGCTACATCCTTGAGCTGCACCACGACAAGCACCACGCGGCGTACGTCAAGGGCGCCAACGACACCCTGGAGCGGATCGCCGAGGCCCGCGACAAGGGCGACTTCACGTCGATCGTGGGCCTGGAGAAGACCCTCGCGTTCAACGTCTCAGGGCACGTGCTGCATTCCCTCTACTGGGAGAACATGAGCCCGGACGGCGGGGACCGCCCCGAGGGCGACCTCGCGGAGGCGATCGACGAGTACTTCGGGTCGTTCGAGGGCTTCCACGGGCAGCTCTCGGCGGCGACGACGCTCGTGCAGGGCTCGGGCTGGGGCGTGCTGTCGTACGAGCCGACCTCGAAGCGGCTCATCGTGGAGCAGGTCTACGACCACCACGGGAACGTGGCCCAGACGTCGGTGCCGCTGCTGGCGTTCGACGCGTGGGAGCACGCGTACTACCTCCAGTACAAGAACGTCCGCCCCGACTTCGTGAAGGCGATGTGGGAGGTCGTGAACTGGCAGGATGTCGCCGCCCGGTACGAGGCGGCGAAGGCCGTCTAGGAACGGCCCCTTCGGTTCCGGGCCGCGGCCCGCACGTCCCCCCGTCGTGCGGCCGCGGCCCGGTCGCGTGTCAGGCGCGCGTGCAGCGGGCGAGGTGCCCGGTCTCCAGGGCGGACCACAGGGCGCCGTCGGGTCCGGCGGCGAGGCCGTGGGGTTCGCTGTCGGGTGCGGGGAGGTCCTGGACGGTGATCTCGCCGCCGGTGGTGATGCGGCCGATGCGGTTGGCGCCCCATTCGGTGAACCACAGGGCCCCGTCCGGGCCGGGGGCGATGGCGTGGGGGCGGGCGGTGCGGTCGGGCAGCGGGTGCTCGGTGACGGCGCCTGCGGCGTCGATGCGGCCGATCTGGCCGGCACCGATCTCGACGAACCAGACGGCGCCGTCGCCGCCCGCGCAGACGCCAACCGGGGCGGCGCCCTCGGTGGGGAGCGGGTGGACGGTGATCTCACCTGTGACGGTGGCGCGGCCGATCGCGTTGGCGGCGTTCATGGTGAACCACAGGGCGCCGTCGTGGCCGGCGGTGATGGCCGAGGGGAACGCGCCCTCGACGGGGATGTCGAAGACCGTGATCTCGCCGTCGACGCCGATGCGGCCGACGCGGTTCGTCACGGTCTCGGTGAACCACAGCGCGCCGTCAGGGCCCGGGCAGATGCCGAAGGGGTTCGCGCTCCGGTCGGGGAGGTCGAACTCGGTGACCTCGCCGCGGGCGGTGATGCGGCCGATGCGCCCGGCCTGGTACTCGGTGAACCAGAGGTTCCCGTCGAGGCCGGTGGCGATGACGGTGGGGCCGCAGCCGGGGTCGAGGTCGAACGCCTGCGGCTGCCCGCCGGGGACGAGGCGGCCGATCTGTCCGGAGTGGACGAGGGTGTACCACAGGGCCCGGTCGGGGCCGGTGGTGATCGCGTACGGGCCGCTCTTGTCGTCGGCGACCTGGACGGTGGTGATGTCGATGCGGGTCAAGAGGTTCGCTCCAATCCGTTGCCGAGGGGCGACGATACCGGACGGCGGGGCGGGGCGCAGCCTGGAATCACCAGCGCAGGTCGGCGTCCTCGGGGTGGTACTCGGCGCGCGTCTTGAAGTGGCCCGCGGCGAGGAGGACGGCGACGAGCGGAAGGCCCGTGGCGGTGGCGATGAGCGGCAGGTGGTCGGCCGGGGCGTACCAGGCGGGGGCGGCCTCCTGGAGCATCGCGGTGAGCTCGTACCCTGCCCAGTCGCCGAGGGGGAGCCCGTCGGCGAGCTTGGTGAGGCCGAACCAGGCGATGATGGAGGTGCCTGCGGCGCTGAGGGTCCCGGTGGCCATGACCGACCACTGGGGACCGAAGCGGATCGCGACGGCGAGCGAGGCGAACAGGACGGCGGCGGCGAGGTAGGCGACCGCGGAGTCGGTGAAGCGGAAGCGGACGATCTCGTCGAGGTGGAGCAGGTAGAGCTCCAGGAAGTCGTCGCCGCGTGCGCGCAGGCGCTCGGCGGCCCCGGCGCGGGCCTCGGCGGCGGCGATCCACACCGCGACCGCGCTGATCAGGGAGACCGCGGCTATCGCCGACGCCATCAGGAAGGCCGTCCGCGATCGGCGCGGGGCGGGGTCCGGGAGTCCGGTCAGTGGTCGGAACAAGGGTGTCTCCGATCATCGCTGCGAACCTCCATCCTACGAGGCCGCGCCGTTCGGGGCCAGCTCGACGGGGCGGCGCGGCTCACGCCAGGCCGAACGCGTCCAGCATGGCGTCCAGCATCGCTTCCTGGGTTGCGGCGCTGTAGGAGTCGGGGTCGACGCTGGCGAGCTGCGCGGCGCCTTCGGTGGCGCCGGTGAGGGCGAGGACGGCGGTGTCGACTTCGGGCCCGTCGAGGCCGGGCGCGGACTCGCGGACGAGGCGGGCGACGCGGTCGCGCCAGGCGCGGTTGTTCCTGCGGTGCAGGGCGGCGAGCTCCTCGTCGCCGACGGCGGCCGCGAGGAACCCGACCCACACCAGGGCCTCCTGGGAGGAGTCCTCGGTGAGGGCCATGCCCTGGGCGAGGACGGCGCGGAGCGCGGCCCGCGGGGTCGGGGCCTCGGCTTCGAGGCGTTCGACGCGGGCGCGGGTGCGGGCGTGGAGGAGGTCGCGGGCGTGGACGAGGAGGGCGCGACGGCCGGGGAACCGGTGCATGACCAGGCCGGTGGTGCAGCCGGCCTCGGCGGCGACGGCGCGGATCGTCAGGTGCTCGATCCCCTTGAGCGCCAGGATGCTCCAGACGGCTTCGGAGATCCGCTCCTGCTGGGACTGCGGATCGGCGCGGCGTGCGATGGCGGTCCTCCTCTTCCCCGACTCCGTAACATCTGTTACGGTAACACTTGTTCCGACAAGCCCGCCCCGGGCCCGACCGAACGGACGACCATCATGCGCACCACCACCGACTGGCGGATCGAGCCCCGCGCCTGGGACGACCCCGAGGGCGTCGCGCTGCGCGCCGGCCAGCGCGCCGAACTCGACGCGCGCTTCGGCCGCGACGACCACGAACCGGGCCCGGTCCCCTCCGCCTCGGACATGGAGGTCTTCCTCGTGGCCGTCGGCGAGGACGGCGCGGCCGTCGCCTGCGGGGGGCTCCGCGAGCTCGAACCCGGTACGGCAGAAGTGAAGCGGATGTTCGTGCGCCCCGAGACGCGCGGTTCGGGCGTCGCACCGGCGCTGCTGGCGGCCCTGGAGGCGACCGCGCGCGAGCGCGGGTGGCACACGCTGCGGCTGGAGACCGGCGACGAGGCCCGCATGCCCGACGCGAACCGCTTCTACGAGCGCGAGGGCTACCTGCGGATCCCCCGCTACGGCCACTACGTCGACTCCGACATCTCCATCTGCTACGAGAAGCGCCTCGACCGGTAACCTGGGTCCGCCACCCCGGAACTCCTCGCAGATCGGCCCCCCGTGACCCCTGAATTCCTCCGCGACGCCGCGGGCACCGCCGCCGTGTTCGGCTTCTTCGCCATGGCCTGGTTCGGCTGGGCGCAGGAGGACCCGCCCGCGAAATGGCTGTGGCCCCTGCGGATCGGCTCCATCCTCAGCGGACTCACCGCCGTCGCCGGCGGCCTGCTGCTGTGGCGGCACTGGTCCGACGGGTCGGTCATCGACGCCAGTGTGGGCCCGAAGTTCGGGATCGTCGTCGGCGTCGAGTTCGCGCTCGCCGGCCTCGGCGCGGCGTTCCTCGCCGTCCGCAAGAAGTCGCACCTGACGTCGGCGTGGATCGCGTTCGTGGTCGGCGTCCACTTCTTCCCCGTCGCGGTGCTCCTGGAGATCCCCGCCCTGCACGTCACCGCCGCGCTGGTCGCGATCGCCTCCGTCGTATCGGTGTTCATCGCCAGGGCCCGCTCGCTCACCGTCAGCGCCGTCGTCGGCGCCACGACCGGGCCGATCCTCCTCGTCTCGGGGCTCCTCGCACTCCTGGACGCCCTGACTCGATAGCCTCACCGGATGAGGGTTCTGCATCTTTCGGACACGCACCTGACCGGCGACGGCAGCCGCCACCGCACCGGCGTCGACGCCGCCGAGGCCCTGACCGGGCTGCTCGCGCACCTTGAACCGCTGCGGCGCATCGACCTCGTCGTGGTCACCGGCGACGTCGCCGACGACGGGTCGGCCGGGGCGTACCGCCTGGCCCGGGACCTCATCGGCGCCTTCGCGAGTGAGCGCGGCGCGCCGGCCGTCTTCACCACCGGCAACGCCGACGACCGGGACGCCTTCACCGAAGTCCTCGGCAGCGGGCACCTCGACCTCGACCTCCGCGATGCCGCGGTCGACGCCGTCCACTCCCCCGAGCGCGCCGCCGCCAGCGCCGTCGACGGGGTCCGGCTCATCACCCTCGACACGCTCGTCCCCGGGAAGGTCCACGGCCGCATCAGCGCCGCCCAGCTCTCATGGCTCCGCGGCCTCCTCGCCGCCCCGGCCCCGCGCGGCACCGTCCTGGCGTTCCACCACCCGCCCATCCGGTTCCCCAACGCCGTCCAGGAACCCCCGACGCTCGCCGACCCCGGCGACCTCGCCGACGCGATCGCCGGAACCGATGTGCGCGTGATCCTGTGCGGGCACTACCACCTCCAGCTCGCCGGGCGCCTCGGCGACGCCGCCGTCTGGACCGGCCCGGCCGTCGTCAACCGCCGCGACCTCTCCTGCGGCGACGAGGCCGTCCGCTACGTCCGCGGCTCCGCCGCCACCCTCATCGACCTCGCCGACCTCGACGCCCCCGTCTTCCACACCCTCCAAGCGGGCGAGACGCTCGCCGAGATCGGCGGGGACGAGCTCCGGGAAGCATTGCGGCACACCAGTCCTGAAGACTGAGAGAGGCCGGACCGGGGGCGGTCCGGCCTCCCCGCGGGTCACTTCACCGCGTGCGTGACGTCGCGTTCCTCCGCGTAGAAGCAGGCCGTCGGATGCGTGCCGCCGTCGCCCACGTCAAGCGTCGGGACCTCCTCGGCGCAGTGGTCGGTCGCCTTCCAGCAGCGGGTGCGGAAGCGGCAGCCCGAAGGCGGGTTGATCGGGGACGGCACGTCCCCCTGCAGGACGATCTCCTCGCGGCGCCCGCGCAGGTCCGGGTCCGGGACGGGGACCGCCGACAGCAGCGCCTGCGTGTACGGGTGCCTCGGGTGGTCGTAGATGTCCGGGCCGGTCCCGCGCTCGACCACTTTGCCCAGGTACATGACCGCGACCTCGTCGGCGATGTGGCGCACCACCGACAGGTCGTGCGCGATGAACACGTACGCCAGGCCCAGCTCGTTCTGCAGGCGTTCGAGCAGGTTGATGACCTGCCCCTGGATCGACACGTCCAGCGCCGACACCGGCTCGTCGCACACCAGCACCTGCGGGCGCAGCGCCAGCGCCCGGGCGATCCCGATGCGCTGCCGCTGCCCGCCCGAGAACTGGTGCGGGTACCGGTTGACGTGGTCGGGGCTCAGCCCGACCATGTCCAGCAGCTCCTTCACCTCGTCGGCGCGCTTGGCCTTCGGCACCACCTCCGGGTGGATCGCGAACGGCTCCCCGACGATGTCGCCGACGGTGAGCCGCGGGTTGAGCGAGGTGTACGGGTCCTGGAACACCAGTTGGATGTCCCGCCGGAACGGCCTGATCCGCCGCGCCGACAGGTTCCCGATCTCCTTGCCCAGCAGCTTGATCGAACCCGACGTCGGTGTCTCGAGCCCGACCAGGAGCTTCGCGAGCGTCGACTTCCCGCAGCCCGACTCGCCCACCACCCCGAGCGTCTGCCCCGGGTACAGCTTCAGGTCCACGCCGTCCACGGCCTGCACGTGCCCGATGGTGCGCTTGACGACCACACCGCTCTGGATCGGGAAGTGCTTGACCAGATCCACGGCCTCCAGGACCGGTTCGGCCCCCGTACCGGCCTGGCCCAGTTCAGCGTTCATCGGTGTAGACCTCCTCGGCGAAGTGGCAGCGCGCACCGTGGAACTCGGCGGGCTCGACCCACGGCGGCACCTCGGTCGCGCACTTGTCCTCCGCCGCGAAGCAGCGGGGGTGGAACGGGCACCCGCCCGGCAGCCGGGCGGGGTTCGGCGGCAGGCCGCCGATCACCTCCAGCTCCTGGCCGACGGTGTCCACGCGCGGGATCGCCCGCAGCAGCGCCTTCGTGTACGGGTGGGCCGGGCGCTTGAACGCGTCGCGGATGCCCGCGCGCTCGACCACCTCCCCCGCGTACATGACCGCGACCTCGTCGGCGACGTCGGCGACCACGCCGAGGTCGTGCGTGATGAGGATCAGGCCCATGCGCCGCTCGGACTGGATCCGCTTGAGCAGCCGCATGATCTGCGCCTGCACCGTCACGTCGAGCGCGGTCGTCGGCTCGTCGGCGATGAGCACCTCCGGGTCGAGCGCGAGCGCCATCGCGATCATCACGCGCTGGCGCATGCCCCCGGAGAACTGGTGCGGGTAGTGGCCGACGCGGTTCTTCGCGTCGGGGATGCCGACCTGGTCGAGCAGCTCGATCGCCTTGAGCCGCGCCTCCTTGCGGGTGGCGCCGCGGTGGACGCGGAACAGCTCCCCGATCTGGAAGCCGACCGACCACAGGGGATTCAGGGCCGACAGGGCGTCCTGGAAGACGATCGCGATGTGGTTGCCGCGCACGGATCTGCGCGTCTCCTCGTTCTGCTCCAGGAGGTCGACGCCGTGGAGGCGCACGGCCCCGCCGGTGATCTTGGCCGGCGGGGTGTCGAGGATGCCCATGATCGCCTGGGAGGTCACCGACTTGCCCGAGCCGGACTCGCCGACGACGGCGAGCGTGCGGCCCTGCTCCAGGGTGAAGCTCGCGCCGCGGACGGCCGGGATGCGCTGGCCGCGCACCCGGAACTCCACGTGCAGGTCGTCCACTTCGAGCAGCGGGGAGTTGAAGTCGGCGCCCGGGAGGGTGTCGCCGATGACGCGGACGGTCTCTGCCACCGGGATCACCTCAGTTTCGGGTCGAGGGCGTCGCGCAGGGCGTCCCCGAAGGTCGCGAACGCGAACACGGTCAGGACGAGCATGCCCAGCGGCCAGGCGAAGAGGTAGACGTAGCCGCCGCCCGCCCACTCGGTGCCCTTGGACAGCAGCACGCCCCAGCTGGTCGCGGGCGGCTGGACGCCGATGCCGAGGACCGCGAGGGCCGCCTCGGTGACGATGATGCCGCCGATGGTGGTGGGCACGACCGCGGTGACCGGGACGATCGCGTTCGGCAGGATGTGCTTGAACATGATCCGGCGGTCGCTGGCGCCGAGGCACTTGGCGGCCGTGACGTAGTCGAGGTTCTTCGTCTCCAGCGTGGCCGCGCGCGTGTACCGGCAGAACTCCATCCATCCGAAGAGCGCCAGGGAGATCGCGGCCGGCGCGATGGTCTCGAACAGGTTGTCGGCGGCGACGCGGCCGCGGAACAGGCTCAGGATCAGGACCGCGCCCATGAGCATCGGGATGACGATGAACACGTCGAGGCCGCGCGAGATGAGCGTGTCGATCCAGCCGCCGTAGTAGCCCGAGAGGATGCCCAGGACCAGGCCGACGAGGACCGAGGCGACGATGACGACCAGCGCCAGGGTGATCGTGGGCCGGGTGCCGTGGACGAGGGTCGCGGCGAAGTCGCAGCCGAACGCGTCCGTGCCGAGCGGGTGGTCCCCGGTGAACCAGGTGTCGGGCCGCAGTTTGGCCTCGCGGCCGATGCAGACCGTGGGGTCCTTGTCGGTGAACAGGCCCGGGAGTGCGGCCATCGCGAACACGAAGAGCAGCACCAGGGTCGCGATGATGACGTCGGGGCGCTTGCGCATGGTCCGGAACGCGTCCGACCAGAGGGACGCCTGCCGCTCCGCGGTCGGCGTCGGGGCGGTCAGCTCACTCATAGCGGATCCTCGGGTCGAGTGCGGCGTAGAGGAGGTCGACGATCAGGCTCACGAACACCACGACGACCGCCGAGACCGTGAGGCCGACGATGACGAGGTTGCCCTCCTGGCGCTGCACCGCCTGGAAGATCATGCGGCCCATCCCGGGGATGCCCATGACGCCCTCGGTGAGGACGGCGCCGGAGAGCATGAACGCGAACAGGAAGCCGATGCCGGTGATGATCGGGATCATCGAGTTGCGGATGACGTGCACGATCGTGATGCGCATCGGCTTGAGGCCCTTGGCCCTCGCGGTCCGCACGAAGTCCGAGCCGAGGTTCTCCAGCTGGCTGGCGCGGATGAGGCGGGTCATGGTGGCGAGGCCGACCGTGCCGACGATGATGCCCGGGATGATGATCGTCGTCCACGGGTAGTCGGGGTTGTAGTTGGGTCTGAACACCTGGCCCATGAACGACTCGGTGCCCCAGATGTCCCTGGCCCAGCGGGTGAGCGGGACCGCGATGATGTACACGTAGGACAGCAGGATGAGGAACACCGGGATCGAGTCGGCGAGGATCGTGGTGCCGCGCACGGTGTGGTCGATGAACTTGCCGCGGTGGCGGGCGGCCCAGGTGCCGAGCACCATCGCGACCGTCACCAGCGTCACGGTCGCGAAGATGAACAGCCGCAACGTGTTCGGGATGTAGATCGCGAGGAGCTGGCCGACGTCGCGGTTGCCGTTGAGGGTGGTGCCGAAGTCGCCCTGCACGAAGTTCTGGAGGCGGTCGACGAACGGCGCCAGGCACGGGTCGCCGACCCGCTCGTAGCACTTGTTGTCGAGGCCGTAGAGGCGTTCGACCTGCGCGAGCATGTTCGGGTCGGGCGTCCGGTCGCCGCCGAAGAACAGCAGCGCCGGGTTCCCCCTGATCTGGACGGACAGCACGGTCAGGTAGTGGAGCAGGAAGAGCACGATCCCGAGGGTCAGAAGCGCCTGGAGGAGGCGGCGGATCACATAGCGTCCCATGGTTCTTTCCAATTCCAGAGGACCCCGGGGCGGGGCCGCCGCGGCATGCTCTCGCAGCCGCGGCGGCCTCGCCCGGGCGGTCTTCAGTTGTCGGGCGCTACTCGGCGATCGTGACTTCGCGCAGCTCGCAGTCGCCGCCCGGTCCGCTGTAGATCGGGTGGACGTACACGTTCTCGAGCCGCTCGGTGTAGAAGTAGTTGAACCGCTCGCCGAACACCGGGACGCTCGGCATGTCCGCGGCGAGGATCGCCTCGGCCTCGGCGTAGAGCGCGACGGCCTCGTCGAGGGTCGCGGCCGCGCCGGCCTCCAGGATCTTCGCGTCGTAGTCGGCGTTCGCCCAGCCCTGGTCGTTCACGTCGGGGCCGCCGCCGTAGATCGGCTCCAGGTAGTTCTCGTTCAGGTTGTAGTCCGGGCCCCAGCCGGAGCGGAACGGGCCGTCGACGCCGTGCTCCTCACGCGTGGCGAGGAACTCGGGGAAGTCGAGCGTGACGAGCTCGTACTCGATGCCCAGCGACTGGGAGATCGAGTCGCCGATGGCGCGGAAGATGTCCACGTTGTCGGCCGCGTCGTTCACCCAGATCTGCATCTTCTCGCCCTCGGGCCAGCCGCCGGCCTCCTCCAGGAGCGCGGCCGCGGCCTCGGGGTCGTAGGTGCAGAACTCGCCGCAGGAGTGCGTGCCGCCGCCGAGGATCGAGTCGGGCACCCACTGGTCGAGGGCGTAGAAGCGCTCGGGGCCGACGACGTTCGCGACGCCCTCGCGGTCGATCGCCATCGAGATGGCGCGGCGCAGGTTGACGTCCTGGTACTGCGGGTCGTACAGCGGGAACGCGAGCATCAGGATGCTCGGGTCGTCCTGCTGGATGTGGCGCGACTCCAGGTCGGGGTCGTTCATGGCGTTCTCGTAGTCGGCCGCGGTCGGGCGGCAGACGTCGATGTCGCCGGTGAGGAAGTCCGCCCAGCAGTCGTCGCCTTCGAGGTAGACCTTCCAGTTGACGGCGTCGATCTGCGCCGGCATGTCGCCCGCGTAGTCCTCCCAGCGGACGGCGGTGCCGCCGGCCTCGATGTCGTAAGGCTCCTCGAACATGAAGGGGCCGTTGCCGATCGGCTGGGCCTCGCAGGCTTCGAGGTCGGCCAGGCAGGCCTCGGCGACCGGGTAGAACGCCTCGTAGCCGAGCATGGTCGGGAAGCCGATGAACGGCGCCGCCAGCTTGACCTCGATCGTCAGGTCGTCGACGGCGGTCACGCCGGAGAGGTGGGTGACGTCGATCGGGGCCCACTCGGTGACCTCCGGGTCGGCCCACTGGTCCTCGGGGAGCGGGTCGGGGTTCATCTCGGCGTAGCCCTCGAAGGTGCCGAAGAAGTAGTTCAGCGGCAGCGCGTTCGAGGCGAGCGCGGTCCGGTCCCAGGAGCGGATGAAGGCGTCGGCGTTCACCGGCTCGCCGTTGTGGAAGGTCAGGCCGTCCTTGATCTTGATCGTCCAGACCTGGTTGTCGGGCGAGGTGATCTCCTCGGCGACGAGGTTCTCCGGCTCGCCGGTCTCGCGGTCGTAGTAGACCAGGCCGTCGTAGACGTTCTTGATGATCCGGTAGCCCTCGGACTCGCCGGAGCCGCCCGGGACGAGGCTGCGGATCTCGCCGATCTGCATGTTGACGGTGCCGCCGCTGCCGCCGCCCTCGCCGTCGACATCGCCTTCATCGCCGGTACAGGCAGCGGTGGATACCGCGAGCCCGGCGACCGCCATGGCGGCCACCGTCATTCGCATTCGTCGCACTGGGAACGCTCCAAGGGTGTGAGTGGGTCGTGGGATAACTCACACCATGTCGCACAACACAACTAAAGAAAAGAGTACGTTGTGAAATCGTTACCCGCCGGACGGTAACCAGAGACCTTGCGCATGCATTGTTGCGGCGGTATTGCCGCCTAAATCCCGCTTTATGAGACGAGTGTTTCCGTTGCGGGTCAATAGGACCCGTGAGTTCACTCGGGCAACAGGTAGGCGGAGGCCTCGGCCGCGGCGGCGGGTCCGTAGGACTGCTCCAGGCGGTTCACGAAGTCCACCGGGTTGACCGCGTACCCCTGCGGCCCGACCGATTCGAGCGCCAGCGCGGTGAGCTGGCTGCCGACCTCGGAGGCGCGGCGCAGGCTCATGCCCCAGCCGAGCCCGGACAGGAGCCCGGCGGTGAACGCCTCGACTCCCCCTGCGGGGTCGATGATCTCGTGGGCGCGGGCGAACGGGACGCGCACGCGGTCCATGTCGTGGCCGGCGATCTCGACGCCGTCCTGGTCCAGTGTGGTCACCCGGACGCGGACGCGTCCGAGGATGTCGTCGTCGGCGAGGCCGGTCGTGGCCTGGAGCAGGTGGTACCGGTGCTCGCTGGTGACGAGGAACTTGGCGCCGGTGAGGAACTCGACGGCCTCATCGCCCTCCAGGTCGCCGGGGTCGGCGCTGAATTCGAGGCCGAGGTCGCGGGCCTGGTCGGCGTAGGCGTGCATGGCCTTCGCCTCGGCCGGTCCGATGTGGATGAGCCCGAGGGACCCGCCGCGCTCCATGACCTCGATGAGGTCGAGCTCTTCGGCGCCGAGGACGACCGGGGCCTGCCCGAGGCGGGCCATGCCGTGGCCGACGGCCTCGGCGGTCGTTCCGGTGACGGCGGTCTTCATGCCTTGCACGACAAGTGCCACTGAAAGGGTCCTCGTTACGGTCGGGGACGGGAAGTTCGGATTCGGAAAATGCGGGACGAAAGCGGATCGCCCGCCGGGGGTCGCCCAGCCTAGCGCACGGCGAAGCCCGGCCGGCGAAAGCGTCCGACCGGGCTTCGAAAGTCTGGCCGGAGGCCTAGTGGAACGAGTCGCCGCAGGCGCAGGACCCCTGGGCGTTCGGGTTGTCGATGGTGAAGCCCTGGGCGTCGATCCGGTCGGCGAAGTCGATGCTCGCGCCGATGAGGTACGGGATGCTCATCTTGTCGACGATCACGCCGAAGCCCTCGTAGTCCTGGACGATGTCGCCGTCGCGCACGTCGGTGTCGAAGAACAGGCCGTAGCGCAGGCCGGAGCAGCCGCCGGGGCTGACCTCGACGCGCAGGCGGAGGCCCTCTTCGCCTTCCTGCTGGATCAGGGCTTTGACCTTGACGGCCGCGGCCTCGGTGAGCACGACGCCGACCTTGGCGTTGTCCTTGACCTCGTCAGCCTGCTGAGTGGCGCTCACTTGCTACTCCTCTGATGTGTGCGAACCCGGGTCGACCGGGTCCAATCGACCCGTCAACAGTACCCAACCGGATCAGCGGCGTCGCTATTCCCGCTATCAGACGGGGAACGGTGAGACGCATCATCCCGGCCGGTATCCGACGGTACCTATGCATGCCATTCCTTCGCCACCTTCTCGGCGAGCGAGGTCAGTCCCTCGACCGGTCTGGCCATGGCCTCCTCCGCACTGCCGAGGAGTCCGGTGACGGAGTACACGCCCGCGAGGCCCGGGTGGGCGTCGAGGTCCGAGCGCCCGGCGAGGACGAGGCAGGGCTTGCCGTGGGCGGCCGCGCCCGCGGCGACCTCGGCGGCGAGCTTGCCGCGCAGGCTCTGGGCGTCGAAGGAGCCCTCGCCGGTGATGACGAGGTCGGCGGCGGCGATCTCGGCGTCGAGGCCGACCGCGTCGCAGGTCAGGCGGGCCCCGGACTCGCGGGAGCCGCCGAGGAGGAACAGGGCGAAGCCCATGCCGCCGGCGGCCCCGGCGCCGGGGTTCTCGGCCGCGCCGTGCAGGCCGAGGGTGTCTTCGAGGGTGCGGGCGAAGTGGGCGACGGCGCGTTCGAGGGCCTCGACGGCGCGGGGGTCGGCGCCCTTCTGGGGGCCGAAGACGCGGGTGGCGCCGTGGGGGCCGAGGAGGGGCGAGTCGACGTCGGTGGCGGCGGTGAAGATGACGCCGCGGGTGCGGGGCTGGCCCTCGACGCCGTGGACCGAGATGAGCCCGCCGCCGCCGTAGGGGACGGGCTCGCCGGCGATGTCGCGAAAGACGCAGCCGAGGGCGGTGAGCATCCCGGCGCCGGCGTCGTTGGTGGAGGAGCCGCCGAGGCCGATGACGACGCGGCGGGCGCCGCTCTCGACGGCGTGCGCGATGAGCAGGCCGACGCCGTAGGTGGTGGTGCGGACGGGGTCGCGCTCCTCGGGGGCGAGGAGGTGGAGGCCGCAGGCGGCGGCGGACTCGATGTAGGCGGTGTCGCCGTCGAGGAGGTAGTCGGCCTTGATCGGGCGGCCGAGGGGGTCGACGGTGTCGACGGTGCGCAGCTGCGCCTTCGGCTTGGCGCGGGCGAGGACCTCGGTGAAGCCGGGGCCCCCGTCTGCGAGCGGGAGGGTCGCGGCGGTGTCGCCCGGGCGGGCCCGCAGCCAGCCTGCGGCGACGGCGTCGGCGGCTTCGCCGGCGCTCATGGTTCCGGCGAACTTGTCGGGAGCTATGAGGATGCGCACATGTAGAGGGTAGTGGATGCCGGGGAGTGCGAAGCAACCGCTTGCCGGACCTGAGTCGCCCCCGGTCTCAAGACTGCCCGAGGGGTGTGACGAGAACGGCCGGACGAGTTTGCGGGCAGGCGGCATCGCATCGAGCCTGCTGGGCCCCCGGGCTCAAGGGTGCCCGGCGGGTGTGACAGGACGGGCCGGATTCGAGGGGGCTGAGGAGGGCTCGGAAAGGTCTAGGATTGCGGCCATGACGGGCTTCACTGAACCTGCGAACACCCAGACCGCGCTCCTGCTGCTGGGCCGGGGCTCCGACGCCGGCTCCGAGCGCGGCGTCGACTGCCCCGGCGAGCTGCCCGCACCGTCCGACCCGGACCTGGTCGAGCGGGCGAGGGCCGCGAAGGAGGCGCTGGGCGGCAACGTCTTCGTCCTCGGACACCACTACCAGCGCGACGAGGTGATCCAGTTCGCCGACGTCACCGGCGACTCGTTCAAGCTCGCCCAGCAGGCCGCGGCGCGCCCCGACGCGGAGTACATCGTGTTCTGCGGCGTGCACTTCATGGCCGAGAGCGCCGACATCCTCACCGGCGGGCACCAGAGCGTGATCCTGCCGGACCTGGCCGCCGGCTGCTCCATGGCCGACATGGCCACCGCCTCCCAGGTCGAGCAGTGCTGGGAGGACCTCAAGCGCGTCGGGATCGCCGAGGCGACCGTCCCGGTCACGTACATGAACTCCACCGCCGCGATCAAGGGCTTCGTGGGCCGCGAGGGCGGCATCGTCTGCACCTCCTCGAACGCCGAGCGGGCCCTGCGCTGGGCCTACGACCGCGGCGAGAAGGTCCTGTTCCTGCCCGACCAGCACCTGGGCCGCAACACGATGGTCCGCGACATGGGCTACTCGCTCGACGACTGCGTGCTCTACAACCCGCACAAGCCGAACGGCGGGCTCACCGACGACGAGCTGCGGAACGCGAAGATCATCCTGTGGAAGGGCCACTGCTCGGTCCACGGGCGCTTCACGGTCGAATGCGTCGAGGAGATGCGCCGCACCGACCCCGGCGTGAACATCCTCGTCCACCCCGAGTGCAAGCACGAGGTCATCGAGGCCGCGGACTACGTCGGGTCGACCGAGTACATCATCCGGCAGCTCGAAGCGGCCGAGCCCGGCTCCTCGTGGGCCATCGGCACCGAGCTGAACCTGGTGCGCCGCTTGGCGAACCGCTTCCCGGACAAGAAGATCTCGTTCCTGGACAAGACCGTCTGCTACTGCTCGACGATGAACCGGATCGACCTGCCGCACCTGGTGTGGACCCTTGAGGAACTCGTGGCCGGGCGGGTGCCGAACGTCATCACCGTCGACGCGCAGACCGCCTCCTACGCCCGCGAGGCCCTCGACCGGATGCTCGCACTGCCGTAGACCGCGCACCCGGAGTCGTTCGCCACACGGTGAACGATTCCGGGTCCCCCGAACGTGTCATCGATGTACCGCGGGTGCGCATGATCACCGAGGGTTATACCGCTACCTGGGCGTTTTCCCTGTGGCTATTCCGTTATCGTTGGTCCGCCGCGCTGATTCACGTCCGGCAAGCAGGCGACGTGGCGGTTGACTCCCAGTGAACGAACACTTCCCCGGGAACCGGCCTTCGCAGCCGCGGCCGAGCTTGCGAGCCGTAAATTTGCATAGACGCATCCCGGCTTCCGTACCAGTACTCCACTCCATCCGAGGAGACCTGTTGAGCAGCACCGACGCCACCCCCGCAGAAGACATGCTGATCATCCACGGCGGCACCCCCCTCGAAGGCGAGGTGACCGTCCGCGGCGCGAAGAACCTCGTCTCCAAGGCGATGGTCGCGGCCCTCCTGGGCACCTCCCCCTCGGTGCTGCGCTCGGTCCCCGCGATCCGCGACGTCGAGGTCGTCACCGGGCTGCTGCGCGTCCACGGCGTCGACGTCGAACTCGACGGCGACACGCTCTACATGGACCCGACCTCGGTCGAGTCCGCCGGCGTCGAGGAGATCAACGTCCACGCCGGCACCAGCCGCATCCCGATCCTCCTGTGCGGGCCGCTCCTGCACCGCCTCGGCCGCGCGTTCATCCCCGACCTCGGCGGCTGCAACATCGGCGGCCGCCCCATCGACTTCCACCTCGACGCGCTCCGCCAGTTCGGCGCGGTCGTCGAGAAGGACGCCGCCGGCACCCACCTCTCGGCCCCCAACGGCCTCCACGGCATCCGCTACGAGCTGGAGTTCCCGTCGGTCGGCGCCACCGAGCAGGTCCTGCTCACCGCCGTCATGGCCAAGGGCACCACCGAGCTGCGCAACGCCGCGATCGAGCCCGAGATCATCGACCTGATCTGCATCCTCCAGAAGATGGGCGCGATCATCAAGGTCCACACCAACCGGGTGATCGAGATCGTCGGCGTCGACGAGCTCAAGGGCTACCGCCACCGCGCGCTCCCCGACCGCATCGAGGCCGCCTCGTGGGCCTCCGCGGCGCTCGCGACCGAGGGCAGCGTGTTCGTGCGCGGCGCCCAGCAGGCCGACATGATGACGTTCCTCAACGTGTTCCGCTCCATCGGCGGCGCGTACGAGGTCGACGACGACCCGGTCGAGGGCGGCATCCGCTTCTGGCACCCGGGCACCCCGCTCAAGCCGGTCGCGCTGGAGACCGACGTGCACCCCGGGCTCATGACCGACTGGCAGCAGCCGATCGTGGTCGCCCTGACCCAGGCCGACGGCCTGTCGATCATGCACGAGACCGTGTACGAGAACCGCTTCGGCTACACCTCCGAGCTGCGCCGCATGGGCGCCAACATCGAGCTGTACTCCGACTGCCTCGGCGGGACCCCGTGCCGCTGGGGGCGCCGCAACTTCCTGCACTCGGCCGTCATCGCCGGGCCCTCGAAGCTCCACGCCGCCGACGTCCAGATCCCCGACCTGCGGGCCGGCTTCAGCCACCTCATCGCCGCCATGGCCGCCGAGGGCACCTCGCGCGTCTACGGCGTCGACCGCTACATCACCCGCGGCTACGAGAACTTCGAGGAGAAGCTCCTCGGCCTCGGCGCGAAGATCGAGCGACCTGTCACGAAATAGGGTGTGATCCGGGCGTAGGTATGCTTGGGGGACCACCGCCCGCAGCGAGTTGAGGAAGGCCGATCGTCCGTGGCCAAGAAGTCCGTACAGGAAGCTCCTGAAACCGAGGAACCGAAGCCGGTTTCGGCCACGGACAAGAAGGGGAAGGCCACGCCCAAGCGGCCCAACCAGTCGAAGGCCAAGCCGCCGGTCAACCCCCCGCTCACCAACAAGGAGAAGCGGGAGGCCGTCAAGAAGAGCGGCCCGCTCACCAAGGAGCAGAAGAAGCAGGCGCGCGAGGACGTCAGAGCCGAGCGCGCCCGCATCGCCGAGGGCCAGTGGAAGGGCGACCCGCTCTTCGACAAGTACCACCTCCCCCGCGACCGCGGAGCCGAGCGCCTGCTCGTGCGCGACATCGTCGACGCGCGCTGGTCCATCGGCCAGTACTACATGTTCGGCGCCTTCGCGATCCTCATCTTCTCGACCGCCGGCTCGATCCAGCTCCAGAGCTACCTGTTCATCGGCCTCCTCGCCCTCACCGGCGCGATCGTCATCGAGTCGGTGTTCCTCAGCCGCAAGGTCAAGCGCATCGTCCTGAAGCGCTTCCCGAAGACCACGCAGCGCATGGGCGGCCTCTACTGGTACGCGATCCAGCGGAGCATCATGCCGCGCTCGATGCGCAACCCGCGCGCGCGCATGAGCTACAAGGCGACCGAGGACGACCTCGGCAAGATCGTCAAATGAGCGGGCGGGGCCGGCCCGGCCCCGCCTCCGAAAAGCGATCGTGCCCGGGGTCGCTCGACTGTCCCTCCCCGGTCGCGATGGCTTACCCTCGAAACTGACGTAGCCCTCTCTGACCCCGGAAAGTAGTCAACGTGGTTGATGTCGCGGCGGACTTGCGGGCGGGGCTGTTCCGCGCCCTCGGCCCACTCGATCGCGCCACCATGCGCCACGCCATCGCCGACACCGGCGCGCTGCAACAGATACGCGAGGAAGCCACCCTCAGGTTGTCCCGGCACGCCGCCGAAGCCGACCAGTCGCGGCTCCTCGGCGTGCGGGCCGTCATCCTCCGCGTCCTCGGCGACTTCGACGGCGCCGAAGTCGACGCCGCGGCCGCCGTCAAGTACGCCGAAGCCGTCGGCGCCGACCTGCTCCTGGCCCCCGCCCGCGCCCGCCTCGCACAGATCCTCCGCGTCCGCGGCCGCTACGAGGAGGCCGACCAGCTGTTCGCGCTCGCCGAGGCCGGCGAGCTCCCGCGCACCCTCACCGGGGCCGTCCGCGCCTACGCCGGGCTCTCGTGCATCGCCCAGGGCCGCATCACCGAATCGCTCATCCACGTCCAGCGCGCCTCCGAGCAGAACCCGCACGGGTTCGTCATGCAGATCGTCGAGACCGCCCTGTCCCTCATCGAGGAGCACGCCGCCAAGTACGGCTTCGGCGCGCCCCCGCGCGGGTGGGCCGAACGCGCCGGGCACCCCGCCCCCGACCGGTTCCAGGACCCCCAGACCGGCCGGTACGGGTACCTCGGCCCCGACGGGCGCCCGGTCGTCCAGGCCGCGTTCAGCCAGGCCGGGGACTTCCGCGGCGGCGTCGCCGCCGTCTGCCAGGCCGACTGGGGCGCCATCGACAAGAACGGCACCGTCGTCGTCCCCATGCTCTACGGCGCCATGGAGACCCCCACCGCCGACGGCCGCACCGTCACCGGGTTCGTCAACGGCGTCGCCATCGCCGCCCAGCGCGGCCGGGTCCTCGCCGTCCACAAGACCGGCCGCGTCGTCGTCCCCCCGCGCTACCAGCGCATCGAGGTCCACCCCGCCGGGTTCCTGGTCACCGACGGCTACTCGTGGGGCGCCCTCGGCTTCGACGGCAACGAGCTCGTCCCCGCCCGCGTCGACCGGGCCGAGGCCATGCGCCAGCTCGACGGCGCCGTCTCCATCGACGACGGGCCGCTCTAGGGGCTGTGATCATGGTTGCCTTTGCCGCTAGCCGCGCGGCAGGTAGGCTTTCGGATCATGGAGTTTCGTCATCTCGGCCGCTCTGGCCTCGTAATTTCCGAACTGGTCTACGGCAACTGGATCACCCACGGCGGGCAGGTGGAGGAGGACGCCGCGGTCGCGTGCGTCAACGCCGCCCTCGACGCCGGGATCACCACCTTCGACACCGCCGACGTGTACGCGCAGGGCGCCGCTGAAGAGGTCCTCGGACGGGCCCTCAAGGACCAGCGCCGCGACGGCATCGAGATCTTCACCAAGGTCTACTGGCCGATGGGCCCGGGCAAGAACGACCGCGGCCTGTCCGCGAAGCACATCAAGGAGTCCATCGACAACTCCCTGACGCGCCTCCAGACCGACCGCGTGGAGCTGTACCAGGCCCACCGCTGGGACGTGGAGACCCCGCTGGAGGAGACCATGCAGGCGTTCGCCGACGTGGTCCACGCCGGCAAGGCCCACTACATCGGCGTCTCCGAGTGGACCGCCGACCAGATCCGCGCCGGAGCCGAGCTCGCCAAGGACCTGAAGATCCAGCTCGTCTCCAGCCAGCCCCAGTACTCGGCCCTGTGGCGGGTCATCGAGGCCGAGGTCGTCCCGGCCTCCGAGGAGCTGGGCATCGGCCAGATCGTGTGGTCCCCGCTGGCCGGCGGCGTGCTGTCCGGCAAGTACATGCCGGGCCAGGCGGCCCCGGCGGGCTCGCGCGGCGCCGACCCGAAGTTCGGGCGCTTCGTCGAGGGCTGGCTCAAGGACGACGTGCTGGAGCGCGTCCAGCAGCTCGGCCCCATCGCCGAGGACCTGGGCCTGACCATCGCGCAGCTGTCGCTCGCGTGGGTCCTCAAGAACCCGAACGTCTCGGCCGCGATCATCGGCGCGACCCGTCCCGAGCAGGTCGTCGAGAACGTCAAGGCCGTCGGCGTGACGCTCTCCGACGAGGTCTACGCCAAGATCAACGAGCTGCTGGAGCCGGTGGCCGTCACCGACCCGAAAGAGACGACGGCTCCGAACCCGCGCGCGTGAGCGCCTTCGCGAACAACTGAGGATCGGCCGCATCGAACCATTCGATGCGGCCGTCCCGTTTGAACCAGGAGCGCTGGCGGCGTACGAAGCGCCGCGTGCCCTGCACGGTGAGGCGGAAGGCCTCGAACTCGTCGTACTCCCCCGCGAAGTGGGCGAGGACCTGCTGGTACCCGAGGGCTCGTGAGGCGGTGCGGCCGCCGCGGAGTCCCTGTGATTCGAGTTCACGGACTTCGGCGAGGAGTCCGGCGTCCCACATGGTCTGGACGCGGTGCTCGATGCGCTCGTCGAGGACGGGGGTGTCGAGGTCGACGCCGATGCGGACGGCCTCGATGTGGGCCTTGGGTTCGGGCAGGGAGGCGGTGAAGGAGCCGGTGAGCTCCACGACTTCGAGGGCGCGCACGACGCGGCGGCCGTTCGAGGGCAGGATCGCCTTCGCGGCCTCGGCGTCGCGCTCCTTGAGGCGCTCCCACAGGGCGGCCGAGCCGTCGCGTTCGAGTTCGGCTTCGAGGCGGGCGCGGATGACGGGGTCGGTGCCGGGGAAGTCCATCTCGTCGAGGGCGGCCTGGACGTAGAGGCCGGAGCCGCCGACGAGGACGGGTCGCTTGCCGCGGGCTCGGATGTCGCCGATCGCCTCGCGGGCGAGGCGCTGGTAGCTGGCGACGTCGGCGGGCTCGGTGACGTCGAGGACGTCGAAGACGTGGTGGGGGACGCCGCGGGTCTCCTCGGCGGTGATCTTCGCGGTGCCGATGTCCATCCCGCGGTAGAGCTGCATCGAGTCGGCGTTGACCACCTCGCCGTCGAGCGCTTCGGCGAGCGCGACCGACAGCGCGGTCTTGCCGGCCGCGGTGGGCCCTACGACGGCGATCACCGGCGGTTGTAGGGTGGGTGTGCCGCCGATTTCGCTCCTCAATTGAATGACCCCCTCGAATCGTGCGGCCCCGACCCGGCTGGCGGCGACCCGCCGACCACCGTAAGGTACGGGAAATACGTCCCCAAGTTCGTGTGAAGGATTTGAGATTACCGCGATGAGTGACCTCGGAGACTGGACCAGCTTCGGCCGCATCGACGCCGACGGCACGGTCTATGTGAAGACCTCCTCCGGCGAGCGCGCGGTCGGCTCGTGGCAGGCCGGCTCCACCGAGGAGGGCCTCGCGCACTTCGCGCGCAAGTACGCCGACCTCGTGGTCGAAGTCGATCTCATCGCCGCCCGCCTGAACTCGGAGTCCGCCGACGTGGAGCAGGCGGCCTCGCAGCTGCGCAAGCTCCGCGAGGGCCTGGACACCGCCGCCGTCGTCGGGGACGTCGAGGGCCTCGCGACCCGCCTGGACGGCCTGTCGAAGCACGCCGAGGAGAAGCTCGGCGAGTTCAAGGCCGCGAAGGAGTCGGAGCGCGCCGAGGCCGTCGCCGCCAAGGAGGCCCTCGTGGCCGAGGCGGAGGACCTGGCGTCCCGCGACAGCCACTGGAAGGCGTCCGGGCAGCGCTTCAGCGAGATGATCGAGGAGTGGAAGGCGATCCACGGGGTCGACCGGAAGACCGATCAGAAGCTGTGGCGGCGCTTCTCGGCCGCGCGCGACACGTTCACGCGCCACCGCGGGGCCTACTTCTCGCAGCTCGACGCCGAGCGCAAGGTGATCGGGTCGAAGAAGGAAGAGCTGATCGCCCAGGCCGAGGCGCTGTCGACCTCGCAGGACTGGGGGCCGACGGCCGACGCGCTCAAGGGCCTGATGGCCGAGTGGAAGGACGCCGGGCGGCTGGCGCCGGACGCCGAGCAGAAGGCCTGGAAGCGGTTCCGGGCGGCGCAGGACGTCTTCTTCAACGCGCGCTCCGAGGTGTTCTCGGCCCGCGACGCGGAGCTGGAGGCGAACCAGGCCGCGAAGGAGGAGCTGCTCAAGCAGGCCGAGGCGCTCGACATCGAGGCCGACCCGAAGGCCGCGCAGAACGCGTTCCGCGAGCTCCAGGCCGGGTGGCACGACATCGGCGCGGTCCCGCGCAAGAACCAGGCGAAGCTCCAGCGGCGCCTGCGTACCGTCGAGGACAAGCTCCGCGACGCGCTCGACACGGCGTGGCGCAAGGTCCCGGTCGACGAGAACCCGCTGCTGCTCCAGATGCGCCAGCAGGTCGCCGAGGCCGAGGAGAAGCTCGCGCGCGCCAAGGCCGACGGGAACGCCGGCCGGATCAAGAAGGCCGAGTCCGAGCTCGCGGGGAAGAAGCAGTTCCTCGCCATTGCGGAGGGCGCGAAGTAGACGACGGCCGCCGTTCTCCCGGGGTCGGTTCGGACGCATGAGGGCGTTCACGGACTCGTCGGGATAATGGGATGAGGGCTACGACGGCGTGGACCGGTGCGGTCCGCGCCGTTCGCTTTGCCCGAACCGACCATGTCCCCCAGACAGGAAGGCAGCCGAATGACCCTCGAAACGCTCCCCCAGCAGTTCATCGACGCCGAGAAGGTCTTCAACCTCCGGGACGTCGGCGGCTGGGACGCCGCGGACGGCAGGAAGGTCAGGACCGGCCGGGTGTTCCGCTCCGACAACCTCGGGATGGCGAGCGAGGACGACCTCGACCTGCTCGTGAACCGGCTCGGGGTCCGCCACGTGATCGACCTGCGCCGGGCCGAGGAGTGGGAGATCGCCGGGCGCTTCCCCGAGATCGACGGCGTCGAGTTCCACCACTTCGAGCTCCTGCACGTCAAGTGGGAGAACATCGGCCGCGAGTACCCGGCGGGCGCCGACGTGGTGCCGTTCCTGCGCCAGCGGTACTCGGGCATGTACGAGGCCGGGTACCTGGCGGTCCGCGACTCGCTCGACGTGATCGCGGCCGGGGAGCCGGTCCTGTTCCACTGCATGGCGGGGAAGGACCGGACGGGCCTGGTGGCCGCGGCGCTCCTGTCGGTGCTCGGCGTCGGCGAGGCGGACATCGCCCGCGAGTACGAGCTGTCGAACTTCGGGATCACGCGGTGGCGCACCTGGCGCGACGCGAACCTCGGCAAGCCGGAGACCGAGAGCGGCCTGACGACGCCGGCCGAGGCGATGCTGGAGACGATCGCGGAGATGAACGCCCGCTTCGGGTCCATGCGCGAGTACGTGGCGGCGACCGGTTTCGACCGGGACGATGCGCTTCGCTCGCAATTGCTGGAATAGTCCCGGCCCGCTCTTTGGGACGGGCGAATGTTAAATCTCGCCGACGAAGCGGTTACCGGACCCGTTGCGGTGCAACGGGTCCGGTGGCTCTGTTCGCCCACCGCAGTGTTACTTACCGGTCGGCAGGTGAAATTCGATTGCCGGATGTCACACTCCGCTCGTAACTTAAGACGGTGGGCTCAGAGCGGTTGAAAACTCCAGATACACCCGAATCAGACCTCCCCCCGGACCGTCGGTCGGCGCTGACGAACCTCTGGCGGATGAAGAAGTACCTGTACCCGTACCGGTACCGCCTCGGCGTGCTGTGGACGATGGTGCTCCTCAACATCGTGTCCGGCCTCGCGATTCCGCCGCTCGTCGGCCGCGCGATCGACGGGCCGATCCACCACGGCGACATGGCCGGCCTGTGGTCGATCGTCGCCGTCATCGCCGTCCTCGGCGCCGCCGACGCGATCCTCCAGCTGACGCGGCGCTACTTCCAGACCACCACCGCGATGGCCATCGAGGCCGACATCCGCGGCGCCCTGTACGAGCACCTCCAGGTGCTCCACACCGGGTTCCACGACCGGTGGCAGACCGGGCAGCTCCTCGCCCGCGTCACCTCCGACCTCGGCATGATCCGGCGGTTCTTCGCCGGCGGCCTGGTCTTCGCGATCACCTCCACCGGCATGATCCTCATCATCATGGGGCAGCTGCTGTTCATCGAATGGCACCTGGCCCTCATCGTCGCGGCCTCGGCCGTCCCGCTGTTCCTCATCGGCCGCAAGTTCTTCCGCGAGTACCTGCCCGCGGCGCGCTCCGAGCAGGACCAGTCCGGCGAGGTCTCCAGCGCCGCCGAGGAGTCGGCGCTCGGCATCCGCGCCATCAAGGCGCTCGGACGCGGCCCGCTCATGGCGGCCCGCTTCGAGAAGGAGGCCGAGGAGCTGCGCTCGCGCAGCATCTTCAAGAGCATGATCGCGTCCCGGTCCTGGTCGGGCTACGACGCCATCGCCACCGCCGCCGTCGGCGGGGTCCTCGTGCTCGGCGCGACCATGGTCGCCGGCGGCACGCTGTCGGTGGGCGACCTGACCGCGTTCATCATGCTCCAGCTCGCGCTCCTGTGGCCGATCGAGGCCACCGGCTGGGTCATGGCCCACGGCAACGAGGCCATGACCGCCGCCGACCGCGTCTACGAGGTCTTCGACACCGAACCGGCCATCAGGGACCGGCCGAACGCCAAGGTGATCGAGCGCGGCGACGTGCGCGGCGAACTCGTCTTCGAGGACGTGCGCTTCGCGTTCGAGGACGACTCCCGCGAGATCCTCCGCGGCGTCGACCTGCGGGTCCAGCCCGGCGAGACCGTCGCCATCG
The DNA here is from genome assembly GCF_003265355.1 of Glycomyces dulcitolivorans. Classification (GTDB taxonomy): domain Bacteria; phylum Actinomycetota; class Actinomycetes; order Mycobacteriales; family Micromonosporaceae; genus Glycomyces; species Glycomyces dulcitolivorans. The sequence goes on along the minus strand of NZ_QFRW01000068.1, from coordinate 14,442 downwards.
CGGGCAAGACCGGCTCGGGCAAGACCACGCTCGTGTCGCTCCCCTCGCGCCTGAACGACCCGACCGGCGGCCGGATCCTCCTGGACGGCACCGACATCCGCGACCTCAGGCTGGATAACCTCCGGTCGGTCGTCACCACCGCGTTCGAGGAGGCCACGCTCTTCTCGATGAGCGTGCGCGAGAACCTCGCCCTCGGACGCCCCGACGCCGACGAGCGCGACCTCGAAGAGGCCGTCAGGGTCGCCCAGGCCGAGTTCGTGTACGACCTGCCGTACGGGCTCGACACCCGCATCGGCGAGCAGGGCCTGTCCCTGTCCGGCGGCCAGCGCCAGCGCCTCGCGCTCGCCCGCGCCGTCGTCGTCCGCCCGGCCCTGCTCGTCCTCGACGACCCGCTGTCGGCGCTCGACGTCCACACCGAGGAGCTCGTCGAGCGGGCCCTGGCGCAGGTCCTGCGCGACACGACCGCGCTCGTCGTGGTCCACCGGCCGTCCACGGTCGCGTTGGCCGACAAGGTGGCGCTGCTCCACGAGGGCCGGATCGCGGCCTTCGGGGCGCACTCCGAGCTGATGGCCTCCAGTCCCGAGTACGTCGAGGTGCTCTCCGCTGAGTCCGAGGAGGTGGCGGCGTGACGATCACGACCGAAACTGAGATCGAAAAGCCTGACAAGCACGCGTCGTGGCGCGGGCGGGCCGAGTCGGCCGAGGCCGACCGGACCAGCGCCGAGACCGACGACGCCGAGTCGATCAAGGAGCTGCGGCTCCAGAGCCGGCGCCTCCTGGGCTGGATGATGCGCCCGCATCGAAGGGCTATTTCCTTTCTGTGCGCGATCCTGGTGGTGCAGAACTTCACCAGCATGGCCACGCCGCTGCTGGTCATGTTCGGCATCGACAACGCCATCCCGGCGATCTCCGAGCGCGGCGACTACACGCTGCTGGTCGGGATCGCGGGCGTCTTCGCCCTGGTGTCGGTCCTGAAGTACGTGTGCGTGCGGCTGTACATCGCGCAGTCGGCGAAGGTCGGCAACGCGATGCTGTTCGCGCTGCGGAACCGAGTGTTCCGCAAGTTCCAGGACCTGTCGGTGTCCTTCCACGAGCGGTTCACGTCCGGGCGCGTCACGGCCCGGCAGTCCTCCGACATGGAGTCGATCCGGGAGATGACCGAGAACGGCGTGGACGACCTGGTCCTGGCCGCGCTCAACGTCGTCACCATCACCATCGTGATGCTCGTGATCGACCCGCTGCTGGCGGCGGCGACGCTGGTGACGTTCCCGCTGATGCTGCTGCTGGGCCGCTGGTTCAGCAAGGTGTCGGCGCTGGCGTACCGCAAGGCCCGCGAGACCGTGGCGCTGCTGATCGTCTACTTCGTGGAGTCGATGGGCGGGGTCCGCGCGGTCCAGGCGTACCGGCGCGAGCCGCGCGACCGGGAGCTGTTCGCGGGGCTGAACACCGACAACCGGTTCGCGCAGGCCAAGGGCCACCAGCAGAACGCGTTCATGTCCGGCGGGATGCGCGGCATCGGGCACCTCGCGACGGTGGTCGTGCTGCTGTTCGGCGGCTGGCAGGTCATGCAGGGCAACACCGAGCTCGGCGTGCTGGCGGCGTTCCTGCTGTACATGAAGCGGTTCTTCGACCCGCTCAACGAGCTGGTGCAGTTCTACAACGTGCTCCAGTCGGCGACCTCGGCTTTGGAGAAGCTCTCGGGCGTCCTCGACGAGACCGTGGACGTGGCCGAGCCCGAAGCGCCGCAGTCGATCGCGAACCCGCGCGGCGAGCTGCGCTTCGAGGACGTGCACTTCCAGTACCGGGAGGACCAGGTGGTCCTGCCGGGCCTCGATCTGCGGATCGCGGGCGGGCAGACCCTCGCCCTGGTCGGGGCGACCGGCGCGGGGAAGACCACGATCGCGAAGCTGGTGAGCCGCTTCTACGACCCGGGTTCGGGCACGGTGCGGCTCGACGGCGTGGACCTGCGCGACCTCTCCGAGGCCGAGCTGCGCAAGAACATCGTCATGATCACCCAGGAGAACTTCCTGTTCAACGGCACGATCGCCGAGAACATCGAACTGGGGATGCCCGGCGCGAGCCGGGAGCGGATCACCGAGGCCGCCAAGGTGGTCGGGGCGCACGAGTTCATCGAGTCGCTGCCGGAGGGCTACGACACGCACGTGCGCAAGCGGGGCGGGCGCCTGTCGGCGGGCCAGCGGCAGCTGGTGGTGTTCGCGCGGGCGTTCCTGGCCGACCCGCGGGTGCTCATCCTCGACGAGGCGACGAGCTCGCTCGACATCCCGTCGGAGCGCCTGGTGCAGCGGGCGCTGCGCACGATCCTGGCCGACCGGACGGCGATCATCATCGCCCACCGGCTCTCGACGGTGGAGATCGCCGACCGGGTCCTGGTGTTGGAGCACGGCCGCATCATCGAGGACGGCCGCCCCGACGAGCTGATCGACCGCGGCGGCGAGTACGCCGTCCTCCACCGCCAGTGGGAGGACTCGCTGGTCTAGGCCGCGGTCAGGACGTAGTAGTCGATCCAGCCGTTCTCGTAGCAGCGCAGCCAGTTTCGGCCCCAGGAGTCGCGGTACTCGGTCTGGGCGACCCAGCGGTCGAACTGGCGCCACACGTGCTCGCCGATCGGTTCGGCCGCGACGTCCTTGAAGCCGGCGGCCTCCAGGTCGGCGGCGAAGGCGCCGACGGGGCGGACCACGTCGACGCCGGAGGCGACGGTCTCGATGAGGTCGGCGACCGGGGTGTCGGTGTCGTCGGGGGCGAAGAACGTCGCGGCCGCGAAGCGCCCGCCGGGTCTGAGGACCCGGCGGGCCTCGCGGGCGACGGCGGCGAGGTCGTCGACGTGCTGGAGGGCCTCGACGGAGTAGACGCCGTCGAAGGAGTCGTCCTTGAAGGGGATCTCGGTGACCGAGCCCTCGTGGAAGGACAGGCGGCCCGAGAGCCGTTCGAGGTCGTCGGCGTTCGCCTCGGCGGCGCGGGCGAGCTGGGCCGCGGAGCGGTCGAGTCCCGAGACGTAGGCGGCGAACTCGCGGGCGACGAGGGCCGTGCCGACGCCGATCCCGGAGCCGAGTTCGAGCAGTTCCACGCCCGGGGGCGTGGGCAGGCGCGAGACGACCCGCCGGTACAGCTCGGCCTGGCTGGCGGTGCGCTCCGCGAGAGTGATGTCGCGGTCGGCGGCGAGGTCGCCCCAGTACCCGTAGTTGATGAAGGACCCCGAGAAGATCGTCAGGGACCCCAGGTCCAGCTCCCCGTACATCTGGTCGCGCATGGCCTGTACGTCGATTTCCTGTTCCATCGCCCGATTCTGGCACGGGCGGGCGACGGGCGTCTCATGCGGCGCGTCAGCAGGAGCCGCAGCCGGGCGCGTCCTGCTTCGGCAAGGGCTTCTTGCCGATCGAGGGCATGCCGAGGCTGACGCCGGGGAGCTTCGTGGCCTTGCCGGAGGCCCACGCGTCGCCGGCCCGGGTGGTGCGGTGCGAGAGGACTTCACCGTCGGCGACGAGGTGGTGCGGGGCGCCGTAGGTGATCCGGGTGGTGATCACGTCGCCGGGGCGGACGCCCTCGGCGTTCCCGGTGGGGTCGGCCTGCGAAGGGGTGACGTTGAAGTGGACGAGGCGGCCGTCGCGGGCGCGGCCCGAGAGGCGCCCGGTGGCCTCGTCCTTGCGGCCGTCGCCGACGGTGACGAGGACTTCGACGACGGTGCCTTCGAGCTTGCGGTTCTCCTCCCAGGAGACGCGCTCCTGCAGGGCGACGAGGCGCTCGTAGCGCTCCTGGACGACGGCCTTGGGGATCTGGTCGTCCATGGTCGCGGCCGGGGTGCCGGGGCGGATCGAGTACTGGAACGTGAAGGCGCTGGAGAAGCGGGCCTGCTCGACCACGTCGAGGGTCGCCTGGAAGTCCTCCTCGGTCTCGCCGGGGAAGCCCACGATGATGTCGGTGGTGATGGCCGCGTCGGGCATGGCGGCGCGGACCTTGTCGATGATCTCCAGGTACTTGCCGGACCGGTAGGAGCGGCGCATCTCCTTGAGCACCTTGTCCGAGCCGGACTGGAGCGGCATGTGCAGCGAGTGGCACACGTTCGGGGTCTCGGCCATGGCGCTGATGACGTCGTCGGTGAAGTTCTTCGGGTGCGGGCTGGTGAAGCGCACGCGCTCCAGGCCCTCGATCGCCCCGCAGGCGCGCAGGAGCTTGCCGAAGGCGAGCTTGTCGCCGAACTCGACGCCGTAGGTGTTCACGTTCTGGCCCAGGAGGGTCACCTCGGTGACGCCCTCGGCGACCAGGGCGCGGACCTCGGCGAGGATCTCGCCGGGGCGGCGGTCCTTCTCCTTGCCGCGCAGCGCGGGCACGATGCAGAACGTGCAGGTGTTGTTGCAGCCCACGGAGATCGAGACCCACCCGGAGTAGGTGGACTCGCGCTTGGTCGGGAGCGTGGAGGGGAACGTCTCCAGGGATTCGAGGATCTCGACCTCGGCGGCCCGGTTGTGGCGGGCGCGCTCCAGCAGGGCCGGGAGCGAGCCGATGTTGTGGGTGCCGAAGACGGCGTCGACCCAGGGGGCGCGCTTGACGATCTCGCCGCGGTCCTTCTGCGCCAGGCAGCCGCCGACGGCGATCTGCATGTCGGGGTTCTCGCGCTTGGCGGGGGCCAGGTGGCTGAGGTTGCCGTACAGCTTGTTGTCGGCGTTCTCGCGCACGGCGCAGGTGTTGAACACGACGAGGTCGGGGGCGCCGTCGCTCGCGACCGGGACGTACCCGGCCGCTTCGAGCAGGCCCCCGATGCGCTCGGAGTCGTGCACGTTCATCTGACAGCCGTACGTCTTCACCTGGTACGTCTTCACACCGTTGACAGCCACCTCCCCAGGATAGACGCGAGGGCCGTCACACGATCAGGGCCGGGAGCGCGACGGGACGCGCACGCAGTGTGATCGCGCGACCGCCTACAGTGCACTGTCGCCCGTACACCAGTTCGCAACAATTCTGTGAATGCGCGATGTCGTCCCTTATTGACCACGGTAAAGCCCAGAAGCCGACAAAACTTATTCTTGTCCGGTCTTGTGCGTGCCCGACCGTCCTTATAAGGTGGCCTGCGTGCCGCCCTTTCCCCCACGAGACGGCGGCTTCCCCACCAAAGACCCCACCAGCCTCTCTAATCATCTTTTCCGATCAAGGAAGAACATGCGCCTCAAATCCACCACCGGCGCGGCCTTGGCCGTTGCCGCCCTGCTCGCGACCGGTGCCTGTGTCTCGGAAGACACGAATGAAGCCTCCTCCGACAGCGCCCTCTCCGGCTCGGGCGCCGGCGAGGACTGCACCATCGACGAGACCGTCAAGATCGGCGCCGTCTTCAGCCTGACCGAGGCCGCCGCATTCGCCGGCGCCTACCAGCAAGAAGGACTGGCAATGGGCTTCGAGGAGCTCAACGCCGCCGGCGGAATCACCTACGAGGTGATCCAGGAGGACGACAAGACCACCGTCGAGGACTCCGTCGCCGCATTCGAGAAGCTCATCAACCGCGACGAGGTCAGCGCCATCGTCGGCCCGACCCTCTCGAACATGGCCTTCACGACCTACACCGACGCGCAGAGCGCCGGCGTCCCCGCGCTCGGCGTCTCCACGACCGCCGAGGGCATCCCGGAGATCGGCGACTACATCTTCCGCGCCTCGCTGCCCGAAGAGGTCGCCCTCGCCGCGAGCATCCCGGCCGCCAAGGAGTCCCTGGGCCTGACCAAGGTCGCCGTCCTCTACGACAGCGCCGACGAGTTCACCGCCTCGGCCTTCAACACGATCAAGGACGTCCTCACCGAAGAGGGCATCGAGATCGTCGCCGAAGAGACCTTCGAGACCGCTGACACCGACTTCACGGCGCAGCTCACCGCCGTCCAGGACGCCGACCCCGACGCCGTCATCCTCTCGGCCCTGCCCGGCGCGACCGTCCCGCTCGTCAAGAAGGCCCGCGAGCTCGGCATCGAAGCCCCCATCGTCGGCGGCAACGCCTTCAACTCCCCCGTCCTCATCGGCCTGCTCGAAGACGCGGCCGAGGGCCTCATCGTCGGCGGCGCCTGGAGCGCGGCCTCCGACACCACCGGCAACGCCGAGTTCATCGCCAACTACACCGAGAAGTACGGCCGCGCGCCCGACCAGTTCGCCGCCCAGGCGTACACCGCCGCCTACCTGCTCGACCAGGCGATCCGCGCCGACTGCGACGCGAACCGCGAGGCCATCAAGGACAACCTCGGCCAGATCCTCGAATACGACTCCATCCTCGGCCCGATCTCGATCGACGAGAACGGCGAGGTCCACCAGGAGCCCGTCGTCCAGATCATCCGCGACGGCGTCTTCACCATCCTCTAGAACCTTCGCCGGAACCCCGGCGGACCCCCCGTCCCCCCACCTCCGTACAGGACAGACATGCTGCAACAGTTGGCGAACGGCGTGTTCGCAGGCTCGATCTACGCGCTCTTCGCGATCGGCTTCACGCTCGTCTTCGGCGTGCTCCGCCACCTGAACCTCGCCCACCCGGCGGTGTTCACGGCCGGCGCGTTCGTCGGCATCGAGGTCGCGGCGCGGACCGCAATCCCGGTGTGGATCCTGTTCCCGGTGGTGGCGCTGTTCGGGGCGCTCGCCGGGGTCCTGGTGGAGCGCATCGCGTTCCGGCCGCTGCGCGGCCGGGACGACGAGCACTTCGCCGGCCTCATCTCCTCCGTCGCCCTCGGCGGCGTCGTCATCGCGCTGCTCCAGGCCCGCTACGGCACCGAGCCGAAGAGCTTCGCGACGGACTACTTCCCCAGCCGGCTCTTCGAGTTCGCCGGCATCCGCGTCACCTCGACGCAGCTGGTAACGCTCGCTCTGGCCCTGGTGCTCATGCTCGGACTCGCCTGGCTCGTCTCGGCCACCCCGCTGGGGCGATCCATGCGGGCCGTGGCCGAGAACCCAACGGCCGCAAAGGTTCTCGGCGTCAACGTGGGCCGGGTGACCGCCGGGACGTACGCGCTCTCGTCGGCCCTCGGCACCGTCGCCGGCGCCCTGCTCGCGCTCAACCTCGGCCAGGCCGGGCGCGACCTCGGCGCCTCGATCGAACTGGTCGGCTTCGCGGTCATCATCCTCGGCGGCCTCGGCTCCCTGTGGGGCGCCATGGCCGCCGGAGTGGTCCTCGGCGTCGCCGAGGCCATGACGATCCACCTGTTCGACTCCACCTGGAAGAGCATGGTCGCCTTCGCGCTCCTGTTCGCGGTGCTCGTGATCCGGCCGCGGGGCCTCTTCGGCCACGTCAAGGTCAGGGAGGTCTGATGCTCGACGGGTACAACACCCTCATCACGGTCGCCGCCCTCGGCGCGATCCTCGCCTACTCCTTCCACGTCGTCCTCATGGCCGGGCAGCTCAGCCTCGGCCAGGCCGGCTTCGCGTCCCTCGCGGCCTACACGTCCACGCTCGTCGTCCCGACCGAGCCCATCGCCGGGTCGATCTCGCCGGTCGTCGTGGGCCTGCCGGTCGGCGCCCTCGTCGGCGCCGCCGCCGCGTTCGTCGTCGGCCTGCCGGTCCTGCGCCTGCGCGGGGTGTTCCTCGCGATCGCCACCATCGCCTTCGGCGAGATGGTCCGCGTCGTCATCAACAACGCCGAGTGGACGAACGGCGCCCTCGGCATGCGCGTCGAGAAGTGGGTGACCTTCGACTTCGCGTGGATGGTCGTCGCCGTCCTCGCGTACCTGTTCTGGCGCCTCGGGCCCTCCCGCTCGGGCCGCGCGTTCGCCGCCGTCCGCGAGGACGAGCTCGCCGCCGGGTCCATGGGCGTCGACGTCGTGCGCACCCGCATGGCCTCCTTCATCGCCTCGGGCGCCATCGCCGGCGTCTACGGGGTCATGTTCGCCTACTTCTTCGGGCGCATCACCCCCGCCACGTTCGACTTCGGCCTCACCGTGAGCGGCCTCGTCACCGCCGTCCTCGGCGGCTACCTCGTGTTCTTCGGGCCGATCCTCGGCTCCGGGTTCCTCACGGCCGTACCGGAACTCCAGAACGCGCTCGGCCTCGAAGCCGGGTGGATCCACCCGTTCGTCACCGGCGTGTTCCTGCTCCTGGTCGTCCTGTTCCTCCCCGGCGGCCTGTCGACGCTCTTCAGCCGCCTGCGCCGCGCCCCGATGAGGCCCGGACCCGACTACGCCCCCCTCGACGCGCTCGACCCGCTCCCCGACCCCGGGACGCCCATCGCGAAGGTGCGCGGCCTCGCCAAGCGCTACGGCGCCGTCGACGCCGTCCGCGGCGTCGACCTGGAGATCCGCTCCGGCGAAGTCCTCGGCGTCATCGGCCCCAACGGCGCCGGCAAGACCACCCTCGTCAACATGCTCAACGGCCTGGAGCCGCCCACCGCCGGCGAGGGCCAGATCCTCGGCGTCCCGCTCGGCTCGCGCCCCCACCGCTTCGCGCAGGCCGGCGTCAGCCGGACCTTCCAGCACTCCAAGCTGTTCGAGCGCCTCACCGTCCTCGACAACGTCCTCGTCGGGACCCACGTCGTCAGCCGCTCCACCTACCTGCGGCGGCTCCTGTGGCTCCCCTCGGCCCGCCGCGACGAGCGCCGCGCGCTCGCCCTCGCCTGGGCCCAACTGGAGCGCGTCGGCCTCGCCGACCGCGCCGGACTGCGCCCCGGCGCGCTGTCCTACGGCGACCGGCGGCGCCTCGAAATCGCCCGCGCGCTCGCCGCGCACCCGACCCTGCTCATCCTCGACGAACCCGCCGCCGGCATGAACCACGTCGAGGCGGCCGAGCTCGCCTCGCTCATCCGCGGCCTCGCCGACGACGGCGTCACCGTCCTGTTCATCGAGCACAACGTGAAGATGGTCCTCGAAGCCTGCACCCGCCTCGTCGTCCTCGACTTCGGCGAGGTCATCGCCGAAGGCGAGCCCCGCGAGGTCGCCTCCGACCCGCGGGTCGTGGAGGCGTACCTGGGCACCGAGGCCGCGCAGAACGACGAGCGCGAGGAGATCGAACATGCCTGAGCCGATCCTGGAAGTCGAGGGCCTGCGGGTCGCCTACGGCCGAGTGCAGGCCGTCCGCAACGTGTCCTTCTCGGTCCCCGAAGGCGGACTCGTGGCCCTGGTGGGCGCCAACGGCGCCGGCAAGAGCTCCGTGCTCGCCGCCGTCTCCGGGCTCGTCAAGCCCGCTGCCGGACGCGTCCGCTTCGACGGCGACGACGTCACCCGCAAGCCCGCCCACCGCCGCATCGGCGCCGGGCTCGTCCTCGTCCCCGAAGGCCGTCAGATCCTCGGGACCCTCACCGTCGCCGAGAACCTGCTCCTCGGCGCCCACCGGCGCCGCCGCGAGGCGGCCCCCGAATCGGAGATGTACGACCTGTTCCCCGTCCTGGCCGAGCGGCGGGCCCTGCCCGCCGGATCGCTGTCCGGCGGCGAGCAGCAGATGCTGGCGATCGCCCGCGCGATGATCGCCAGGCCGCGGGTCGTCCTGCTGGACGAGCCCTCGATGGGGCTGGCCCCCAAGATGGTCGACGAAGTCTTCGCGGTCATCGAGAAGATCCGCGCCTCGGGCGTGACGGTGGTGCTCGTCGAGCAGAACGCCCGCAGGGCGCTGCGGGCGGCCGACACCGGGCACGTCCTGGAGACCGGGGAGATCGCGCACAGCGGCCCCGCCTCCGAACTCCTGCAAGACCCCCGAGTCGTGAAAGCCTATCTGGGCGTCGAATAGCGCCGGCGCCCGCCGAAGGAACCCCTAGATGAACGATGAGCTAGCCGAGTCCCCGCCGTCGCGAACGAAGCGGCAGCCGCGCGGCGGTCCCTGGTCCCGCATGCGAATCCGGACCAAACTGACGATCATGCTGCTCGTCCCGGCCCTCACCCTGGCCGGAATGGTGGCGCTCCGGCTGGTCGAGTCGGCCGACGAGGCCCGCGACATCGGCGCGACCGCCGACGCGGTCGAACTCGCCCGCGACGTGAACGCGGTCATCGCCGCGATCCAGGCCGAGCGCAAGGACGCCGCGAGGCTCGTGTACCAGGAGCAGACCGGCAGCACCGACGCCGAGGCGATCGCGACGTCCTTCGCGAACCACGAGGCCGCCACCGGCGAGGCCCTCGAAGAACTCGCCGCGACCCGCCGGACCCTCGCCCTCGACGCGGAGTCGGAGGCGCTGCTCGACCGCGCCGACGCCCCGCTGGAGCGGCTGGAGACCGCGCGCGACGCGGTCTCGGGCGGCACGGTGGAAGCGGTCCACCTGACGGTGTACAACTCGATGGTCGGGCGCCTGTCGGCCGTGCTCGACCACGCGGTCGACCTCGCCGGGACCGCCGAGCTGACCCGGATCGTGCGCACCGCGAGCCTCCTGTCGACCATCGACGAGTACTCCGAGCAGATCCGCATGCTGGTGCTGTCCCTTGAGGACGGCAAGCCGCTCGCGGGCAAGCACCGGACCTTCATGCGGCTCACCGCCGCCCGCGAGGAGTCCCTGAACGAGTACCGCCGCATCGTCGCCCAGACCGACCCCGACGCCGCCGTCTTCGAAGTGGGCGGCATCGGCTCCTCCGACGCCCGCGACGCCAACGCGTTCGAGTCCACGATCGCCGGCTCGCGATCCGACGAGTCGCAGGAGGTCGAGCACTACGCGCTCATGGCCGCCTACGACGCCCGGCACACCGACACGTCGGCGCTCATCACCGAGTCGCTCGACGAGGCCACCGACGAGGCGAACGCCGTCAGCGAGGCCGCGATCCAGCGCCTGCTCATCGAGTCGGGCATCGCGATCGTCGCGCTCGCCATCGCGTTCATCATCGCGTTCACCATCGGCCGTTCCGTCACCCGCGGCCTCAGGGACCTGTCGGGCTCGGCCCGGCAGATCGCCATGGTCGACCTCCCGCAGGCCGTCAAGCGCGTCGACCAGCAGCAGGGCCTGGGCGGGCTCAGCCCGTTCGAGTACGCCGCGCGCACGACCCCGCCGATGCGGGTCCGCGGCGACGACGAGCTCAGCGAGGTCGGCGAGGCGTTCAACATCGTCCACCGCGAGGCCATCCGCGTCTCGGCGCAGCAGGCCCTCCTGCGGTACCACGTCGGCGCGATCTTCGTCCGGCTCGCCCGCCGCGGCCACTCGCTCACCGGCCGCCTCACCGCCGAACTCGATGCGGCGGAACAGAACGAGCAGGACCCCGAGCGCCTCCAGCGGCTGTTCCGCCTGGACCACTTGGCCTCGCTCATCGGGCGCGCGAACGACTCGCTGCTGGTGCTCGGCGGCTCGTCCGCCGCGAAGGTCCGCACCACCGACGCCTCGCTCGACGACGTGCTCATCGCGGCCCAGAGCCGCATCGAGTACTACACGCGCATCGAGGCCGCCGCCGACGAGGGCGCGTGGGTCAAGGCCGACTACGTCGACGACGTCGTCCAGCTGCTCGCCGAGCTGATGGACAACGCGACCCGCTACTCCGAGTCCGCCGCCGAGATCACCGCCAGGGTCCTGACCGGCAAGGTCATCATCCAGGTGCGCGACCACGGCATCGGCATCGAGCCGGACCGGATGGAGCGGTTCAACGACCGCCTCCGCCGCGACACCCCGGTGGACCTGGAGGCCATGCAGGCCATGGGGCTCACCGTGGTCGGCTTCCTCTCGGGGAGGCACGGCATCGAGGTCGAGCTGCGGCCGTCCATCGGCGGCGGCGTGGTCGCCGAGATCGCCGTCCCCGGGACGCTGCTCTCGTTCACCCCGCCTCCGCGCCGGGCGCCCGCCGCGCGCTCGGTCGAGGGCGGCCGCACCATCCCGCTGCCGCGCCCGCGCCGCAACGCCCCGCTCTTCGCCCGACCCGACGGCGGCGACCCGAACCAGGTCCCGCAGCAGCGCCAGCCCAGACACGTTGCGCCCGAACAGAAGGCGCTTCCAGCCGGCCCGAGCCAGCGAGTCTCCGCAGTGGACGACACCCGTCCGCTCCCGGTACTCTCCACCTCGACGACGGCCTTGCTCTCCGAGCTCCCGGAGATCAAGTTCGATGTCACCGTGGTCCACGCGGACCCGTCCCTGCGAGCAGGGCAGATGCTGCCCCAATCGAAACCGGCACCGGCGTTCGGCCCGAACGGCCTGCCGCGACGGGACCCGATGACCAACCTGGTCCCCGGCGCGGTCGCCCCGAGCCCGGGCCAGGAGAACATTGCCATCGAACGCAATCCCCGGAGCATCGGCGCGACGTACTCCGCGTACGCCCGCGGCCTTTCGAGTAGCAGGACCGCTGGACCCCACAATGAGAAATGACCCGGAGATCGACCATGACCACTAGCGCGCAACTGGACTTCCTTCTCAACGACTTCGTCGGCCGGGTGCCGCACGTGACGCACGTGATCGCCGTGGCGGCGGACGGTCTGCTCATCGCCTCGAACAACACCCTGCCCAGGGACGAGGCGGAGCGCCTGTCCGCCATCGCCTCCGGTCTGACGAGCCTCCTCGCCGGCGCGGCCCGGTCGCTCCAGGCCGACCCGGTCATCTCCAACCTCACGGAGATGAACGGCGGCTTCATGTTCTCGATGTCGGTGTCGAGCGGCGCGAGCATCCTCGCCCTCGCCGGCCTCAACTGCGACATCGGCCAGGTCGGCCACGAACTCGCCAACCTCATCAACCAGGTCGGCCCGGCCCTCACCCCCGCGGCCCGCCAGATGTACGCCACCCAGTACCAGCAGCAGCACTGACACTTCGTCAGGTCTGCGGTTCTGCAGATCGCACGTGCAAGAAAAGGCCGGGAACCGCTTCGCGGTTCCCGGCCCCTGGCGCTATAGGGACTCAGGCGTACATATCGTCGAGGCCGACCAGGAGGACGTCGCTCCGCTCCGCGGCCAGCCCCGCGAGGTGCCCGTTGAATCCCGCACCCGAGAGGCACATGAGGCGAGTGCCGGAAGTGTCGAACCTTTCGGACGCGGCCAGCAGGGTCCGAATGCGCTCCAACCGGTCCAGGTGGCCCCGGCCCATGGTGTCCTGCCATTTCGACTCCCCGATGGCGAGCAGTCGCGGTCGCCCCTCGTCGGAGGCGGCGATCACCGCGACGTCCACTTCGTGCGAGGTCTTGGCGGCCGGGTCGGGAACCACGCCGCTCGCCACCGTCGTCGGCAGGCCGCCGAAGAGGTCGGGGTCGGCGTGGTACATCGCCCAGTCCCGGCCGAGCTGCTCGAAGTGCGGTCCGAGGATCTTGCTGGCGAACCGGTGCCGGCTCGCCTGCCATACCCGCCGGGCCATGCCCGGCCGCTGGAGCTGGTCCCACATCGGCCGCATGATCCCGGCGTAGAAGGCGATGAGCGGCTCCGCGATGCGGTGCGCCGACCGGTTGCGGCGGAAGGCGTCGGCATCCCGCCGCAGCAGGCCGATGTCTTCGAGGACCTGGATCGGGTGGGCGATGTCGACCGCCTTGCGCTCCAGGTAGGAGGCGATCCCACTGCGGGTCGAGTTGCCGTCGGCGACCGCCGAGAGCACTGAGAGGTACAGCGCCGGGTCGCGCACGTCGGCCTCTTCGGCGAGCAGGTAGCGCCCTTCCCTGAACAGCGGCGTCTGCGGGTTGAGCACGGTCCTGACCACCCAGTCGTCGAAGTCGTCGAGGTCGCGCGGGACATCGCCTCCGAGGAACTCGTTGGGATAGGCGGGGGTGCCGCCGACGACCGCATGCGTCCGCACCGCCAGCGCAGGGTCGCCGATTCCCCAGAACTCGGCGGCCATCCGGAAGTCGAGGGGCGCGACCAGCAGTTCGAGTCCGGCGCGGCCGCGGAGCGGAGCCGACCCCGAGAGCAGGCGTCCCATGAAGGACATCGCCGAGCCGCACAGCAGCAGCCGGGTCCGGGACCCGGTCCGCTCGGGCCGCAGCGGGCCGAACGCCTGTTGGAGGATCGAGGGCAGCTCGGGGTTGGCGCGGGCGAGGTACGGGAACTCGTCGATGACCACCGGGACCGGCCGCTCGCGTCCGAGTGCGAGGAGTGCGTCGACCGCCTCGAACCAGTCGGCGAAGTGGAACGCGCTCGGCGGATTCGCGTACCTGGTGAGCGAGTCGCTGAACCGCCGCAGCGACTCGGCGTCGGCAGCCTCGGTGGCCCCGAAGTAGAAGCCTCCGGTCGCCCTGACCACCGCGTCGAGCAGGAAGGTCTTTCCCTGCCTTCGGCGTCCCGAAACCACCCCGAGCGTCGCGCCCGGCTTCGCGTTCGAAACGAACCGGTCCAGCGCCGCCCATTCGCCGTCCCGGTCGAACATCTCGCTCGGCTTCTCCACCCGGCCTCCAACTTGTAGGGGTACGGTTTATAAAACTGTACCCCTACAAATCCATGTCGGGAAGAATCGACCCGCCGGGCGGGGTCGGACAGCAGTCGGGCCTTCGATGCTCAGTGCCATGTCCGCCTTTCTCGCCCCGGAAATGGAAACAGGGAAGCTCATTCCCGCGCCGGGTTGCGGTCCGAACAGCACTCAAGCGAACCGGAGGGCCGGGCGCCGCTTCGCGGC
>NZ_QFRW01000067.1 GCF_003265355.1 Glycomyces dulcitolivorans | reverse complement strand
GTCCGGCGAGGGCGGCGACGGCGCCGAGGACGCGGCGGGCGCGGTTGCCGGTGGCGAGCATCGCGAGGAACGCGGCGCCGCCAGCGAGCGCGCACGGCAGCGCCCACGAGGCGAGGTCGGTCCCGGACTGGGCGGTGGTGGCGGTGATCCCGGCGTGGCCGGTCTCGGCGGTCGAGGTCCAGCCGCGGGAGGCGGCCAGGGCCGCGAGGCCAGCGGCGACGATTCCGGCGAGGAGCACACGGGTGCGCTCAGGAGCGCGGTCTGCGGTGCCGCTCATGCGATCTCCCTCCCGGTGAAGCAGGTGCGGGTGCCGGTGTGGCAGGCGGGGCCGGTCTGGTCGACCTGGAGGAGGACGGTGTCGCCGTCGCAGTCGAGGGCGACGGAGACGACGGCCTGGCGGTGCCCGGAGGTGGCGCCCTTGACCCAGTACTCGCCGCGGCTGCGCGACCAGTACGTGGCCTGCTTCGTCTCAAGGGTGCGCCGGAGCGCCTCCGCGTCCATCCACGCGAGCATGAGCACCTCGCCGGTGTCGTGCTGCTGCGCGATCGCGGGCACGAGCCCGTCGGCATTGAACGCCAGGTTCGCCAGGACCTCTTCTCGACCTTCCACGGTTATCGATTTTGGCATCCTCCCCGCCCTATGGGACGGGGGCTCCCGGCTTGCGAGACGCTGTCACGTCCCGTCCACGGTCGGGTTCCTCGTTCTCTCCCCGTTTGGGGTGTTTCCAGGACCGCCGGGCGTGCCCGGTCTCACGTCCTGTCCGGAGGCGTTTCAAGTCTCCGCGTGCCCCGCGGCGACCATCCGGCATTCGTTCTCAAGGCGCCGGCCTTCTCTTCGCAGGTTGAGCTCGGCGTTGGCGTCGCGGTCATGGACCGCTCCGCACTCGCAGATCCAGTTGCAAACCTTCAACTCACCGAGCCCTCGTGGACCCGTGACCGCGGCGCACGCCGAGCACAGTCGAGTCGAAGGGAAGTACCGATCGACCCTCCTGAAGGACCGGCCGGCCCGCACCGCTTTCACCTCGAGCCGGCGCAGGAAGATCCCGAATGCGGCCTCCCTGAAGCTCTTCGCGTGGAGCCCCCGGCTCAGTGCACCGACGTGCAGGTCTTCGACGAAGATGCCTTGGTTCTCGGCGACGATCGTCTTGACGTGCTTGTGGATCCAGTCGGACCTGCGGTACCCGGCCTTCTCATGTATCCGGGCGACGTTCAGTCGGGCTTTCTCACGGTTTGCTGAACCCGCGGTCTTCCTGGAGAGCATCCGCTGCGCCTTCGCCAACCGACGCTCCATGCGCTTGAAGAATCGGGGGTTCTCGATGACCTTGCCGCCACGCAGGACCGCGAACTCGTGAAGGCCGAGGTCGATACCCGTATCCGCCTCAGGTACCGGCAGGGGATCGAGGAGTTCCGCCCCCGGTTCGACCACGACTACGAACGACACGAAGAAATTGCCGGTCGCGGTTCGTTCGACCGTCGCACTCGAAGGGACCGCAGGCAGTTCCCTAGACCAGCGAACGGCAAGCTCGCCGACCTTCGCCAGATAGACTCGGCCGTTGGGCCGCAGCGAGAATCCGTTGCGGGTGAACCGCGCGGTCTGCCGGTGGGACCGTCGCCGAAACCGCGGCGGGCCGACATTGGGCCCGCGCCGCCTTCCGCGGCGTGAGTCGAAGAACGCGCGATATGCGGCATGGCAGTCCCGCAGTGCCTGCTGTAGCGGGACTGTGGAGACCTCGGTGAGCCACTCCCGTTCAGGGGTCTGCTTCGCCTCGGTGATGAGCCGACGGTCCAGCATCGCGGTCGTCGGATAGGGCAGCCCTGCGGCTCGGGCGCTCTTTCGTGCTGCCACCGCGTCGTTGTAGACGACTCGAACGCACCCGAACAGGCGCGCCAGCGAGATGCGCTGGGGCGCGGTCGGGTACGCCCGAAACCGGTACCTCAGATGCATAGCGGGAACGTACCAGGTCAGCGAAGGGACCCGAGTGAGCGACACTCGCGCCAGCGCGCCCGACATCGGTTCGCGTCGCCTGGGCGGAAGTCGTATTCGGCATGGGATGCTCAGCGGTATGGAGCGCCCGTATGTCATCCTTTCGGCCGCGGTGAGCCTCGACGGGTTCCTCGACGACGACTCGCCCGAACGCCTGGTCCTGTCCAACGAGGCCGATTTCGACCGCGTCGACGCGGTGCGGGCGGGGGTGGACGCGATCGCGGTGGGGGCCGGGACGGTGCGCGCGGACGACCCGCGGCTCCAGGTCAGGTCCGAGACGCGGCGCGCGGAGCGGACCGCCGCCGGTCTGCGGGCGACGCCGCTGCGGGTGGTGTTCTCGCCGTCGGGCGAGCTGGATCCGCAGGCGCGCCTGTTCACGAGCGGGGACCCGGTCGTGGTGTACACGTCGGCGGCGGGGGCGGCGGCGTGCCCGGTCGGGCCGGCCGCGGCGGAGGTGGTGGCGACGGCCGAGCGCGAGGTGGACCTGGAGGCGGCGCTCGCGGACCTGGCCGCGCGCGGGGTGGAGCGGCTGCTGGTGGAGGGCGGGGGGACGGTGCATACGGCGTTCCTGTCGGCCGACCTCGCCGACGAGGTGCACGTGGCGGTGGCGCCGTTCCTGCTCGGGGAGCGGGGCGGGGCCCGGTTCGTGTACCCGGCGTCGTTCCCGCAGTCGCCGGCGCGGCCGCTGCGGCTGGTGGAGACGCGGGCGATCGGGGCGATCGCGCTGCTGGTGTACCGCCGGGCTTGACCGGAACGGCCGGATCGCGGCGGTAAGTCCCTTATGGTGGCTTCAGTCCCCCTGCCGTACGGAGAGGAGCCGCGCCATGTCCGTCAGCGAGACGCCCGCCGAAGCCGCACCCGAGGACCCGGAAACGGAAGAGGGCGAGGCGCCCCCGCCGCCGGTGATCGCGGAGCGGGAGGCGACGCTGCCGGTGGACCGGCCGGTGTTCTGGACCGCCGCGGTCGTCACCGTCGCGGTGATCCTGTTCGGCGCGTTCTTCCCCGACCAGTTCGAGGACGGCTCGACCGCGGCCCTGAACTGGGTCATCGCGAACTTCGGGTGGCTGTTCATCATCGCCGGGAACATCTTCCTGGTCCTGGCGGTCTACATCGCGGCGAGCCGGTACGGGAACATCAAGCTGGCGGTGAGCGCCGACGAGGAGCCCGAGTTCGGGACGCTCCCGTGGATCTCGATGATGTTCGCCGCGGGCATGGGCATCGGTCTCATGTTCTACGGCGTGGCCGAGCCGCTCTCGCACTACTTCGACGCCCCGCCGCCGCTCCAGCTCAACCCCGCCTCGCCGTACTACTCGGACCAGCTCCAGGAGGGCGCGCTGGTCTACTCGTACTTCCACTGGGGACTGCACCCGTGGGCGATCTACGCGGTCGCCGGGCTCGCGCTCGGCTACTCGACGTTCCGCAAGCAGCGCGGCAACAACATGAGCGACGCGTTCGAGCCGCTCCTGGGCGGGAAGCGCTGGGGCCCGGCGACCGGGCGCGGCATCGACCTGCTCGCGGTGTTCGCGACCGTGTTCGGGACGGCCGCGAGCCTGGGCCTGGGCGCGCTCCAGGTCGCGGTGGGCCTGGGGATCGTCGCGGGCGTCAAGGACTCAAAGTTCCTGGAGATCATCGTGATCATCGCGCTGACGGCCGCGTTCGTGGCCTCGGCGTTCTCGGGCGTCCACCGGGGCGTCAAGTGGCTGTCGACGACGAACGTGGTGCTGGCGCTGTTCCTGGTCGTGTTCGTGTTCCTCGCGGGCCCGACCCTGTTCATCCTGGACGCGTGGCCGAACGCGGTCGGCGGGTACCTGTCCGAGCTGGTGAACCTCTCCAGCGTCACGGGCGCGTTCGGCGGCGCCGACTGGATGGCGGCCTGGACGATCTTCTACTGGGCGTGGTGGCTGTCGTGGGCGCCGTTCGTCGGCACGTTCATCGCGCGCATCTCGCGCGGGCGGACCATCCGCCAGTTCATCGTCGGCGTCCTCCTCATCCCGTCCGCGGCCTCCACATTGTGGTTCGCGATCCTCGGCGGGACCGCACTGTGGAAGCAGGGCAACGGGAGCGCCGACTACGCCGACTCGCTCGCGCAGGGCGAGGAGCACGCCCTGTTCGCGCTCCTGGACTCGCTCCCCTTGTACGGGCTCATGTCGGGCCTGTCGATGGTCCTGGTCGCGATCTACTTCGTGACCGGCGCCGACTCGGCCTCGCTGGTGCTGGGCTCCCTGTCGAGCCGCGGCTCTCTCGCGCCGAAGAAGCCCCTGGTGGTGTTCTGGGGGGCGACGATCGGCGCGGTCGCGGCCGTCCTGCTCCTGTCGGGCGGCCTCGAAGGGCTCAAGAACGCGACGATCATCGTCGCGCTGCCGTTCGTGGTCGTCATGCTCGCGCTGTGCGTGGCGCTCATGAAGGAGCTGACGTCCGACCCGGCCGCGAACGTCCTGCGCCACCACATGCGCCAGCGCGGCTTCCGCGACGCCATCCGCCGCATCGTCGGCGAGGAGGTCGACACCCGCGCCGCCGCGAAGAACCCGTGGGGGCGCGCCCGCATGCGCTTCCCGTCCGGACGCCGGACCGGAACGGAGGAATAGGACAGGAGCCGCTAGGTTATGGGGTGAACCTGCGGCGGAAGGAAACCTCATGAAGGCGATCGTGGTCGAGCGGACCGGCGGGCCTGGCGTGATGACGGTCCTGGAGGGCGAGGACCCGGGCCCGCGGCCCGGCCAGATCGCGGTCAGGGTCGCCGCCGCGGGCGTCAACTTCATCGACGTCTACCACCGCACCGGCGCCTACGGGCTGCCCGTGCCGTTCACGCCCGGCCTCGAAGGCGGCGGCTACGTCGCGGCCCTCGGCGAGGGCGTCACCGGTTTCGCGGTCGGCGACGAGGTCGCCTGGAAGAGCGTCCCCGGGTCCTATGCGGACCTCGTCGTCGCCGACGCCGACCAGTTCGTGCCCGTCCCGGAGAAGGTCGCGGTCGAGACCGCCGCGGCCGTCATGCTCCAGGGGCTGACCGCGCACTACCTGTGCAACAGCGTCTACGACGTGCAGGAGGGCGACTGGGTGGTCGTCCACGCCGCCGCCGGCGGCGTCGGACTGCTGCTCACGCAGATGGTGAAGTACAAGGGCGGCAAGGTCGTCGGCACCGTCTCCACCGACGCGAAGGCCGAGCTCGCCCGCCAGAACGGCACCGACCACGTCATGCGCTACGAGGGCTTCGGCGCGAAGGCCCGCGAGCTCACCGGCGGCGAGGGCGTCGCCGCGGTCTTCGACGGCGTCGGCAAGACCACCTTCGACGAGGGCCTCGACGCGCTGCGCCCGCGGGGCGTCATGGCCCTGTTCGGCCAGTCCAGCGGCCCCGTGCCGCCCGTGGACCCGCAGCGGCTCAACTCGGGCGGCTCGCTCGTCCTCACCCGCCCCACCCTCGGCGACTTCACCCGCACCCGCGAGGAGTACCTCGCGCGCACCGCCGAGGTCTTCCAGATGATCGAGGACGACAACCTGCTCGTCCGCGTCGGCGAGACGTTCCGCCTCGAAGAGGCCCCCGAAGCGCACGAGGCCCTCCAGGCCCGCAAGACCACCGGGAAGCTCCTGCTCATCCCCTGACGCCGTGTCGTTTTCCGGCCAGCACCGCGCGGGCGCGCCGGGTTCGATTGGCGCATGCATCAGAACACGCCGCTGAAGGTCCACTACTACGGGAGCGCCGTGGTGCTCCTGGGCACCCGCGACGAGGAGGGCCGCGCTAACGTCGCGCCCATGTCCTCGGCGTGGTGGCTCGGCCAGTCGTGCATGCTCGGCATGGGCGACCGGTCCCGGACCGCGCAGAACATGCGCCGCACCCGCGAGGTCACCGTGAACCTCGTCCCGGCCGGCCTCGCCGGCGCGGTCGACCTCCTCGCCGACCTCACCGCCGCCGACCCCGTCCCGGAGACGAAGGCCGCCAAGGGGTACCGGTACGAGCCCGACAAGTTCGCCGCTGCCGGGCTCACCGAGCAGCCCGGCGAGGTCACCGGCGCGCCGCGCGTCGCCGAGTGCCCGATCCAGCTCGAATGCCGCATCACCGCGGTGCACCCGTTCGGGAGCGGGTGCACCGCGTTCGAAGCCGAGATCCTGCGGTCCCATGTGGACGAATCATTGCTGGTGCCGGGCACCGCGTACGTCGACCCCGTCGCCTGGGACCCGCTCGTCATGAAGTTCTGCGAGTACTTCGGCGAGGCCCGGAACCTGCGGCCCTCGCGCCTGGCCGCGAACTGGCGCATGCCCCACGGCGGCGTCCTGCCCGCGCCGGTCAGCGGTTGACGGCGGTCTTGAACGTCTTGCGGTAGGCCGAAGGCGAGACGCCGAGTGAGGCGCGCAGGTGCTGGCGCAGCGAGACCGCCGTGCCCAGCCCTGCGCGCTGCGCGACCTGGTCGACGCTGAGGTCGGTGGACTCCAGGAGCTGGCGGGCGTGCTCGACCCGCTGGCGGGTGAGCCACTGGGCCGGGCTCTGGCCGGTCTCCTCGCGGAAGCGGCGCGTGAAGGAGCGGCGGCTCATGTTCGCGCGCCGCGCGAGGTCGTCGATCGACAGCGTCCGGTCGAGGTTCGCCAGCGCCCAGGCGCGGGCCTCGGAGGTGCTCAGGTCCTGCTCGGCGGGGACGGGGCGCTCGATGAACTGGGCCTGGCCGCCGTCGCGCCAGGGCGGGACGACGCAGCGGCGCGCCACCGAGTTCGCGACCGCGGAGCCGTGGTCGAGGCGGACCATGTGCAGGCACAGGTCCACGGCGGCGCCGGCGCCCGCGGAGGTGAGGATGCGGCCCTGGTCGACGAACAGCACGTCGGGGTCGACGTCGATGTGCGGGAAGCGTTCGCGCATGCGGTCGGTGAGGACCCAGTGGGTGGTGGCCGAGAGGCCGTCGAGGAGGCCGAGTTCGGCGAGGACGAACGCGGCGGAGCAGAAGGAGACGATGCGCGCGTCCGGTCGCACGCGCGCGAACAGTTCGGGCAGGCCCGGCGGGAGCTGTTGGACGTCGCAGACCGGGCCGCCGGCGTCGATGGTCGCCACGACCACCCTGTCAGCCCATTCCAGCAGCTCCGGGCCGTGGTCGGGCTGTATCGTGAAGCCGCTGGAGCTGCGGACGGGGCCGCCGTCGAGCGAGCAGATCCGCACGTCGTAGAGGGGCCGCAGCCGCCGGTCGAACGCGGCGGAGAAGATCCGGTCGGGGATGCCCAGGTCGAAGGCGAGGACGTCGTCCAGGGCGAGCACGGCCACGCGATGCGGATTCTGCATGGCCCGATTCTTTCACATCATGGCCTCCGGGCCACTGTTCGCGACCGGCGCAGCGCCCGAGACTGGTGGGACACGGGATCGCAGTTCCGTGACACGCGAATTCTTTGAAAGGGACACGACATGGCGAAGATGCGCACCGTCGTCCAGGACGAGCTCGGCGGACCCGAGGTCCTGCGGATCACCGAGGTCGACCGGCCCGAGCCGGGCTCGGGCGAGATCCTGGTGCGGGTGCACGCGGCGGGCGTGAACCCGGTGGACTGGAAGACCCGCGCCACCGGCGGCATGATCGGCCGCAAGCCGCCGTTCACCGTCGGCTGGGACGTCTCGGGCACCGTCGAGGCGGTCGGCCCGGGCGTGCGGATCTACCAGGTCGGCGACGAGGTGTACGGGATGCCGCTGTTCCCGCGCCTGGCGAACGCCTACGCCGAGTACCTGGTCGCCCCGGCCCGGCACTTCGACTTCAAGCCCGCCCGCCTCAGTCACACCGAGGCCGCCGCGCTGCCGCTGGCCGGGCTCACCGCCTACCAGGCGCTCGTCGACACCGCCGATGTGCGGCCGGGGCAGCGGGTCCTCGTCCACGCCGCCGCGGGCGGCGTCGGGCACCTCGCCGTCCAGATCGCGAAGGCCAAGGGCGCGTATGTCATCGGCACCGCCAGCGCCGGGAAGCACGAGTACCTCGGCTCGATCGGCGCCGACGAGGCCGTGGATTACCGCGAGGTCGACTTCACGACAGTGGTGGACACAGTAGACGTCGTGGTGGACCCGATCGGCGGCGAGTACACGGCGCGCTCGGCGTCGGTCCTCAAGGACGGCGGGTACCTGCTGTCGGTCATCCCCGGCGACCTCAGCGAGGACGAGCAGCGGCGCGTGCACGCGGGCTTCATCCTCGTCGAAGCAGACTGGAGCGGCATGAAGGGCCTCTCGGCCCTGGTCGAAGCGGGCCAGTTGACGCCCACGGTGTCGGAGACGTTCACGCTCAGCGAGGCCGGCAAGGCCCACGAGTCGCTCGCCGCGGGCCGGACCACCGGGAAGATCGTCCTCACCGTCGACTGAAAAGGCAAGGGCCGCAGCGGAACCCGCTGCGGCCCGAACCGTACTCAATCCTTCTCAGTTCGAGCGGGTCTGCTCCACCCACGACCCGTGCAGCCCCGCGTACACCGACCCGGCCTCCGCCGCGAGCGCGGCGTGCGGGCCCTGCTGGACCAGCTCCCCCGCGTCGAACACGAGGACCTCGTCCGAGGTCTCGGCGGTCGAGAGCCGGTGGGCGATGATCACCGTCGTGCGCCCGCGCGTGACCGCGTCGAGCGCCGCCGACAGGCGCAGCTCCGTGGCCGGGTCCACCGCGCTCGTGGCCTCGTCGAGGACGAGCAGGTCGGGGTCGGTCACGTACGCGCGCACCAGGGACACGAGCTGGCGCTCGCCGACCGAGAGGTTCGCGCCGCCCTCCCCCAGCTCGGTGTCGAGTCCGGCCGGGAGCGTCTCGACCCAGTCGGTGAGCCCGAGTTCGGCGAACGCCACGTAGATCTCGGCGTCGGTCAGCTCGGGCCGCGCGAACCGCACGTTCCGCGCGAGCGTCCCGTTGAACAGGAAGCCCTCCTGCGGGACCATCGTCACCCGCCGCCGCAGCGACGCGAACGTGACCCCGTCGAGTGGCGCGCCGCCGAGCAGCACCCGGCCCGAGGTCGGGTCCATGAGCCGGGTCAGCAGCTTCGCGAACGTGGTCTTGCCCGAACCGGTCTCGCCGACCACGGCCACTTTCGAGTGCGCGCGGATCTCCACGTCGATGCCGTGCAGGACCTCCGCGCCGCCCGGGTACGCGAACCGCACCCCCTCGAAGCGGACCCCAAGGGGCCCTTCGGGAAGCGCGACACCGTCGACCGGGTCGGCCACGTCAGGGGCGGTGTCGATGATGTCGAGGACCCGCCGCCAGCCCGAGACCGCGTTCTGCGCCTCGTTCAGCGTCTCGGTGCCGATCACGACGGGCTGGGTGAACAGCACGACCAGGAACAGGAACGCCGTCAGCTCCCCCACCGACATCGACCCGTCGGCGACCAGGAACGCGCCCAGGATCACCACGACCACGTTGACGCCCAGGTACACGAGCTCGCCCGCGCCGAAGGACAGCGCCGAGCGGCTGATCGCCCGGGTCTGGTCCCTCCGGTGCTCCTCGATCGAGGCGTCCAGGCGCTCGCTGGTGCGGGTGCCGACCCCGTACGCGCGCACCGTGCCCGCGCCGACCACCGACTCGGCGACCGCCGACAGCATCGCCGAGACGCTGCGGCGCACGCTCGTGTAAGCCGACGCGAGGTGCTTCTGGAGCCATTTGATCATCCACGTCACCGGCAGGAACACGATCCACACTGCGATCGCCAGCTGCCACGAGTAGAACACCATGACCACGGTGGCCACGATGATCTGCGCCGTCGAGGTCACCAGGACCATGCCGCCCTGCTGGAGGAACTGGCTGATCTGGTCGATGTCGGTCGTCACGCGCGCCGTCAGCGCCCCGCGCCGCTCGGACTGCTGGTGCAGCATCGACAGGTCGTGGATGTGCCGGAACGTCTTGCGCCGCAACGACGCCAGCGCGTGCTCGGAGACGACGAACAGGCGCCGGTTCATCACGTAGTTCGCGAGCGTCGTCAGCACGAGCGCCGCGGTGCCGAGGGCCGCGACCACGACGACGTACCCGAGGTCGGGGCCGCCGGGGCCGAGGAGCCCGTCGTCGAGGATTTTCTGCGCGCCGATCGGCACGACCAGGCGCCCCAGGGCCGTGACGGCCGCGAGGAACACGGTGAAGCCGAGGCCGGTGCGCAGTTCGGGCGACAGCTGGAGGCCGCGCTTGACGGTCTCCCACGGGCCGGGCTGGGTCGGGGTCTCCTGGGCGGTCACGCCGCGCCCTCCTCATCGAATTCGCGCTCGGCCTCGGCCCGCTCGTAGGCGGTGACGAGATCGGCGTAGGGCTGGTGGGTGCGCAGCAGCTCGGTGTGCGGGCCGCGGGCGGTGATGCGGCCGCCTTCGAGGAAGACGACCTCGTCGGCGAGCGCGATGGTGGCGCGCCGGTAGGCGACGACGAGGACGCTCGCGGCCTCCGAGGAGTTCTTGAGGCCCGCGAGGATCTGCGACTCGACCTTCGGGTCGACGGCGCTGGTGGCGTCGTCGAGGACGAGCATGCGCGGTGAACCGGCGAGGGCCCGGGCGAGGGTGAGGCGCTGGCGCTGGCCGCCGGAGAGGCTGGTGCCGCGCTCGCCGACCTCGGTGTCGAGGCCGTCGTCGAGGTTGAGGACGAACTTCTCGGCGCCGGCGGCGACGAGGGCGTCCCAGAGCCGCTCGTCGTCGAGGCCCTTGCGGCCGAGGGCGATGTTGGCGCGGACGGTGTCGTCGAAGATGAACGGGATCTGCTGGACGAGCGCGGTGGTGCGCGCGAGGTCGGCGTGGGTGAGGTCGCGGAGGTCCTCGCCGTCGAGGCGGACCGCGCCGCGGCTGGGGTCGATGAGGCGGGCGGCGAGGTGGGCGAGGGTGGACTTGCCGGAGCCGGTGGCGCCGACGAGGGCGACGGTGGTGCCGGGCGCGACGGTGAAGGTGACTTCGCGGAGGGCTTCGTGGCCGTCGGGGTAGGCGTAGGCGACGGCCTCGAATTCGAGGCTCGCGGGGGCGGTGGTGGCGGGGAGTTCCTTGTCGCCGTAGGCCATGTCGCCGGTGGCGGAGAGGACGTGGTCGACGCGGGCGCGGCCGACGACGGACCCGGGGAGGTCGCCGAGGACCCAGCCGATGGCGCGGATGGGGAAGGCGAGCACGGAGAACATGAAGGAGACGGTGACGAGCTGTTCGAGGTTGATCGCGCCGGCTTCGAAGCGGGCGAGGCCGACGAGGAGCGCGGCGAGGACGGCGATCTCGGGGAGCCCGGCGATGGCGGGCTCGAAGGCGGCGCGCAGGCGTCCGACGCCGATCATGGCGTCGCGCAGCTCGGTGGCGGAGGCGCTGAACCGCTCGGTCTCGGCGGACTCCTGGCCCATGGCCTTGACGACGAGGGCGCCGTCGAAGGACTCGTGGCCGACGGCGGAGACCTCGGCGCGCAGTTCCTGGGCGCGCTTGGCGCGGGGGGCCATCTTGGTGGCGAAGACGGCGTTGAGGGTGAAGAGCGCGGGGAACATGCCGAGGGCGACGAGCGCGATCGCCCAGTCGATGGTGACGAACGCGACCATGGCGACGGCGACCATGAAGAGGGTGCCGCACGCGAACGGCAGGGGCGCGAGGGGGCGGGTGGCGGCCTCGACGTCGGCGTTCGCGTTGGACAGGAGGGTGCCGGTGGGGTGCTTCTGGTGCCAGGAGACGGGGAGCGCGAGGTAGCGGCGGGTGATCTGGCGGCGCCACGCGGCCTGGACGCCGAACTGCATGACGCCGGCGCCGATGCGCCTGGCGCACATGGAGGAGAAGCGGACGATCGAGGTCCCCAGGAGCGCGGCGGCGCCGAGGAGGACGGTGCCGTAGGCGACTTCGCCGTTCTCGTAGGCGGGGACGGCGATCCCGGCGACGACCCAGCCGACGACGTAGGAGAGGAAGAGGGTCATGCCGGTGTTGATCATGGCCCCGGCGGCGCCGATGGCGAACGGCTTCGGTTTGAGCCGGATCATGTCGCCGATGTTGCGCAGGCCGCGTCCGAGGATGTGCTCGTCCGCGCCCGCGGCGAGGTCGTCGGGATCGGCGGCGGTGCCGGTGGGCAGCGTCATTGGGTCTCCGGTCGGGTGGGTGACTTCCGGGCTGGTTCCTAGCCGCTCGGCAAGCGGCCGCTTGCAATCATGCCTCGCACCGCCGACAGTCGCCAACTCCTACCGGAGCCATCGTCTATCTGATCGGATGGCCCGCGTTCTTGAGCTCCTGCTTGACCTCGCCGATCGCGACGTCGCCGAAGTGGANCGCGTCGGCGCCCGCGGCGACCGCGGGCGGGAAGTGCGCGGCGGCGCCGGCGCCGCCGGAGGCGATGAGGGGCACGTCGACCGCGGCGCGGACCGCGGCGATGAGCGGGAGGTCGAAGCCGGCCTTGGTGCCGTCGGCGTCGATCGAGTTGAGCAGGATCTCCCCCGCGCCGAGCCCGGCGGCCCGCGCGCACCACTCGACCGCGTCGATCCCGGTCCGCCGCCGCCCGCCGTGCGTGGTGACCTCCCAGCCCGAATCGGTCTCGGCGCCCGATGCGACGTCCGCGGAGAGCACCAGCACCTGGTTCCCGAACCGGTCGGCGATCTCGGCGATGACCTCGGGCCGCGCGATCGCGGCGGTGTTGACCCCGACCTTGTCGGCGCCCGCGCGCAGCAGCCGGTCGACGTCGTCCGGGGTGCGGACCCCGCCGCCGACGGTCAGCGGGATGAAGACCTGCTCGGCGGTGCGCGCGACGACGTCCATCATGGTCCCGCGGTCGTCCGAGGAGGCGGTCACGTCGAGGAAGGTGAGCTCGTCGGCCCCGGCCGCGTCGTAGGCCGCCGCGAGCTCGACCGGGTCCCCCGCGTCGCGCAGGTTCTCGAAGTTCACGCCCTTGACGACCCGCCCCGCATCCACGTCCAGGCAGGGGATCACACGCACCGCAACAGTCACGCGGCAAGACTACCGTGCAGGCCCTGAGGTGGCGTCGGCCATATTTCCGACCCCGGACTTGAACATGTTCAAGAAGCTGCGTAGGTTGAGTTCAGGAGTTGAACATGTTCAACTCTGGGAGTCCCCCTTTCAGAACGGAGCACTGTCATGGACATGACGGTCGTCGCCTACACCGCCTACCTGCTGGTCGCCGTCCCGCTCACCGTGTGGGTCGCCCGGACCCTCGGGGCCAACGGGATCCACTTCATCAAGGACGTCTTCGCCGGGGACGAGCAGCTCGCCCAGGCCGTCAACCGGCTCCTGCAAGTCGGCTTCTACCTGCTCAACTTCGGGTTCGTGGCGCTGTGGCTGCGCACCGGCGACCACATCGGCAGCGCCCGCGAGGTCTTCGAGACCGTCGCGGTCAAGATCGGGGCGGTGCTGCTGATCCTGGGCGTCCTCCACGTCATCAACGTGATAGTGCTCAACGGCTTCCGCAAGCGCGGCCAGGTCGTCGACGCCCGCGCCCTCGGCAACATGGAGCCCCCGCACCCGCGGCCCCAGGCGCACGGCCCGCTGCCACAGTAGGATCGCCTTTGTGAGCGTTTCTGCCTCCGAACCCGAAGACGACGCGTCCGCCCGCCCTGCCAGCAAGGGCGAGCGGACGCGGCAGCGCATCATCGAGACCGCGCTCGACATGTTCGCCGAGCGCGGCTACGACAAGACCACGATGCGGGCGATCGCGGCCGAGGCCGGGGTCTCGGTCGGCAACGCCTACTACTACTTCAAGTCCAAGGAGCACCTGATCCAGGGCTTCTACGAGCAGGCGACGAACCGGCACGCCGAGCTGACGCCCACGATGCTGGAGGGCAAGGAGACCCTGGCCGAGCGCATCGAGGCCGCGCTGCTGGCGTGGCTCGACATCGCCGGGCCCTACCACGCGTTCGCGGGCCAGTTCTTCCGCAACGCGGCCGACCCGTCGAGCCCGCTGAGCCCGTTCTCGGAGGACTCCGGCGAGAGCCGCGACAGGGACATCGCGCTCTACCGGGAGGTCCTGGAGGGCTCGAAGACCAAGGTGCCCAAGGACATGGCCGACATCCTCCCGGAGATGCTGTGGCTGCACCAGATGGTCGTGGTCCTGTACTGGGTGTACGACGCCTCGCCGGGCCAGGAGAAGTCGCGCGAGCTCGCGCGGCGCACCGCGCCGCTGGCGGCCCGGGTCGTGGCGCTGTCGCGGCTGAAGATCCTGCGGCCGCTGGTCAAGCAGGGCGAGGAGCTGGTGCGGGACTTCCTCATCACCAGGAAGCCCGAATAAACCCGGATCCGGGCGGCCCGAAGGGCCGCCGGACGCCGTTGTCCTTGCGGCCCTTCGGTGGTGCGTCGTGCTTCAGCAGTCCTTCAGCTCGGGCGACTGGTTGAGCAGCTGCCCGCGCGGCGAGGTGAACCTGCGGTAGGCGTCCGAGTCGACCTCGGAGGCCGGGAAGGCCGCGATCCGGTGGCAGTTCTGGAAGGCGAACTTGACGCCGTGGTGGCGCTCCAGCGCGGCCCGCATCGAGTCCGAGGCGAGGGCCCGCAGGAGCTGGCCCCGCGCCTGCTCGTCCGGCGGCGGCACGGTGTTGTCCGCGAACTGGGTGGACCCGGTGGACGAGACGACCCCGTTCTTCAGGTCGTCGGCGACCTTCGCGAAGAGGTCCCACGCGAACGGCAGGGACTGCTTGACGCAGTCCAGGAACTCGGCGTCGGTCACCTCCCCCGCTTCGGCCTTGCTGAGCAGGTCTTCAGAGACGTCAAGGGACATGCGTACTCCTCTCGGTTCGAATCGGTTCATTGTGCTGGCGGCGGCCCGCGGCCGCTGTCGGGTTCTCGACGCAGGCGGTTCCGGCCGCGCGGAGCGTCCAGAAGGGCCCGCGACCGGCGCTAGTGGACGGGCGCGCCCAGCAGGTGCTCCCCGAGGACGTAGCCGGGGACGATCTGGTCGGCGAGGTCGACGCCCGCGCGGTCGTTGCCCCAGGCGAGGGCGGCCTTGCGGTGGAAGTCGTGGGCCTGGCGGGTGAACTTGGCCCAGTCCTTGCCGCCGGCGACGGCCCGCTCGCGGGCGGCGTCGACCACGGCGAGGTTCTCGGGTTCGAGGTCGGCGACGGGGCCGACGCTGCCGCGCTCGGCGGCCTTGACGTACTTCGAGCGCGAGCACCAGCCCAGGAGGGCCTCCCCCACGTGGGAGCGCAGGAACGCGACGTCGTCCTCGTCGTCGATCTTGTTGCCGATCACGGAGATCCGCACGTCGTAGTCCTCGGCGTACCCGAGGTACTGCTTGTAGACGCCGACGGAGCGCAGGGTCGGCTCGCAGACGAGGAACGTGTGGTCGAAGCGGGTGAACATGCCGGAGGCGAAGGCCTCGGCGCCGGCGACCATGTCGACCACGACGAACTCGTCGCCGCCGTCCACGAGGTGGTTGAGCAGGAGCTCGACCGCGCCGACCTTCGAGTGGTAGCAGGCCACCCCCAGGTCGTCGTCGACGAAGCCGCCGGTGGCGGCGAAGCGGATGCCCTCGTGCTCGGTGAAGAGCCGGTCGAGCAGCGGGTTCGACTCGCGCACGGTGAGCAGGCGCGAGCCGGGCCCGGGCGGTGTGGTCTTGAGCATGAGGTCGGCCGAGGGCACGAGCGGGTTGGTCCCGCGCAGGTAGTCCTTGATGTCGGCCAGGTGCTCGCCGAGCACCGGGCCCATCGCGGCGGCCTCGGCGTCGCGGCCGAGCGCCGCGGCCAGGTGCTGGTTGATGTCGGCGTCGATGGCCATCACGGGGTGGCCGAGCGCGGCCGCGCGCCGGGCGAACAGCGAGGCCATCGTGGTCTTGCCCGAGCCGCCCTTGCCGACGAAGGCGAGTTTCATGGTTCCGGTCCCCACTAATTGAAAATGGTTGTTGATTTCAAGAAGTAGGTTAGCAGGCCCGGTACGCGACCGCGGCTCATATCGGAAGGGCTGCACGCGAAAGGGCCCCGCCGGCTGCTGCCTGCGGGGCCCTTCGGGTCGTGCGGGGTGTCGCTAGATCACGCCGGAGCCGGCGGTGCCGCCGGCGACGACGGATTCGAGCTGGGCCGCGGCCTTCGGCGCGGCGGTCTTCTTGCGCAGGCGGCGCTCCGCGTAGACCACCACCTTCGAGAGGGCGTACGCCAGCACGAAGTAGATGAGCGCGGCGATGATGAGCGCCTGGAGGAACGAGTTCCCGTAGTCGCGGCCGATGATGTTGGCCGAGTGCAGGAGCTCGGGGTAGGTGATCACGTAGCCGAGCGAGGTGTCCTTGAGGAGGATGACCAGCTGGGCGAGGACCGCCGGGAGCATGTTCCGCAGGACCTGCGGCAGCACGATGAGGCGCTGCACCTGGCCGTGGCTGAGGCCGACCGCGTACCCGGCCATGGCCTGGCCGGGCGGGAGGGCCGCGACGCCGGCGCGGAGGATCTCGGCGAGGATCGCGCCGTTGTAGATGCCCAGACCCAGCACCAGGAAGGTGAGGCGCCGGGTGTCGCCGTCCCAGCCGAGGACGTCGGCGGTGAAGCCGAAGTACCCGTCGATGGTGAAGGAGATCCAGATGAGCAGCACCAGCGGCAGCGAGCGGAAGAACTGCACGTAGACCGTGGAGGCCGCGCGCGTGGGCAGGAACCGCGAGATGCGCCCGAAGCCGACGATCACGCCGAGGAAGATCGCGACGAGCGAGCCGAGCGCGAAGGCCTTGAGCGTCTCGATGATCGCCGGGATCCAGGTGGTCTCGACGACGAGGGCGTCGAGCGGGTTGATCCACCGCGACGACTCGAAGAAGCCGTTCCCGGCGAGACCGTACGCGGCCCAGGCCAGGAGGCCCAGGATGACGACGGCGGAGATGACGGAGGCGATCAGCGAGCGCTGCCGGCCCTTGGGGCCGAGCGCGTCGAACAGGACCGTGCTCTCGTTGGGTCTGGTCATGAGTCACCCGCCTTCATCGGACGAACGCGGCGCGCCGCTCGGCGAGCCGCACGAGGTAGCTGAGGATGAACGCGATCAGCAGGTAGCTGACGGTCACGCCGATGACGACGCCCCACAGGTCGAACCGGGACTGGTCGTCCTCGATGAGCCGCCGCGACATCGCCGTCAGCTCGGTGACGCCGACGGCGAGCACCAGGGCGCTGTTCTTGACCAGGGCGATCAGGAGCGAGCCCAGCGGCGGGATGACGGCGCGGAACGCCTGCGGGAGGATCACGGCCTGGAGCGACTGCCCGAAGGTGAGGCCGATCGAGCGGGCCGCCTCGGCCTGGCCGAGCGGGATCGAGTTGATGCCGCTGCGCAGGGTCTCGCCGACGAACGCGCCGGTGTACATGCCCAGGCCGATCAGGCCGACCCCCCAGCTGGTGGTCTCGATCCCGATCGACGGCAGCCCGAAGTACATGACGAACAGGACCGCCAGCAGCGGGACGTTGCGGAACAGCTGGGTGTAGGCGTTCGCGGCCCAGCGGGCGGGGGCGGCGGGGCTGACGTGCATGATCACCAGCAGCATGCCGATCGCCAGCGCGAGGGCGTAGCTGGTGAGGGTCACCACGACGGTGACGCGCGCACCCTCCAGGAGGGCTTCGGCCATCAGGTCGAAATTGCGGAACAAGCGGACTCCTCCATAAGGCGGGCGGCGGCGGCCGTGTCACGG
>NZ_QFRW01000066.1 GCF_003265355.1 Glycomyces dulcitolivorans | reverse complement strand
CGCTTCGCGGCGCCCGGCCCTCCGGTTCGCTTGAGACTTAAGCGGTCTCGGTGCAGATCACATGGATCACTCCGAGGCTACGCCGTCTCCGTGATCTTGCGCTGGACCCAGGGCATGAGGTCGCGCATCTTCTTGCCGACCTCTTCGATCGGGTGGTCGTTCTGCTCCTGCTGGAGCTTGGAGTAGTTCTCGCGCTTCTCGGCCTCGGCGACCCATTCCTTGGCGAAGGTGCCGTCCTGGATCTCGGTGAGGATGCGCTTCATCTCGGCCTTGGTGTCGGCGTTGACGACGCGGGGGCCGCGGGTGAGGCCGCCGTACTCGGCGGTGTCGGAGACGGAGTACCACATGTTGGCGATGCCGCCCTCGTAGATCATGTCCACGATGAGCTTGAGCTCGTGCAGGCACTCGAAGTAAGCGGCCTCGGGGGCGTAGCCCGCCTCGACCAGGGTCTCGAAGCCGGCCTTGATGAGCTCGGCGGCGCCGCCGCAGAGGACGGCCTGCTCGCCGAACAGGTCGGTCTCGGTCTCCTCCTTGAAGGTGGTCTTCAGGACGCCGGCGCGGGTGCCGCCGATGGCCTTCGCGTAGGCGAGGGCCACGGACTGGGTGTCGCCGGACGGGTCCTGCTCGACCGCGATGAGGGCGGGGACGCCCTTGCCGTCGACGAACTGGCGGCGGACCATGTGGCCCGGGCCCTTCGGGGCGACCATGGCGACGTTGACGTCCGCGGGGGCCTGGATCAGGTCGTAGCGGATGTTGAAGCCGTGGCCGAAGAACAGCGAGTTCCCGGCGGACAGATTGGGGGCGATCTCCTCGGCGTACAGCTTGGCCTGCGCGGTGTCGGGGACCAGGATCATGATGACGTCGGCCCAAGCGGCGGCCTCGGCCGGAGTGAGCACCTTCAGGCCCGCCTCCTCGGCCTTCGGACGCGACTTCGAGCCCTCCTGGAGGCCGACGGCCACCTCGACCCCGGAGTCCCGGAGGCTCAGCGAGTGGGCGTGGCCCTGCGAGCCGTAGCCGAGGACGGCGACCTTCTTGCCCTGGATGATGGCCAGGTCGGCGTCGTCGTCGTAGAACACTTCAGCGGACATGCGTTTGCTTCTCTTCCCTTGTTACTGCTGGCTATTCGGTGAGACGTAGCGCGACAGCGAGGCCATGGACTTGGCCCCCCGCCCCAGTGCGACCGTCCCCGACTGGACGAGCTCCTTGATCCCGAACGGCTCCAGGACTTCCAGGAACGCTTCGATCTTGTCGTGGTTCCCGGTGACCTCGAAGGTGACCGTGTCGGGTGTGACGTCGACCGAGCGGGCCTTGAACAGCTCGGCGGCGGCGATCACCTGGCCGCGGGTGGCGGCGTCGGCGCGGACCTTCACCAGCAGCAGTTCGCGCTGCACGGAGGAGCCCGCTTCCAGTTCCACGATCTTCAGCACGTGGATGAGCTTGTTGAGCTGCTTGGTGACCTGCTCCAGCGAGCCCGGCTCGACGTCCACCACGATGGTGATGCGGCTGACGCCGGGGTGCTCGGTCTCGCCGACGGCGAGGGAGTCGATGTTGAAGCCGCGCCTGGAGAACAGCGCGGAGACCCGGGCGAGGACGCCCGGCTTGTTCTCGACGAGGACGGAGAGCGTGTGCGTCGTCATGTCAGATCTCTCCCTCGTCGTCGAAGTTCGGGCGCACGTCGCGCGCGTACAGGATCTCGTCGTTGGAGACCCCGGCCGGGACCATCGGCCACACCATGGCGTCGGGGCCGACGGTGAAGTCGACGACCACGGGCCGGTCGTTGATCGCGTTGGCCTGCTGGATGATCGCGTCCACCTCGTCGGGGGTCTCGGCGCGCAGGCCGACGCAGCCGAGGGCCTCGGCGAGCTTCACGAAGTCCGGGACGCGCGGGGACGCCTCGGAGTGGTGGGTCGACAGGTTCGTGTTCGAGTAGCGCTTCCCGTAGAACAGGGTCTGCCACTGGCGGACCATGCCGAGGTTGCCGTTGTTGATGACCGCGACCTTGATCGGGATGCCCTCGATCGCGCAGGTCGCCAGCTCCTGGTTGGTCATCTGGAAGCACCCGTCGCCGTCGACGGCCCACACGGTGCGGTCCATCTCGCCGAGCTTGGCGCCCATGGCGGCCGGGACGGCGAAACCCATGGTGCCCAGGCCGCCGGAGTTCAGGAACGTGCCCGGCGCCTCGTACTTGATGAACTGCGAGGCCCACATCTGGTGCTGGCCCACGCCGGCGGTCCAGATGGTGTCGGCGGGGGCGAGCTCGCCGAGGCGCTGGATGACCCACTGCGGGGTCAGCAGCCCGTCGTCGATGTCGGTGTAGCCCAGCGGGTAACGGCCGCGCAGGTCGTCGAGGGTCTCCCACCAGGTCTTCAGGCGCTCCTTGCCGGGGTCGATGTACGCCTCGGTCATGGCGGCGACGGCGGCCTTGCAGTCGCCCACGATCGGGACGTCCACTTCGCGGTTCTTGCCGATCTCGGCCGGGTCGATGTCGACGTGGACGATCTTCGCCTCGGGTGCGAACGTGTCGAGCTTGCCGGTGACGCGGTCGTCGAAGCGTGCGCCCAGGGCGACGATGAGGTCGGCCTTCTGGAGCGCGTGCACCGCGGGCACCGTGCCGTGCATGCCGGGCATGCCCAGGTGCTGCGGGTGCGAGTCGGGGAAGGCGCCGCGGGCCATGAGCGTGGTGATGACGGGCGCGCCGGTCAGCTCGGCGAGTTCGCGCAGCTCGGCGTGGGCGCCGGACTTGACGACGCCGCCGCCGACGTAGAGCACGGGGCGCTTGGCGTCGGCGATGAGCGCGGCGGCCTCGCGGATCTGCTTGCCGTGCGGCTGCGTCGTGGGCCGGTACCCGGGCAGGTCCATCTTGGGCGGCCACACGAACGGGGCGGTGCCGCTGAGGATGTCCTTGGGGATGTCGACGAGGACGGGGCCGGGCCGGCCGGAGGCGGCCACGTAGAACGCCTCGGCGAGCACGCGCGGGATCTCCTCGCCGGTGGTCACCAGGTACGAGTGCTTGGTGATCGGCATGGTGATGCCGACGATGTCGGCCTCCTGGAAGGCGTCCGTGCCGATCGCGGTCGAGGCGACCTGGCCGGTGATGGCCACGATCGGGACCGAGTCCATGTGGGCGTCGGCGAGCGGGGTCACCAGGTTGGTCGCGCCGGGGCCGGAGGTGGCCATGCACACGCCGACCTTGCCGGTGGCGAGGGCGTAGCCCTGGGCGGCGTGGCCGGCGCCCTGCTCGTGGCGGACGAGGATGTGGCGCACCTTCTCGGAGTCCAGGAGCGGGTCGTAGGCCGGGAGGATCGCGCCGCCGGGGATGCCGAAGACCGCTTCGACTTCGAGCTCTTCGAGGGCGCGGACGACGGCCTGCGCCCCGGTGAGGACCGGCGCGGCGGCGGGAGCGCCGAGCGGGGGTGCGGGCCTGGGTGCCTTCGGCCTCGCGGGCTGAGCGTTCGCGGCCTGCGACCCCGCCTTCGGGGCCTGCGGCCCTGGCTTGGGTGCCTTCACTGGTGTGCTCATGTCCTTCGTCCAATAGGGAGATGTGGCTGGTTCGACATGCTGCGTCGTTCCCCGGGCAGAAAAAATCGCCCGCGTGCTAAGACGCACGGGGCGAGCGCACCGTCGGAGAACGACGGTGCGCTAGGTAAGTACTACGACGAGCGGCCGGGCGGCGAAGGCCTCGGTCGCGTTCTGGTTGTAGTTCTGCTGCGGCACGCCCCCCATGATTCACGATTCCGGCCCGTGAGTCAACTTTTCTCAGACTCCGGGACGTCGGTCGGCGTGTCGCGGGGCTCGGGGACGGTGTACGCCTCGGACGCGAGGGCCCGCGGCTCCTCGGTGAGCCAGCGCGTCAGGTCGTCGGGGTCCATGGGCTTGGCGAGCAGGTAGCCCTGCACGAGCGGCGCCTGCGCGGCGATCATGGCGTTGAGCTGGAGGTCGGTCTCGACGCCTTCGGCGATGACCTCCATGCCGAGGATGCGGCCGAGGGCGACGGTGACGGCGGCGAGGGGGCCGACGCCGCCGTCGTCCTTGGCGATGAGGTCGCGGTCGATCTTGATGATGTCGACGGGGAGGCGTTCGAGCTGGCCGAGGGAGGAGTACCCGGATCCGAAGTCGTCCAAGGCGATCCGCACGCCGGCGCCGCGCAGGGCGCCGAGCTGGGCGATGAGGGTGTTCATCTGGTGGGAGAAGTCGTGCTCGGTGACTTCGAGCACGAGGCGCTTGGCGGGGACGCCGGCGGCGATGAGCGCGGTGTTGACCTCGGTGGCGAACAGGTGGGTGTGGAGCTCCTTGACGGAGACGTTCACGGAGATCCAGGCCTTGATGCCGCCGGTCTGCCAGGCGGCGAGCTGCTCGGCGGCGCGGTTGACGGTCCACACGGCGAGGTCCTGGGTGAGGCCGGATTCGGTTGCGGCGGGGATGAACTCGCCGGGGCTGACCTGGCCGAGGCGGGGGTGGTTCCAGCGCAGGAGGGCTTCGGCGCCGACGATGGTGCGGTCGGTGACGTCGAAGACGGGCTGGTAGACCAGGCGCAGTTCGTCGCGGCCGATGGCGCCGCGCAGCTCCTGGCTGAGTTCGTTCTTGCGGCGCACGAGGCGGTCGAACTCGGCGTCGTAGGTGGCGTGGCGGTTCTTGCCGGCCTGCTTGGCGGCGCGGAGGGCGAGGTCGGCGTTGCGCAGCAGCAGTTCGGGGTCGCCGAGTCCTTCTGCGGCCGTGGCGATGCCGACGGAGCCGGTGACGAAGACGGTGGACTCGTCGTGGAACTCGTAGGGTTCGCTGAGGCGGGAGACGAGGGCCTTGGCGGTGGCGACGGCTTCGGACCAGCTGGCGCGCAGCAGTATCGCGAACTCGTCGCCGCCGAGGCGGGCGCCGACGTCGGTGGGGCGCAGGAGTTCCTTGATGCGGCGGGAGACCTCGACGAGGAGTTCGTCGCCGAAGTCGTGGCCGCGGGTGTCGTTGACGTTCTTGAAGCCGTCGAGGTCGAGCAGGAGGAGCGCGGTCTGGTGCTCTTCGGCGGCGACGCCGTCTTCGAGGCTCTGGAGGAGGGCGCGGCGGTTGGCGAGGCCGGTGAGGGGGTCGGAGTACGCCATGCGGGCGAGTTCGGTCTCCAGGCTGCGGCGGGCGCCGACGTCCTCGACGCGGGCGACGAGGCCGCGCACCTGGGGGCGGCCGCGGAGGTCGGTGACGACGGTCTCGGTGTGGCGCCAGCGGCGGGCGGAGTCGCGGACGCGGATGTTGAGGGAGACCTGGCCGGTGTGGCTGAGGCCGTCGAGGAGGGTGCGCAGGTCCTCTTCGGTGCCGCGGCGGTCGTCGATGTGGACGAGGTCGAGGAAGGAGGCGCCGACGCAGGTGCCGGCCTCGGTGGCGGGCCGCCAGGCGGAGTCCTCGGGGTGCCAGGTGACGGTGAGGTCGGGGTCGAGGACGAGGACGGTGTCGGAGGCGACGCCGACGATCGCGGAGAGGCGGCGCTGCCGGGCGGCCGCCTCGCCGGTGACGCGTCGGACGTCGAAGTAGGTGAGGGTGAGTCTGGCGCCGAGGGCGCCGACGGCGGCGAGGCCGAGGAGGGTCGCGTCGAGCGGGAGGGTGCCTCGGGTGGCGCCGTTGATGAGGACGGCGGCGGCCGCGAGGGCGCCGGCGCCGGCCATGACGGTGTAGTGGACGCCGGGGTAGTTCGGCTTGTCGACGGGGGCGGGCTTCTGGGTGCGGGCGAGGAAGGTGACGCCGAGGAGGGCCGCGCAGGTGGCGACCCACAGGACGGACCACCACAGGACGCGGTCCTCGGGGCGGCCCCACTGCCAGGCGACGAAGGT
Source organism: Glycomyces dulcitolivorans (assembly GCF_003265355.1). Taxonomy (GTDB): domain Bacteria; phylum Actinomycetota; class Actinomycetes; order Mycobacteriales; family Micromonosporaceae; genus Glycomyces; species Glycomyces dulcitolivorans. The sequence goes on along the minus strand of NZ_QFRW01000066.1, from coordinate 9,347 downwards.
GGAGAGGCCGGTGAAGTGGACGGCGAAGACGGCGACGTACGCGAAGGCGTGGCGGCGGCGCCAGCGCTGGATGCGGAAGGTGGTGGTGAAGCCGACGCCGAGCATGACGATGCCCATCATGCCGGGGATGACGATGGCGAGGTCGCCTTCGCCGAGGGGGCCGCGCATCTGGGCGAACAGGGGGCGGGCGAAGAGGGTCCAGGCGAAGAAGAGGGCGCACAGGCCGACGAAGGAGCCGTCGACGAGGCGCCGCTGGACCGCTTGGGGCTCCCAGCCGCTGTCGGGCAGGCGCAGGAGGGCGAGGGCCCAGAGGACGACGGAGGCGGCGAAGCCGGTGCCGGCGACGGAGTCGGCGGCGGGGTCGGGGAGCCAGCAGGAGGCGGCGAAGGCCGCGGCCATGGTCTGGATGCCGGCGGCCATGAGCTGGTAGGTGGGGCGGCGTCCGGCGGCGATGCGTCCGGCGGCGCGCCACATGAGGGAGCCGGCGCAGGCCGCGCCGACGGAGCCGAGCGCGGCGGCGGTGCCGGGGGCGATGCTCCCCGGGGAGGTCTGGAGTCCGACGACTATGGCCGCGGTCAGCACGGAGCACCAGACTGCGGCGGTCGCGGTCCACGACAGCAGCTGCCGGACGCGACGGGGGGTTGCGGTCATCCACTGGCCCAATCGTAGGAAGCCTCGTGCATTACAGGATGCCGCATGGTCCGCTGCACCGGTACGGGGCCCTTCGCGTATTGCATTCGATTGCAGCGGGTGACTACTCGGTCGCTCCGGCGGGTGCGGGGAGGGCGGCGAGGAGGCGTTCGAGGGCGGTGCGGTCGGCGCGGTGGGCGGCGGCGTGCTCCTTGTCGGCGGTGTCGGCGTCGGCGCGGGCGGCGAAGAGGGCGGCGCGGAAGTCGGCGAGGCGCTCGTCGCGCTTCTCGGTCTCCTTGCGGGCCTTGGTCTTGTCGCCGCGGTAGACGAGGACGGGGATGAGGACGGCGAGGGCGGCGACGACAGCGAGGGCCCACTGGCCGAAGGCGGCGAGGCCGAGCGCGAGGGCGCCGAGGCCGGCCGCAATGGTGGTGAACAGCGGTTTCGAGGGGCCGCCGGTGGAGAAGCCGCGGCCGATGCGCTCTTCGGCGCCGGTGAGGGCGTCGGCGGCGTGGCCGGAGGCGGTGACGTCGATGGTCTCGCCGCGGCGCCTGACGGCGATGACCGTGGGCTCGGGGGCCGCGAGGTTCGCGTGGGCGTGTTCGAGGCGGGCGCGCAGGAGCGGCGCGGTGAGGTCGAGTGCCAGGCGGCGCAGGGCGACCGGGGCCTCGGGGTCGAAGAGGTCGCGGCGTAGGAGCGCGGCGGGGGTCCCGGAGGGCTCGGCCCAGGAGGGGCGGCTGCGGTCGGGGCCGTCGTCGAGGCCGAGGGAGTCCATCTCGTCGACGATGGGGTACTCGGCGGGGCTCGGTTCCTCGATGAGCTCTTCGAGGTAGCGGCGCCAGCGGCCGTCCGCGCGTTCGAGTCCGGCGAGGTCGACGTGCGCGGGCTCGGCGGCGAGGTGGGCGCGCAGGGCGCTGGACGACTCGGCGACCGTGGGCGTCTTCCCTTCGGCCGCACCGAATCCGGCGATGGCGCGGTCCCATTCGGCGGTCTCGGCCTCGTCGACTTTCTCGGGGTCGAACAGTTCGCGCAGGCGCCCGGTGAGCTGCACGAGGGCGGGCGGGCCGAAGGCGCCGAGCGCGGCGTGCTCCCACAGGGCGCGCCAGCCGTTCGCGATCAGGCCGGAGTCGCACTCGCCGAGGTCGGCGGGGTCGTGGATGAGGCGCAGGAACGCGGCGTCGACGAGGACCGCCTGGCCGAAGCAGCGGCCGACGGCGAGGTTGAACAGCTCGGCGCGGACGGCGTCCCGGCCGCGGGCGGCGTCGAGCCCGGTGGTGAGGCCGGTGGCGGGGGCCTTGGCATTCGCGCCGGGGCGGCCGCGCAGCAGCAGCGGCAGGATGGCCGCGGCGGCGGGCGGGAGCCAGTACCCGGGCAGGTCCGGGAGGTCGGGGAGGCGGGCGGGGCGGCCTTCGGCGAGTGCGCGGAACGCGCTGCGGATCTCGCGCCGCGCGTGGTTCTCGTCGAGTTCGAGGAGTCGGAAGCGCAGGTCGGTCCAGGTGAGGAGGAGCCCGACCTGGTCGGCGACGGCTTCGACGCGGGAGTCGACCTCCTTGAGGCCCTTGCCGATCGCGCTGTGGACGGATTCGAGGTCGCGGCGCCTGGCCCGGCGCTCGGCGCCGACCGCGTCGTTGAGCTCGTTGATCGCGGCGGTCTGCGACCACTCCTGGCTGAAGTCCGACCAGTTCCACTGGCTGACATAGCGGGCCATGCGGCTGCTCCGGGGGCTGAGGGATGAGGGCGGTTTCATTCTGCCCCGAGAACGCCACCGGCGGAGCCCTCCGTTCGGAGGACCCCGCCGAGGATCATATGTCCTAATGCGACACGGGCGCTAGTTCACCTTGCGGACCGCGCCGTCACTGGCCGGAGTCGCCATCGCCGCGTACGCCTGGAGCGCGCGGGAGACCACCCGGTCGCGGTCCACGGGCGTGTAGGGCTGCTCGCGCTTCTCCTGCGCCAGACGGCGCTCGGTCAGCACCGCGTCGGTGACCTTGAGTTCGAGCTTGCGGTTCGGGATGTCGATCTCGATGAGGTCGCCGGTCTCCACGAGCGCGATGAGCCCGCCGCCCGCGGCCTCGGGGCTCACGTGCCCGATCGACAGACCCGAAGTGCCGCCGGAGAAGCGGCCGTCGGTGATGAGCGCGCACTTGCGGCCCAGGCCGCGGCCCTTGAGGAACGAGGTCGGGTACAGCATCTCCTGCATGCCGGGGCCGCCCTTGGGGCCCTCGTAGCGGATGACCACGACCTCGCCTTCGACCACGGACTTGTCGAGGATGCCCTGCACCGCGTCGTCCTGCGACTCGAAGACGTGCGCCGGACCGGTGAACGTCCAGTTCTCCTCGGGCACACCGGCGACCTTGACGACGCAGCCGTCCTCGGCGAGGTTCCCGAACAGGACCGCGAGCCCGCCGTCCTTGGTGTACGCGTGCTCCACGGAGCGGATGCACCCGTCCTCGGCGTCGGTGTCGAGGGTCTTCCAGCGGTTCGCCGTCGAGAACGCCTGCGTGGTGCGGACATTGCCGGGGGCGGCGTGGAACAGCTCGATCGCCTCGGGGGCCGTGGCGCCGCTGCGGATGTCCCACTTGCCAAGCCACGTGTCGAGCGAGTCGGCGTGGATGGAGTGGACGTCGTCGTTGAGCAGGCCCCCGCGGTACAGCTCGCCGAGGATCGCGGGGATGCCGCCGGCGCGGTGGACGTCCTCCATGTGGTACTTCTGCGAGTTCGGGGCGACCTTCGACAGGCACGGCACGCGGCGCGAGATCGCGTCGATGTCGGCGACGCTGAAGTCCAGCTCGGCCTCGCGGGCCGCCGCCAGCAGGTGCAGGATCGTGTTCGTCGAGCCGCCCATGGCCACGTCGAGGGCCATCGCGTTCTCGAAGGCCCCGCGGGAGGCGATGTTGCGCGGCAGGACCGACTCGTCGTCCTGCTCGTAGTAGCGCTTCGCCAGGTCCATCACGACGCGCCCGGCCTCGGAGAACAGCTCGCGGCGCGAGGCGTGGGTGGCGAGGGTGGAGCCGTTGCCCGGCAGCGACAGGCCCATGGCCTCGGTCAGGCAGTTCATCGAGTTCGCGGTGAACATGCCCGAACAGGAGCCGCAGGTCGGACAGGCCGCCTCCTCCATCTTGAGCAGCTGCGCGTCCGAGACGTCGTCGTTCGCGGCGGCGATCATCGGGTCGATCAGGTCGAGCTTCTGGGTGACGATGCCGTCGTTGTCGATGGTCTTGCCAGCCTCCATGGGCCCGCCCGAGACGAACACGACCGGGATGTTCAACCGCAGCGCGGCCATCAGCATCCCCGGCGTGATCTTGTCGCAGTTGGAGATGCACACCAGAGCATCCGCGCAATGCGCGTTCACCATGTACTCCACCGAATCCGCGATGATCTCCCGGCTGGGCAGCGAATACAGCATCCCCGCATGCCCCATCGCGATCCCGTCGTCCACGGCGATCGTATGGAACTCCTTCGACACCCCGCCCGCCGCCGCGATCGACTCCGCGACGATGTCACCCATGTCCTTGAGATGCACGTGCCCCGGCACGAACTGCGTATACGAGTTCGCGATCGCCACGATCGGCTTCCCGAAATCGGAATCGGTCATACCGGTAGCGCGCCACAGCGCGCGAGCACCCGCCATCTGACGGCCGTGCGTGGAAGTACGAGAACGAAGCGCTGGCATGGCTCAAGTCTGCCACGTCTCGAATACCGGGATCCCGCGCCCGGTGGTTAGGATCGCCTATCCTGTCAGAAACCGCGCACCATCGTGCCGAAGATCATCTTCTCCGGGCAGGGCCCGTGGCGGCGCGAGTCCTCCCCCGCCGGGTTGTCGCCGAGCAGGTAGTAGTGCCCGGCCGGGACCGCCTCGGCCGAACCGGGCGCGGTCTCGCCCGGCCCGGCGGCGACGCGCTTGATCCACCAGGGGGCCTTGAGCCGCCGGATCTCGGCCCAGCCGAGCTCCGGGTCCGGGGCCGCGACCACGACGATGTCACCGGTCTGGATCCGCTTGGTGCGCTTGGCGAGGACCTCGTCGCCGTCCTTGAGCGCGGGCTCCATGGAGGCGCCCTCGACCTTGACGAGGACCCAGCGGCGCCGCAGCTGACGCACGCTCTCCACCGTGAGCGCCACCGCCACGATGAGCAGCAGCGGGTAGAACCAGTAAGAAGAGGCCATCGATGCCGTCGTCCTCCGGCTCGTCGCGCTTCTTGCGGAAGCGCTCGAACATGCTGAAGCTGGTGAGCCCGAGCGCGGCCATGACCGCGAGCACCGCGTACGCGAACGCGACGATGACCACGAGCATGATCACGAAGTTGGCGATCACCAGGGGGCCGGAGCCGACGGGAGCGTCCATCTCACCCACTACGGGAGGTCGTTGATGATGTCGGTGATCGAGCGGCGTTTGCCGGTGAAGAACGGGATCTCCTCGCGCACATGGCGTCGCGCCCCGGAGGCCCGCAGCTCGCGCATGAGGTCCACGATCCGGTGCAGCTCGTCGGCCTCGAACGCGAGGATCCACTCGTAGTCGCCGAGCGAGAACGCCGGGACGGTGTTGGCGCGCACGTCGGGGTAGTCGCGGGCCATCTGGCCGTGCTCGCGCAGCAGGTCGCGCCGCTCCTCCTCGGGGAGCAGGTACCACTCGTAGGACCGCACGAACGGGTAGACGCTCACGTAGCCGCGCGGCTCCTCGGTGAGGAACGCCGGGAGGTGGCTGCGGTTGAACTCGGCGGGCCGGTGCAGGGCCATGTTCGACCAGACCGGGGCGAGGTGGCGCCCGAGCGGGGAGCGGCGGAAGTCCGAGTACGCCTTCTGGAGGTCGTCGCTGGACTCGGCGTGCCACCAGATCATGAGGTCGGCGTCGGCGCGCATCCCGGTGAGGTCGTAGGTGCCGCGCACGGTCACGCCGTGGTCCCCGCAGTGCTTCTTGAAGAACGCCTCCATGTCGCCGGCGAGGTCCTGCCGGATCGACGGCATCGGCTCCTCGACGGCGAACACCGACCACAGGGTGTACCGGATGGTGTCGTTGAGCTCCTTGATCCGCGCGGCGTTGGGATTGTTGGACTGGCGTTCAGTCACGGTGCGGCCCTTCTACTTCTGCTTCAACAACTACTGTGCCCATTCTCGCTTCGCAAGCTTCAGCGAGGCTGCGATGCTATCCGCCGCGGCCTGCCCGGAGGCGATGCAGGCGGCGATGCCGACGCCGTCGACGGCGGCACCGGCGATCGCGAGGCCGCGGTGGCGGGCCAGCGCCTCGCGGGCGGCGGCCACCCGGGCATTGTGCCCGGGGGCGTACTGCGGGAGGGCCCCGCCCCAGCGGTCGATGCGCTGCTCGACCGGTTCGGGCAGGCGCTGCCCGAGGTGCTCGCCGAGTTCGCGCAGGGCGGTCTTGGCGAGGGTCGCGTCGTCGTACTGGAGGAGCGCCTCCTCGCCGAGGCGGCCCATGGAGACGCGCACGATCTGGCGGCGGCGGCCCAGGTGCGGCCATTTCTTGGAGGCGAAGGTGGCGGCCTTGACGGTCTTGCCTTCGGAGGCGGGGGTCAGGAAGCCCGAGCGCTCGGGGAGGTCGATCTGGTCGAAGGCGAACGCGGCCAAGGCGACCGAGGCGTAGGCGACGCCGGAGAGCGCGGCGGCGGCCTCGGGCGAGACGGCGCGGAGCAGGTCGGCGGCGGGCGAGGCGGGGACGGCGACGATCACGGCGTCGGCGTTGACCTTGATGGGGTCGGGGACGGGGCCGGTGATGACCTCCCAGCCGTCTGCGGTCGGGCGCAGTTCGCGGACGGTCATGCCGAGGCGGATCTCGGCGCGGGCGGCGGCGGAGGTCGCGGTGACGAGCCGGTCGAGGCCGCCGTCGATGGTCGCGAACACGGGTTTGCCGGTGGCGGGCCTCTTGATCTCCGCGACGGCGTCGGTCAGGCGCGCATGGCGTTCGAGCGCGGCGGCGAGCTGGGGCATGACGGCGCGCACGGAGAGCCGGTCGACGTCCCCGGCGTAGACGCCCGCGAGCATCGGGGAGACGAGCCGGTCGAGGACCTCGTCGCCGAGGCGCGACCGGACGAGTTCGCCCACGGACATGTCCTGGCCCGCTTCGAGGATGGGGAGGCCGTTGTCGGGGCGCTCCTTGGCGTTCGCGATGGCGGCGACGTCGGCGGGGTCCCCGGGGATGCCCATCATGTGCCCGGCGGGGAAGTCGACGAGTTCGCCGCCGAGGCTCAGCGCCGGTTTCAAGGCCGCGGGGTAGACGATCGCGTCGCCCAGGCCGACCGCGCGGGCGAGGTCGAGGGCCTCGGGCCGGGCGGCGAGGAGCGATTCGGCGCCGGTCTCGACCGGGCGTCCGGCGAAGTCGACGGTGCGGATCTTGCCGCCCAGGCGCATCGACTGCTCGGCGACGATGATCTCGGCCTCGGGGCCGAGGAGTTCGCGCAGGCGGTGCGCGGCGGCGACGCCGGTGATGCCGGCGCCCGCGACGAGCACCCGAGTGCGCCCGGGGGTCCCGGTGACGCGGGCGGGCGTCATGGGGCTCATCGCGTCGTGGTTTCGTGCACGCGGTCGACGACGAGCTTCAGCTTCTCCGGGTCGGAGTCGGGGAGGACGCCGTGCCCGAGGTTGAAGATGTGGGCCTTCGCGGCCTTGCCCGCGGCGACGACGGCGTCGGTCTCGGCGAGCAGCGGGGCCTCGTCGGAGAGGATCGCGGCCGGGTCGAGGTTCCCCTGGAGGACCTTGCCGGGCAGGCGCTTCGCGGCCTGGTCGAGCGGGATGCGGAAGTCGACGCCGGAGATCTCGGCGCCGGTCTCGGACATCGCTTCGAGGAGGTGCCCGGTGCCGACGCCGAAGTGGATGCGCGGCACCGACTGGGCGACGCCCGCCAGCGCGGCGGTGGAGTGCGGCAGGGCGAACTTGCGGTAGTCGGCCTCGGAGAGGGCCCCGGCCCAGGAGTCGAAGAGCTGCACGGCCTTCGCGCCGGCCTCGACCTGGACGCGGAGGAACTCGCCGCAGATGGCGGCGAGGCGGGAGGCGATGGCGTGCCAGACCTCTGGCTGGGAGCGCATGAGCGCCTTGGTCTTCGCGTGGTCGCGGGAGGGGCCGCCCTCGATGAGGTAGGAGGCGAGGGTGAACGGGGCGCCGGCGAAGCCGATGAGCGGGGTCGACCCGAGCTCCTTGCCGAGCAGGCCGATGGCCTCGGTGATGTAGGGGACGTCGCACGGGTCGAGGTTGCGCAGGCGCTTGACGTCGGCCTCGGTGCGGAAGGGCTCGGCGACGACGGGCCCGACGCCGGGGACGATCTCGATGTCGACGCCGACGGCGGCGATGGGGACGACGATGTCGGAGAAGAAGATCGCGGCGTCGACGCCGTAGCGGCGCACCGGCTGCATCGTGATCTCGCAGACGAGCTCGGGGGTGCGGCAGGCTTCGAGCATCGAGGTGCCGGCGCGGGCCTCCTTGTACTCGGGGAGGGACCGCCCGGCCTGGCGCATGAACCAGACGGGGGTGCGGCTGGGCTCCTCACCGCGGCAGGCCGCGAGGAACGGGGACTCTGACGAGGAAGCAGCATTGACCACGAGCCCATCCTTGCACGGCCCTCCGCGGTCCGCCCGCAGCGGCGAGTGCGATGTGGCCCGCACCGGAAGGGGCACTGTGAGGGAGGTCGAACGGAGCGGCCGTCCACGGTAGAGGAGCAAAGGGGTGATTAGCCCACTATCGGGTGGAAATCGGTCTCCTGCCCGGCGGGGCAGTAGCGCGCGCAGGTTACCTGCCCGTACGGTGAACAGGTGACCGATCCCCAGCCCGAACCAGAAGCCGCACTCCTCACCGAGCCGCGCGAAGGCATGCCCCCGCTGATCCAGACGTCCGCGGATCTCGCCGAGGCCGCCGAGCGCCTCGAAGCCGGTTCGGGCCCGATCGCCATCGACACCGAGCGCGCCTCGGGCTTCCGCTATTCGGGCCGGGCCTACCTCATCCAGCTGCGGCGCGCCGGTTCGGGCACGATCCTCATCGACCCCATCCCGATCGACGACCTGGAGCCGCTGCGCCGCGCCCTCGCCGGCCCCGAGTGGATCCTGCACGCCGCCAGCCAGGACCTCCCCTGCCTCGAAGAGCTCGACCTGCACCCCGCGCGCCTGTTCGACACCGAGCTGGCCGCGCGCCTGTGCGACTTCGAGAAGGTCGGCCTCGCCTCGATCACCGAGCAGCTCCTCGGATACCGGCTCGAAAAGCAGCACTCGGCGGCCGACTGGTCCTCGCGCCCGCTCCCCCACGACTGGCTCGTGTACGCCGCCCTCGACGTCGAGCTCCTCATCGAACTGCGCGGCAAGCTCGCCGCCGAACTCGCCAAGCAGGGCAAGTCCGCCTGGGCCGAGGCCGAGTTCGAGCACGTGCGCACCGCGGGCCCGCCCAAGCCCCGCAAGGAGCCGTGGCGGCGCACCAGCGGCATCCACAAGGTCCGCGGCGCCAAGGCCCTCGGCCGCGTGCGCGCGGTGTGGGAGGCCCGGGACGCCTTGGCGCGCAAGCTCGACCGCGCGCCCGGGAAGGTCCTGCCGGACGCGGCGATCGTGGAGGCGGCGACCTCCGACCCGACCGACTTCGCGGAGCTGATGAGCCTGCCGGGGTTCCGGCGCCGCGGCGGGCGCACGAACGCGCGGCTGTGGCTGGCGGCGCTCACGGACGCGCGCACCGTCCCCGCCGACGAGCTGCCGTCGACGACCCCGCCCCAGGACGGCCCGCCCGCGACGCAC
>NZ_QFRW01000065.1:4872-17423 GCF_003265355.1 Glycomyces dulcitolivorans | reverse complement strand
GGCGAGGACGGCGGCGCACCGCCGGGCCCACGCGACGAGGCGGGCGCGCTCCTCGGGGGCGGCGCCGGGACCGGTGAGGACCGCGATCGTCTCGCCGCCGCTGGTCGCCCACGCGGCGACGGGCGCGCGCAGCGGGTCGTCGACTTCCGCTGCGCACGTGTCGAACTGGAGGGTCTCGGCGACGACGGCCTCGCGGACGGCCTCGGGTTCGCCGGTCGCGACGATCACCGTGGCCGGGCCGTCGGAGGGGAGCCCGGCCGAGCGCATCAGGTGCTCGTCGGCGCGGCCCTCGCGCAGCGCGGTGACGAGTTCGACGTGCGGGGCGGGGCGCTGGGACGGGTCGTCGAGTTCGAGCATGAGCAGGGCCGACAGCTGCTCGGCGACGAGGCGCCGCTCGGGCGGCCACCGGGTGTGGTCGTCGCCCACGACCAGGAACCGTCCGGTGTGGATGGTCGAGCCGATGCCGAACACCGAGTAGCAGCGGTGCCGGTCGATGGTCACCTTCTGCGGCAGGCGCTCTGCGGCGTGCGCCCTGGCGACGATCGCGGCCCGCTCGTCCTCGCCGAGCTCCAGGCTCCCGCGCAGGGCCCGCCCGGTCGGCGACAGCACCAGGCACTCCATGCCCAGTTCGCGGTCGATGAGTTCGAGGATCTGCCCGATCCCGTCAGCGGCGATGAGGCGCCGGTGCCGGTCCAGGAGCGAGGCGAGGTCCCCCGAGCGCCCCGCGGAGAGGCGCTGGACGATCCGCTCGGTGATCTCGGCGAACGCGACGTCGGCGTCGACGGCGAACAGCGGCAGGTCGTGGCGGGCGCACGCGTCGACGAGGTCGAGGGGCACGGTGTGGAACTCGGGGTGGTCGCCCGCGCCGAGCGCGGTCACCCCGGCGGCGGTCAGGTTGCGCACGAACGCGTCCGAGTCCCGTTCGGCCCGGCGCCACATCATCCCGGTGAGCACCAGCTCGCCGCCGGACAGGTACCGGCGCGGGTCGCGCAGGTCGGTCGGCACGACCCAGCGGACCTCGCGGTCCAGGTGGTGCTTGCCCGAGACCAGGGTCAAGCCGAGTTCGGGCATCTGGAGCAGTGAACGGAGTCGCATGGTGGCCCCCAGGGGGTCCGGCCTTCGCAGGCGGGTTCGGGACGCGGTGATCGTGGAGGGCCTGTGCTGCCCCTACGGCCACCATAGCCCCGCGCACGATCCGACTTTGGACGATCCTCCAGCATTTAACGGCCGGGAAACGAAGGTTTCATAGGCGGTGACAATGCCTTCTGCCTCGTGTTTCGGCTTCAATTGCCCGGCGCGGTCGCAAACCTGCGACCCTGAGGGGACACCGCGGAGAACCGGACGTGAACGGGAGGCGCCGATGTGGACGCTCGGAGGGTTCAACACGGCGGACCCGGAGACCGCGACGGGGGTCCTCACGGCCTGCTGCGCGTCGCGCGGCTGGGCCGAGAAGGTCGCCACCGGGCGGCCTTACGGCTCGCTCGTGGCGCTGAAGTCCGCCGCGCTGGCCGGGTTCGACGAGCTCGACGACGCGGAGGTCGCCGTCGCCCACGCCGCCCACCCGCCCATCGGGAAGCCCAAGCCGAGCGAGGGCACCGAGGCCGAGTGGTCGCGCGGCGAGCAGTCCCGGGCCATGACCGCCGCCGAGTCGGTGCGGGCCGAACTCGCCGACGCCAACGCCGCGTACGAGCATCGCTTCGGGCGCGTGTTCCTCATCTGCGCCACGGGTCTCACCGCCGAGGAGATCCTCGTCGAGGCCCGGCGGCGCCTCGCGAACGACGACCCGACCGAGCGCGCCGAGTCCCGCGCCGAACTGCGCAAGATCGTCGCCCTCCGCCTCGACAAGGCCTTCGGGGAGGACCGGTGAGCACCGTGTCGTCCCACGTCCTCGACGCCGTCAACGGCCGCCCCGCCGCCGGGGTCCACCTGACGCTGACGCGCCGCGAAGGCGACGGCGCCTACGCCGTCGTCCACGCCGGCCGCACCGACGCCGACGGCCGCGTCGGCGGCTGGCACACCGAACCGGGACTCCACCGGCTCCGCTTCGACACCGGCGACTGGTTCGCCGCCCAGGACGTCGACACCTTCTATCCCGAGGTCGAGATCGCCTTCCGGGTCGCCGACGGCCACCACCACGTCCCGCTCCTGCTGAGCCCCTTCGCCTACTCAACGTACCGAGGCAGCTAGATGACCACACCAGCACCAGGGTTCACGTTGGGCCCCAACAGCTACGGCAAGTCCGGCGTCCGGCTCGTCCGCGTCGACCGCGACACGCCCCGCCACGCGATCCGCGACCTCACCGTGCACACCGCGCTCTCCGGCGACTTCGACGCCACCCACTACACCGGCGACAACACCGGGGTCCTCCCCACCGACACGCAGAAGAACACCGTGTACGCCTTCGCCAGGGACGGCATCGGGACCGTCGAGGCCTTCGCCGAGCGCCTCGCCCGGCACTTCGTCGACACCACCCCCTCCATCACGCACGCCCGCGTCCGCATCGAGGAGCACCCGTGGACCCGCGTCGGCGACCACTCCTTCTCCAGCGGCGAAGGCGGCGAACTGCGCACCGCCGAGGTCAACTACGGCGGCGGGGCCGCCGCGGTCACCGCGGGCGTCCGGGACCTCCTGCTGCTCAACACCACCGACTCCGAGTTCGGCGGCTTCCTGGTGGACGAGTACACGACCCTCCCCGAGACCGAGGACCGCATCCTCGCCACCGCCGTCACGGCGGCCTGGGACTACGCGACCGTACCCGCCGACCCCGACAAGACCTTCCACGCTGGGAGGACGGCCCTCCTCGACGCGTTCGCCGGCACCTACTCGCTCTCGCTGCAACAGACCCTCTACGCCGTCGGCGAGCGCATACTGAAGACGGTCCCCGAGGCGGGCGAAGTGCGCCTGTCCCTGCCGAACCGGCACCACTACCTGCAAGACCTCGGGCGGTTCGGCCTCGACAACCCCGGCGTGGTCTTCCAGGCGGGAGACCTCCCGTACGGGCTCATCGAGGGCACGGTCCGAAGGGAGGCGCAATGAGCAGCGTCGCGGCCCCGGCCCGCTTCGGCTTCCACCGCCCCGCAGCGGTCGACGAGGCCGTGCGGCTCCTCGCCGAGCACCCCGAGGCCGTCCCGGTCGCCGGCGGCACCGACCTCATGGTCGCCGTCAACTACCGGCACACCCGGCCCGAGGCGATGCTCGACCTCACCGGCCTCGCCGAACTGCGCGAATGGACCGACGAAGGCGACTCGGTCCGGATCGGCTCGGGCGTCCCGTACGCGCGCATCACCGCCGAACTCGCCACGGTCCTCCCCGGCCTGGCCGCGGCCGCCCGCACCGTCGGCTCCCCGCAGATCCGCAACCGCGGCACCCTCGGCGGCAACCTCGCCACCGCCTCCCCGGCCGGCGACGGCCACCCGCCGCTCCTCGCCACCGGCGCCACGGTCGAAGCCGTCTCCGTCGACGGCACCCGCACGATCCCGATCGGCGAGTTCTACCTGGGCCCCAAGCGCTCCGCGCTCAAACCCGGCGAACTCATCACCGCCGTGACCGTCCCGAAAGCGACCGGCCCGCAGCAGTTCCTGAAGGTCGGCACCCGCAACGCGATGGTCATCGCCGTCTGCTCCTTCGCCCTCGCGCTCGACCTCGACACGCGCCGCCTCGGCACCGGCATCGGCTCCGCAGGACCCGTCCCGCTCACCGCCCCCGACGCCGAACGGCTCGACCTGCCCTGGACCGACCCCGCCCGCTTCGACGACGCGCTCGCCGCAGAGTTCGGCCGCCGCGTCGCCGCCGCCGCACGCCCCATCGACGACGTCCGAGGCACCGCCGCCTACCGACGCCACGCCCTCGCCGTCTGCGCCGCCCGCGCCCTGCGCCGCGTCTGGACCGCCGCCCACGAGAGGACCGGCCGATGAACCCCACCGACCCCGCCCGCGCCGCACGCCCGAGGAGTCTCCGATGCGCGTGACGATGCACGTCGACGGCGCCGAGACCGCCGCCGAGATCGACCGGCCCGGCGAGAGCCTCCTGTCCACGCTCCGCGACCGGCTCGGCCTCACCGGCTCCAAGAACGCCTGCGAGCAGGGCGAGTGCGGATCCTGCACGGTCCTCCTCGACGGCGCGCCCGTCTGCGCGTGCCTCGTGGCGACCGCCCAGTGCGAAGGCCGCGAGGTGAAGACCGTGGTCGGCGCCGTCCCGCGCCCGGTCCGCGACGCGTTCGTGCAGTGCGGCGCCGTCCAGTGCGGGTTCTGCACCCCGGGGCTCCTCGTCTCGGTCGCCGACCTCCTCGACCGCGAGCCCGACCCCACCGACCCGGAGATCCGCGAGGCCCTCGCCGGGAACCTGTGCCGCTGCACCGGCTACGAGAAGATCATCGACGCCGTCCACACGGCCGCCGCCGCCTTGGCGGGTGAGCCCCGATGACTCACTGCATCGCCCCACCTCCTTCCAAATCCACTCCGAGGACGCCCCCAAGCGTGCCCACCGGGTGTGACAATTTGACCCCGGAGCGTGCCCGATGACCGCACTCGTGATCGAGAACACCTACATCGCCGCGGTCGACGCCGCGGGCACCGAACACGACTCCGGGCACGTCGTGGTCGAGGACGGCGTCATCACCGCCGTCGGCCCCGGCCCCGCCCCGCATGTCGAAGGCGCCCGCCGCGTCGACGGCTCCGGCTGCCTCGCCACCCCCGGCCTCGTCAACACCCACCACCACCTCTACCAGTGGGCCACCAGGGGATACGCGACCGACCACACCCTCTTCGAATGGCTCGTCGACCTCTACCCGACCTGGGGCCGCCTGCGCCCCGGCCACGTCGCCGCCGCCAACACCGCCGGCCTCGCCTGGCTCGCCCTCTCCGGGTGCACCACCGCCGCCGACCACCACTACGTCTACCCCGACGGCCAGGCCGCCGAGCTCGTCGACGTCCAGATCGCCGCCGCCGCGCGCGTCGGGGTCCGGCTCCAGCTCGCCCGCGGGTCCATGGACCGCGGCGTCTCCGACGGCGGCCTGCCGCCCGACCGCATCGTCGAGGACCTCGACGCCGCCCTGGCCGCCACCGCCGAAGCCGTCGACCGCCACCACGACCCCTCGCCGGGGTCGATGCTGCGCATCTCGGTCGCGCCGTGCTCGCCGTTCTCCGTCTCCACCGAGCTGCTCCGCGAATCGGCGGCGCTGGCCCGCGACAAGGGCGTGCGGCTCCACACGCACCTGTGCGAGACCGTCGACGAGGCCGAGTTCTGCGCCGAGGTCCACGGCTGCGACCCGGTCGAGTACATGGACCGGGTCGGCTGGATCGCCCCGGACGTGTGGCTCGCCCACGCCGTGCACCTCGACGACCGCGCCCGGGCCCGCCTCGGCGCGGCCGGGACCGGGGTCGCGCACTGCCCGTCCTCCAACGCCCGCTTGGGGACCGGCCTCGCCGACGTCCCGGGCATGCTCGCCGCGGGCATCCCGGTGGGCCTGGGCGTCGACGGCGCCGCGAGCCAGGAGGCCGGGCACCTGGGGGAGGAGCTGCGGCAGGCGGTCTACACCGCGCGCCAGCTCCACGGCCCGCACTCGATGAACGCGCGCACCGCGCTGCGCCTGGCCACTTCCGGTGGCGCGCAGGTGATCGGCCGCGACGCCGAGATCGGCTCGCTCGAAGTCGGCAAGCAGGGCGACCTCGCCCTGTGGGACCTGACCGGCCTCGGCCACGCCGGGATCGCCGACCCCGTGGCGGCCCTCGTCCTCGGCCCCGCCGCGCCCCTGCGGCTCCTGGCCGTCGCCGGGAGCACCGTGGTCGCCGACGGCGAACTGCGCACCGCCGACACCGAGACGCTCGCGAAGGACCTCGCCGCCGCGAGCGCCGACCTGAGGGAGGCACGAGATGCCTGAACCCGTAGAGACTCCGACCCCGCCGCAATGGGCAGCTGGCGGGGTCGGGCAATCGCCCATTCGCCCTGACGCCGAGTCAAAGGTCAACGGCTCCTTCGACTACGCCTCGGACCTCGCCTTCGAAGGAATGCTCTGGGGCCACACGCTCCGCAGCCCCCACCCGAAGGCCCGGATCCGGTCGATCGACACCGCCGCGGCCCGCGCGCTCCCCGGCGTGGTGGCCGTCCTCACCGCCGCCGACGTCCCCGGGAAGCTCCACTACGGACTCATCGAGGCCGACCAGCCGGTACTCGCCCCCGGCGAGGTCAACTACCAGGGCGAGGCGGTCGCGATCGTCGCCGCCGAGACCCTCGACCTCGCCCGCCGGGCCGCCGAGCTCGTCGCCGTCGACTACGAGGTCCTCGAACCGCTCTGCGACGCAAGCAAAGCCGTCGAGGCGGGGGAGTTCTTCCGCTACCAGCCCGTGCGCGTCGGCGACCCCGACACCGCCGAAGCGGCCGTGGTCGTCGCCCGCGAGTACGAGGTCGGCATGCAGGACCAGGCGCCGCTCGGCCCCGAATCCGGCGTCGCAGTCCCGGCCGACGGCGGCCTCGTCCTCCACGTCGCGACCCAGTGGCTCCACTCCGACCTGGAGCAGATCGCCCCGTGCCTCGGCCTCGAACCCGAGCGGATCCACATGGCCATGGCCGGGATCGGCGGCGCGTTCGGCGCCCGCGAGGACCTGTCCGTGCAGATCCACATGGCGATGCTCGCCCTGCGCACCGGCCGGCCCGTGAAGATGATGTACGACCGGGCCGAGTCCTTCCTCGGCCACGTGCACCGCCACCCCGCGCGGATGCGGTACGAGCACGGCGCCGACGCCGAGGGCCGCCTCGTGTACGTCAAGGCGCACATCGTCCTCGACGGCGGCGCGTACGCCTCCACCTCGGAGGCCGTCGTCGGCAACGCCGCGTCGCTCGCCGTGGGCCCCTACAAGGTCGAGCACGTCGGCGTCGACGCGTGGGGCGCGCGCACCAACAACCCGCCGTGCGGGGCGATGCGCGGCTTCGGCGGCGTCCAGACCTGCTTCGCGTACGAGTCGCAGATGGACGCCCTCGCCGACGCGCTCGGCCTCGACCCCTTGGAGATCCGCCGCCGCAACTCCCTCGCCCAAGGCGACCAGCTCATCACCGGCCAGGTCGTCGAGGCCTTCGATCCCGCCAAAGCCGAAGACGGGCGGCCGTTCTCGCCGCTGCGCGACCTCCTCGGGCGCTTCGACGACATTCCCGTCCCGGCCGTCCCCGCCGGGCGCGACATCGTCGAACTGCCCGGCGGCACCGGCAACACCACCCACGGCGAAGGCGTGCGCCGCGGCGTCGGCTACGGCGTCGGCCTCAAGAACATCTGCTACTCCGAGGGCTTCGACGACTACTCGACCGCGCGCGTGCGCCTCGAACTCGTCGACGGCGAACCCGTCGCGTACGTCCACACCGCCGCCGCCGAGGTCGGCCAGGGCCACTGGAACCTCCAGCAGCAGATCGCCCGCACCGAACTCGGCGTCGAACGGGTCGTCCTGCTGCCCAACGACACCAAGGTCGGCTCCGCCGGGTCCTCGTCGGCGTCCCGCCAGTCGTACATGACCGGCGGCGCCGTCAAGGCCGCGTGCGAGGCCGTCCGGGAGCTGTGGGCCGACCGCGACCTCGCCGACGGGCCCGTCGAGGCCACCCGCGTGTTCCGCCACCGCGCCACCAAGCCCATGGACCCCGTGACCGGGCAGGGCGAGAGCCACGTCCAGCTCGCCCTGTGCGTCCACCGCGCCACGGTCGACGTCGACGTCGAACTGGGCCTCGTCAAGGTCGTCGACCTCACCTGCGTGCAGGACGTCGGGAAGATCCTCAACCCCGTCGCGCTCGAAGGGCAGATCCACGGCGGCAGCGCCCAGGGGCTCGGCCTCGCCGTCATGGAGGAGATCGTCACCGACGAGGGCCGCGTCAAGAACGCGTCCTTCACCGACTACCTCATCCCCACGATCCTCGACATGCCCCCGATGCGGCTGCGCATCGTCGAGAACGCCGACCCCGACGCCCCCTACGGGCTCCGCGGCGCCGGCGAACCGCCGACGCTCTCGTCCACCCCCGCGATCGTCGCCGCCATCCGGGACGCCACCGGCCTGCCGCTCACCCGTGTCCCCGTCAGACCCGAGCACCTCACCGTCGGGAGGCCGTCATGAACACCATCGCCGCCGTGCTGCGCGCCTGGATGCGCGAAGGCCGCCCCTTCGCCCTCGCGTCCCTCATCGGGACCACCGGGTCCTCGCCGCGCCCGCTCGGCACCGCGCTCGCCGTCGACGGCCAGGGAGCGGCCGTCGGCGGCGTCTCCGGCGGCTGCGTCGAAGCCGCCGTCTACCTCCGCTGCCAAGAAGTCCTCGAAACCGGCACGCCCGCAATCGAATCCTTCGGGTACAGCGACGACGACGCCATCGCCGTGGGCCTCACCTGCGGCGGCACCATGGACGTTCTCATCGCCCGCGTCGAACCCGACGACGCCGCCATCGCCGCCGCCCTCGACGCGATCCTCGACGGCGAACCGGTCACCCTCGTGCGCGCCGCCGCGGGCGACCGCCTCGGCCAGGCCGTCGCGATCACCGCGCACGGCTTCTCGGGCCCGCTCGAACTCGGCGCGACCGACCTCCCCGCGGCCTCCGGGCGCACCGGCGAGTACGCCGTCGAAGTGCACACCCCGCCGCCGCGGCTCCTCGTCTACGGCGCCATCGACTTCGCCGGGCCGCTCGTCAGGTTCGCCAAGCAGCTCGGCTACCGGGTCACCGTGTGCGACGCCCGCCCCGTCTTCGCCACCGACACCCGCTTCCCCGAAGCCGACGAGGTCATCGTGGACTGGCCGCACCGCCACTTCGACACGATCACCGTCGACGCCGACACCGCGATCTGCGTCCTCACCCACGACGAGAAGTTCGACACGCCGCTCCTCGAACGCGCCCTCGCCTCCGCGGCCGGGTTCATCGGCGCCATGGGCTCGCGCGCCACCAACCGCGCCCGCCTCGCCCGGCTCCGCGACACCGGCGTCCCCGAGGCCGCACTCGCCCGGCTCAGGTCCCCGATCGGCCTCGACCTCAACGGCCGCACCGCAGAGGAGACCGCGCTGTCGATCCTCGCCGAGATCACCGCCGTCCGCAACGGCGCCGCCGCAGGCTTCCTCACCGAGGCCCGCGGCCCCATCCACCGCTGACCGACCGGCGCCGAGGACGCCGCACACCGACCCGACGACCGGCCTGCGTGACGGCCGACCGGCCGAGCGACGCGGGCCGCACCCGCGACATTCTGGTCGAACCGCGAACCGCGAACCGCGAACCGCGAACCGACAGCCGAGCGGACCGGTGACCGAACCGGAACGCCGAGAACCGAAGGAGCCGAAACGATGGTCCACATGTTCCTCAACGGAGGCGGCATGAAAGGCGGCAACCTCCACCACCTGATCGGCGGCGCGCCCTTCCTCGGACCCGCGACGACACTGCCGATCTACCGGCTCCACTCGGTCCCGCTCGACGGCGTCTCCGACGACCACCCGGCCCTCCAGACCGCGCCCGAAGGCGGCGGCGCCGCCATCACCGGCGAGCTCTACGACATCGACCTCGTCGTCCTGCGCACCTCCCTCCTGCCCGCCGAACCCCCGGACCTCGAACTCGGCGTCGTCGGCCTCGCCGACGGCACCGAAGCCTTCGGCATGCGCCTGCGGGACGACTGGGCCGACCTCCCCGGACTGGTCGACATCACCGCCCACGGCTCCTGGCGCGCCTACAGCGCCTCGAAGGCCGGAACGCCATGATGACCGACCCCTCCGACATTTCCGCGCCCGTCGTCTACGACCTGGTGCTCCGCTCCCGCCGCACCGTCCTCCCCGACGGCGAGCGGCCCGCTGCCGTCGCCATCGCCGGGGAGCGCATCGCCGTCATCGGCGACTACGCCGAGCCGATCCCCGCCCGCCGCACCGAAGACCTCCGCGACCTCGCCCTCCTCCCCGGCCTCGTCGACACCCACGTCCACGTCAACGAACCCGGCCGCACCGAATGGGAGGGCTTCGCCACCGCCACCCGCGCCGCCGCCGCAGGCGGCGTCACCACCCTCATCGACATGCCCCTCAACAGCCTCCCGCCCACCGTCGACACCGCCGCGCTCGTCGCCAAGCGCGACGCCGCCAAAGGCAAGACCTGGGTCGACACCGGCTTCTGGGGCGGCGCCATCCCCGGCAACGAGACCGAGCTGAAAGCACTCCACGACGCCGGCGTCTTCGGCTTCAAATGCTTCACGGCCCCATCGGGAGTCGACGAGTTCCCGCCCCTCGACCGCGCCGGCCTCATCCGCGCCTGCACCACCACCGCCGCCCTCGGCACCGTCCTCATCGTCCACGCCGAGAACCCCGACCGCCTCCGAGAGACCGACACCGCCCCCGGCTTCGACCGCTTCCTCGCCACCCGCCCGCCCGAAGCCGAGACCGACGCGATCCGCGACGTCATCGACGCCGCCAGGACCACCCGCGCCCGCGTCCACATCCTCCACCTCTCCGCCGCCGCGGCCCTCGACCAGATCCACCGCGCCCGACTCGACGGCGTCCTCATCACCGCCGAGACCTGCCCCCACTACCTCGCCCTCACCGCCGAACACGTCCCCGACGGCGCCACCGCCTACAAGTGCTGCCCGCCCATCCGCACTGAGGCCAACCGCGACGCCCTCTGGCAGGGCCTCGCCGACGGCCGCATCGACTTCGTCGTCTCCGACCACTCACCCAGCCCGCCCGGCATGAAGACCCGCGACTTCGCCACCTCCTGGGGCGGCATCGCCTCCCTCCAGATCGGACTCCCCGTCGTCTGGACCGAAGCCCGACAACGCGGGCACGGCCTCACCGACCTCGCCGCGTGGATGTCCCGCGGCCCCGCCGACTTCGCCGGCCTCCACCGCAAAGGCCGCATCGCCGCCGGAGCCGACGCCGACCTGGTCGCCTTCGACCCCGAACGCGAATGGACCGTCCGCGCCGCCGACCTCCACCACCGCCACCCCGTCACGCCGTACGACGGCCGCGCCCTCACCGGCGACGTCGTCGCCACCTGGCTGCGCGGCAAGCGCATCGACACCCAGGCCGCCCCGCGCGGCCGGCAGCTGAAGAGGAGCACCCGATGACCGACGACCAGGCCCGCACCGACGCCCGCTGGACGCTCCCCGACCTCGCCGCCCGCACCCTCGGCGGCGCCGTCCTCGACGCCAACGACGAATCCTTCGCCGAAAAAGAAAACCTCATCCGCCCCTACCCCGTCGTCCACGCCGCCCACACCTTCGGCGCCAAAGGCCAGCTCTACGACGGCTGGGAGACCCGCCGCCGCCGCACCGACGGCCACGACTGGGCGATCGTCCGCCTCGGCGTCCCCGGCGTCATCCACGGCATCGCCGTCGACACCGCCTACTTCACCGGCAACTACCCGCCCCGCATCTCCGTCGACGCCTGCCGCGCCGACGGCCACCCCGCCCCCGCCGACCTCACCGACTGGCAGCCCATCGTCCCCGAATCAGACGCCAAGGGCGACAGCCGCAACGAATACGACGTCGACGACCCCCACCGCTACACCCACGTCCGCCTCAACCTCCACCCCGACGGCGGCGTCGCCCGCCTCCGCGTCCACGGCACCCCCGTCCCCGACCCATCCGGCTTCGCCGACCTCCCCCTCGACCTCGCCGCACTCGCCAACGGCGCCACCGTCACCGGCGCCTCCAACGCCTTCTACTCCAACCCCGCCGGCGCGATCATGCCCGGCCTCCCCGCCAGCCAGGCCGACGGCTGGGAGACCGCCCGCCGCCGCACCCCCGGCCACGAATGGCTCGACGTCCGCCTCGCCGGCCGCGGCGTCGTCCGCATCGCCGAACTCGACACCACCCACCTCAAGCACAACGCCCCCGGCTGGGCCTCCATCGACGCCCACGACGGCACCGACACCTTCCCCCTCCTCGAACGCACCGCACTCCAACCCGACACGCCCCACCGCTTCGTTCTCGACAACGACCGACCCGCGACCGCCGTGCGGCTCAACATCTTCCCCGACGGCGGCATGGCCCGCCTCCGCCTCTACGGCCGCCTCACCCCCGACGCCCTCCACGACCTCGAAACCCGCTTCCGGGCCTGACCGAGCGGCGATATCCTCCCCGGATGGCACACCAGTCGCAGACCCAGGACCAGAGCAACGCCGCGGACTTCTTCCGCACCGAGATCCGCACCGGCCGCATCCAACGCGCCGAACCCTTCGCGAAGGCCCGCAAACCCGCCTACAAGCTCTGGATCGACTTCGGCGACCTCGGCGTCAAACGCTCCAGCGCCCAGATCACCGCCCGCTACACCCCCGACGAGCTCATCGGGCGCACCGTCGTCGCCGTCACCAACTTCCCGCCCCGCCAGATCGCCGACTTCATGTCCGAAGTCCTCGTCCTCGGCGTCCCGGTCCCCGGCACCGACGAAGTCGTCCTCCTCGCCCCCGACGCCGACGTCCCCATCGGAGCCCTCGTCTCCTGACCGGCCTGTTCACGCGACCTCCCGCAACCTCCAGGGCCGCCCGCGCGTTTCCCCTGTATCAAGCCGCCTCGCGGGCGCACCGAGCGCCCGGCGACCGCACCTGGAGTGTCCAATGACGAGCACA
>NZ_QFRW01000065.1:0-4857 GCF_003265355.1 Glycomyces dulcitolivorans | reverse complement strand
CTGGCCGCGATCCTCGCGGCCGCGGCCGCCGGGGCGGGCGCCTTCGCCCCGCCCGCCGCCGCCCAGACGCCGGTGCCCACCGACGTCACCCTCGACCTCGACAACCCCCAGGTCCCGGGCGACCCGCCCCGCCAGGCCTCCCTCGACGTCGCCTTCGACGAGGACCCGACCGGATCGCTCCTCATGCGCCTCGACGTCGACGCCCCCGACGCGACCATCTACTTCGGAAACGGGCCCGGCTGCGACTCGCCCGACAACACGCCCTACATCGAGTGCGAGAACGCCGACCCCGGCACCGCGAACACGTTCACCTTCACCATCGCGGCCGCCACCGGCACCGACCTCGGCGACTACGACTACACGCTCACGATCCTCTTGGACGGCGCGGAGATCCACAGCGAGACCGGCGTGATCGACGTCGTCGAGGACCGCTACGACGGCGTCTTCCGCGACTACGACCACGAGATCGTCTCCGTCACCGGGGTCGAACCCGGAACGGTCGTCGAGGCGTCCCCGCGGATCCGCCAGAACAGCGCGCTCCCGGACGACGTCGTCGCCCTCGCCGCCCACATCGGCGGCTCGGTCGCGCCCGGCACCCCCATCGAAGGCGCCTTCCCTGAAGTCCCGTGGGACAACTGCACGATCGACATCGTCATGTCCGGCAGCGGCTACTTCTGCGTGTTCACCGAGTTCGAAGACCTGCCGGGCACCGTCCTCGAATTCTCCGAGCCGCTCCGGTACCAGGTCGCGGAGAACCTCCCCGGCCCGCTCGAAGCCTGCGGGTGCGGCTACAGCCTCTGGGCCATGAACCAGGAGGTCCTCGACCGCGACTTCGGCGGACCCTGGTGGGACCCCGCCTCCACGAACCTGCTCACCGTCGAGACCGCCGGCGACCAGGGCGATCCCGATCCCGCCGAGACCGGCTACGGCTCGGTCGACATCGAGACGGTCGCCGCCTCCTTCGACCTCTCGGTCGAGGGCGCGAACCTGAGCGGCAGCGAAGCCGAAGCCACCATCCCGGTGGCGAACGGCGGCCCCGCGGATGCCCCCAACCGGGCGCTCGGCGAGGAGGAACCGGCGTACCAGCTCCGCGGACAGCTCCCGGAGGGCGTCGAACTCGTCGCCGTCGAGATCCCCGAGGAAGGCCACTGGTTCTGCGCCGACGAGGGCGATCTCGCCGCGCTCTACGAGGCCGCCGCCGACGACACCGAACTCGACCGGTTCGACTTCGTCTGCCACTTCTGGAGTCTCGAATCCGGAGAAGCGGTCGACGTCGCGCTCACGATCGACCTCGCCGACGCCACCGGCGAACCCGGCAAGGTCGAGATCGACGCGCTCTACCGCGGCGTCGACGGCGTGAACCTCGACGGCGACCTCTCGAACAACTCCGCGGCGCTGACAGTCGACGGCAGCTCGCTGCCGAACACCGGGAACTCGACGATCACGTTCGTGGCGGTCGCCGCGGGTGCACTGGTCCTCGGCATCGTGCTCTTCCTGGTGACCCGCCGCCGCAACGACCCCGACGAGTCCGCCGATGCCGCCGCGTCCACCGAAGCGTCGGGCTCCTCGGACTCCGGCGCCGCCGACGCTCCGGATTCCTCCAGCTCGTCAGGCTCTTCTGACGCCCCGGATTCCCCGGGCGCTTCGGACGGCCCCGATTCCTCGGGCTCTCCCGGCTCGACCACCTCCTCCGACTGACGTCGTCTAACCTCCCGTGCCGCCGGTCTCCGCGTTCTCGCGCAGGGGCCGGCGGTCGGCCCTGCGCAGGGCCAGTCTGAACAGCGCACCTCCTTCCGGGGATTCGAGGACCCAGACCATGCCGCGGTGGGCGAGCACCACGTCCTGCACGATCGCCAGGCCCAGTCCGGCGCCGCCGTCGTCGCGGCTGCGGGACTCGTCGAGCCGCACGAACCGGTCGAAGATCCGCCTCCGGTCCCCGGCCGGCACCCCGTTCCCGTCGTCGCCGACGTCGAGGTGCAGCCACTCGTCGTCCTCGACCTCCAACTTGACGGTCACCGCGGTCTCGGCGTGGCGCTGCGCGTTGGCCAGCAGGTTCCCTACGGCCCTTGCCAAGTGCCCGCGCACACCGAACACGCTGAGGTCCTCCTCGACTTCGAGCCGCACCGGCACCCGGTCAGAGGCGGCCCGCCGGGCCACCTCCTCGCGCACGAGCTCGGTGAACGCCACCTCGTTGTGTGGCGGCCGCTCCCCGGCGTCGAGGCGCGCCAGCAGGAGCAGGTCGGCGGCGAGGTCCTGGAGCCGGACGACGTCGGCGAGCGTGGCGTCGAGGTCGAGCAGCTCCGGGTGGTCGCGGGCGATCTCGATCTGGGTGCGCAGGATCGCGAGCGGGCTGCGCAGCTCGTGGGAGGCGTCGGCGACGAACCGGCGCTGCTGCGAGACCGCGTGGTCGAGCGCGGTCAGGGTCGTGTTCGTGGTGACCGCGAGGCTGTGGATCTCGTCGCGGCTCGCCGGGACGGGGACCCGCCGGGACAGGTCGCCGCCGGTGATCGAGATGAGCTCCTTCTGGATCGCCCCGACCGGCCGCAGCGCGCGCCGCGTCACCAGCCAGGTGGTGAGCGCGACGACCGCGAGCAGCGGGGGCAGCGCCCACCACATGGTGGCCGCGACGCTGTCGACGGCCTCCTCCTGCGTCTCCAATGACGCTCCTGAGTAGACGGTGTACGCGGTCCCGTCGGGGGCCGTGGCGGTCATGGCCGCGAACCGGTAGGGCGCGTCCTCGTCGGGCAGGGTCACGGTCGCGTACTCGACCGACGACCCGACCGCGCCGTTCGTCGAGTCCGCACTCTCGGACGGCGTCTCGGTCTCGGACGAGTCGTCATCGTCGTCGTCCGCGTCGTCGTCGTCCTCGGTCCGGTCGTCGGAGTCGTCGTCGCTCTCGGTGGTCTCTGTGGTCTCGGCGGTGACGGGGTCGGGTGCGGGGGCGAAGTCGCCGACCGCGCCGAGTCCCGCCAGGTCCTCGCTCGCGGCGACGACATTGCCTGTCGCGTCGAGGATCTGCGCGGCCTCGTCGTCGTCGGGCAGTTCGATCGCGGTCGGCGCGGTGCCGGAGGCGAGCTGGCCTGCGATCGAGCGGGCGCTGACCTCGGCGGTGAGTTCGGCGCGGCCGTACAGGTTGTCGCGCAGGAGCGCCACGACCAGGTACCCGGCGACGATGAGCGCGAGCGCGACGACCACGGTGGCGCCCAAGGTGGTCCGGGCCCGCACGGACTCGGGCTGCCAGAGGAGCCGCCTGCCGCGGGAGCGCCGCGCGGATTCCCGCATTGCCTGCTTTCTCATGCGCTCATCCACCGTTGGCCGCCAACCGGTATCCGGCCCCGCGGACGGTGGTGATGGCGTTCTTCCCGTAGGGCGCGTCGATCTTGCGACGCAGGTTGGAGATGTAGACCTCGACGATGTTGACATCGCCGTCGTAGGCGAAGTCCCAGACGTGCTCCAGGATCTCCGACTTGGACACCACCTCGCCGGCCCGGCTCGACAGGTATTCGAGGACCGAGAACTCCTTGGAGGTGAGGTCGACCGGGGCGTCGCCGCGGCGGCAGGTGCGGGTGGCGGGGTCGACGGCGAGGTCGCCGAAGCGCCACACGTTGGGCCGGGCCGAGCGGCCGCGGCGCAGCATGGCCCTGATGCGGGCCTGGAGGACGACGAAGGAGAACGGCTTCGTGAGGTAGTCGTCGGCGCCGGTGTCGAGGCCCTCGGCCTCGTCGTACTCGCCGTCCTTGGCGGTGAGCATGAGGATGGGCGTCTCGACGCCTTCCTCCCGGAGGGTCGCGCACACCTGGTAGCCGTTCATGCCGGGCAGCATGATGTCCAGGATGATCGCGTCGTAGCCGCCGCCCCGGGCCATCGACAGGCCGGTCCGGCCGTCGTGGGCGAGGTCAACGGCGTACCCCTCGGCCTTCAGCCCGGCGGCGACCACTTCGGCCAGCCGCTGCTCGTCTTCCACCATCAGCAAACGCATGTTCCGAAGCTTGGCACAGCGAACCTGAAGCCAAGCTGAAGCCGGCGCCCCGGCCCCGATTTCCGGCCCTGCCAGCGCGAACACCCCGCCCCCGCGCCTTCCCCGCCCGAACCTGAAGCCGACTTCAGGTGACTTCAGCTTGGCTTCAGGTTCGAAGGCGCAAGGTTGCCGACATCCGAACCGAACGGACCGAAAGGACCAGTCATGAACGAGCAGACTCCCGCCCAGCAGCCCGAGGCCCCGCAGAAGGCCCGCCGCTTCACCGGCCGCCACCGCACCCTCGTGATCGCCGGCGCCGCCGGCGCCCTCCTCCTCGGCGGCGGCACCGCCGCGGCCTTCGCGGCCGACCTGGACGACGCCGACGACCGCTTCGAGGACAACGGCTCGACCGGCACCTCCGGTACCAGCCTCGACCTCGACGACAAGTACGACGACAACGGCTCGGACGACGACTTCCAGCTCCCGGCCGACGCCATCGGCGAAGACGCGGCCGTCGAGGCCGCCCTCGCGGAGATCGACGGCACGGTCCGCGACACCGACCTGGAAGGCACCGTCGACGCCCCGGTCTGGATCATCGACATCACCGACGCCGACGGCGTTGAATGGGACGTCGCGGTCGACGCCCTCGACGGCACGGTCCTCGACTCGGCCCAGGACGACGACTCCGACGACAACGACCCGGACGACGATGACGACGCCAACGACGACGACTCGGACGACCGCTACGACGACGATGACGACAACGACGGCGACGACGACTAACTGACGCCGCCCCCGGCCCGGCCCTCACCGGTCCGAGTATCGAATACGAACGAACCCTCTGGTGTCAGCGCGGCATGCCGCGCTGACACCAGAGGTCGCAAACGGGGTGGGTGGGG
>NZ_QFRW01000064.1 GCF_003265355.1 Glycomyces dulcitolivorans | reverse complement strand
TGGACGCGCTCTAGGGATCACAAAGGAGCCGGGCCCGACCGCTGCTGCGGTCGGGCCCGGTTCTCGTTCGGGATCAGTGGGCGAGCGCCGGCTCCGCACCGTCGGTGGCGGGCCTGCGGACCAGGAACGCGGCGGCCACGGCGATGACGGCCATGCCCGTGCCCCACAGGAACGCGGTGTGGATGCCGTCGGCGGTCGCGGTGATCGCGTCGGCCCCGTCGGCCAGGCTCGCGGTCGCGCCGGTGGTCATCAGCGTGATGAACACGGCGGTGCCCGCGGCGCCGGCGACCTGCTGGAGCGTGGTGAGGACGGCCGAGCCGTGCGAGTACAGCTCCATCTTCAGCGACCCGAGCGACGAGGTCATCAGCGGCGTCATGAGCAGGCTCAGCGAGAGGCTCATGATGACGTGGATGACGACGACGAACCAGACCGGGCTGACCGGGTCGAGCAGCGTCAGCAGCGCGAGCGCGCCGAAGACGCCGAACGAGCCGGGGATGACCAGCGGGCGCGGGCCGAACTTGTCGTACAGGCGCCCGATCGTCGGGCCGGTCAGGCCCATCGCGAGGCCGCCGGGCAGGACCACCAGGCCGGTCTGGAACGTGGTGAGCTCCAGGACGTTCTGAAGGTACATGGGCAGCAGGATGAGCGAGCCGAACAGGGCCGCCATCGACACCAGCAGCATGATGACGCCGACGGTGAACGAGCGGCTCTTGAACACCCGCAGGTCCAGAAGCGCCGAGTCGGTGCGCTGGAGCCGGATCTGGCGGAGCACGAACAGGGCCATCGCCACCGCGCCCGCGGTGATCGTCGCGTACGGCGGGACCGGGGCGTGGCCGCCCGCGGCGGCCTCGCCGATCGAGCTGAGGCCGTAGATCAGGCCGCTGAAGGCGACCGCCGACAGCAGCGCCGAGAGCAGGTCGAACCTGACCGGGCGGGTCTCGCCGAGGTTCGGGACCTTCAGCGCGCCCAGGATGAGGCCGAAGACGGCGATGGGCAGCACCGACAGGAACATCCAGTGCCACGACAGCTGGGAGAGGATGAACCCGGAGAAGGTGGGGCCGACCGCCGGGGCGACGGCGATGACGATGGTGATGAACCCGATGGTGCGCCCGCGCCGGTCGGCGGGGACGAAGGTCATCACGGTGGTCATCAAGAGCGGCAGCATGACGGCGGTGCCGGAGGCCTGGATGACGCGCGCGGCGACGAGGACGCCGAAGACCGGCGCCGACGCGGCGAGGATGGTGCCCACGGTGAACAGCGTCATCGCGGCGATGAACACGGTGCGCGTGGTGAACCGCTGGAGGATGAGCCCGGTCATCGGGATCACCACGGCCATGGTGAGCATGAACCCGGTGGTCAGCCACTGGACCGTGGCCGCGGTCAGGGTGAACTGCTCCATGAGTTCGGGGAGGGCGACGCCCATGATGGTCTCGTTGAGGATCATCACGAACGCGGCCACGAGGAGCACGCCGAGGACCAGTTTGATCTGGGCCGGGACGCCTTCCGACGCGGCGGGCTCGGCCTCCGCGGGTGAGTCGGCCGCTTCGGGTGTGTCGGCCGGTCGCTGGTCAACGCTCATGGGGGGATCCTTCAGGTGTTGTGGCCTTCCCGGTGCCGAGGTGCCGGCGCTGTGGTGACGGCGCCGACGCACCGGAAGTGTCAGTGACTGTCAATCATTGCAGTTGCTAACATCCCTGTCATGACCGCCGGTACCAGTCTGCGAGAAGTGTCACGCCGGGCCGTGCAATCGCGGATTGCCCGGACCGCCGAGTCGCTGTTCTCCGCCAAGGGCTTCGAGGAGACCACCGTCGACGAGATCGCCGCGGCCGTCGGCATGTCACAGCGGAGCTTCTTCCGGTACTTCTCCTCCAAGGACGAGGTCGTCCTCGACAGCCTGGAACGGCTGGGCGAGGACCTCGCGTCACGCCTGGCGGAGCGCCCGTCCGGCGAGCCCGAGTGGGACTCCCTGCGGCGCGCGTTCGACTTGGTCGTCGAGCGCTTCGGCGACCCAGTATCGCGCGAACACGACGCCGCGATCCAGCGAATTATCGACCGCAGCCCCCGCCTCCTCGCCTCCTACCTGTGCCGCCTGGAGCACCTCCAGCGGATGCTGACCGAGGCGCTCACCGCACGGGCAGGGGACGGCGCGGACCCGGTCGTCCTGCGCGCCATGGTCGGCGCCGCGTTCGCGTGCCTGCACGCCTCGGCGTTCCCCCACATCGACGAGCCCGACGCGTTCGGGCCGTGCCTGGACCGGACGATGGCCGCGCTGCGGCCGGTCGACTGCCGCTGACCCGTTTGCCATGAATGCCCGGTGCCGGGCCCCGTCGCGGTGAAAACTGTGTCGGGGAGGCGCAGTGGACGAGCAGACGGAACCGGGGAGCGCGCGGCTGGAGCAGCTGGCGCGCACGGGCCAGTACGTGCGACTGCTGCTGCTCGCGGGCGCCGTCGGCATCCCGGTGTCGGTGGTGGCGTTCGCGTTCCTCGCGCTCCTGCACCGCATGACCGCGTTCGTGTGGGAGGACCTGCCCGCCGACCTGGGCCTGGACCCGCTCCCGTGGTGGTGGCCCGCGCCGTGGCTCCTCGCGGGCGGCATCGTCGTCGGCGTCGCGGTCAAGTGGCTGCCGGGCGGCGGCGGGCACGTGCCGATCGACGGCCTGTCGGCCGAACCGGTCAAGCCCTCGTACCTGCCGGGCGTGCTGCTGGCCGCCGTCGGCGGGCTGCCGCTGGGCGTCGTCCTCGGCCCCGAAGCGCCGCTCATGGCCGTCGGCGGGGCGACCGCGCTGCTCATCGCGCGACGCTGGGGGCCCGAGCAGGGGACGCCCGCGGCGGCGGTCCTCGGGACCTCCGGTGCGGCCGCGGCGGTCGCGGTGATCTTCGGCAGTCCCCTGGTCGCGGCCGTGTTCATCCTCGAAGCGGTCGGGTTCTCCGGGCCGAAGCTGACGCGCGTGATCCTGCCGTGCCTGCTGTCGGCGGGCGTGGGCGCCTTGATCTTCACCGGGCTCGGCGACTGGACGGGACTGCCGGTGTCCTCGCTGCGCCTGCCCGGACTCGACGCCGCGGCGCTGCACGTGACGGACCTGCTGTGGACGGTCCCGGCGGCGGCCGCGATCGCGATCGGCGTCAAGCAGGTCCACGCCCTCGGGCGGCGGCTCGCCCCGGTCGCCAAGCGCCGGCCGTTGACCCTCGCGGTCGCCGCGGCGGTCGTGACGGCGGTGTCCGCGGGCGCGTATGCGCTGCTCACGGGCCGCTCCCCGGTGGAGGTCGTGCTCTCGGGGCAGGAGTCGCTCGCCGAGCTGAGCGCCGATCCGGCGTCGTTCACGGCGTGGGCGCTGGTCGCGCTGCTGGTGTGCAAGGGCTTGGCGTACGCGGTGTCGCTCGCGGCGCTGCGCGGCGGCCCGATCTTCCCGGGCCTGTTCCTCGGCGCCGCCG
The DNA here is from genome assembly GCF_003265355.1 of Glycomyces dulcitolivorans. Lineage (GTDB taxonomy): Bacteria > Actinomycetota > Actinomycetes > Mycobacteriales > Micromonosporaceae > Glycomyces > Glycomyces dulcitolivorans. The sequence continues at coordinate 6,739 of NZ_QFRW01000064.1, read as the reverse complement.
CGGGCGTGCTGCTCAGCGCCCTGCCCGGGTTCGGGGCGGTGCCCGCGCTGGCGGCCGGGATGGCGGCGGCGACCGCCGCGGTCCTGCCGCTGCCGGTCTCGGCCGCGGTGCTGGTGACGCTGCTGCTGGGCGCGGACGCTTCGGCGATGACCCCGGTCGTGCTCATCGCGGTCGTGGTCGCGTTCGTGACCGAGCAGGCCCTCGACCGGAGGCGCCGGGCGGAGGCGGCGCCGTGAACCGTCCCCGGATCCCCGCGGCCGCGCGGTACGCGATCCTCTGCATAGCACTGGTCGTGGCGTACATCGTGGTCCCGGTGCGCGCCGACGCCGAACCGGTGGTGCTGGTCCTGCGGTGGGTGCTGACGACGGCGATGCTGGTGACGCTCGCGGTCGCGGCCCGCTGGGAGGCCGTGCGGCAGCTGCGGGACCCCGACGCGCCCCTGGGCGGGCTGGCCGTGGCGATCCTCGGCGGGGTGCTGCTGTTCGCGCTCGCCGACTACGGGGTCGCCGTCCACCGGCCCGAGGAGTTCACGAACCTGCGCACGAGGGTCGACGCTTTGTACTTCGCGATCAGCACGCTGCTGACGGTGGGCTTCGGCGATGTCAACGCCGAGGGGCAGATCGCGCGGGCGCTGCTGTGCGTGCAGATGGCGTTCAACTTCACCGTCATCGCCGCCTCGGCGTCCCTGCTGGCGCGCAAGATGACCGCGCGCGCCCGGCAGCGCCGTCAGCCCAGCCGGTAGCCCACGCCGGGGGTCGTCGCGATGACGGCGGGGTCGCCGAGCTTGCGGCGCAGGCGGCCCACCGTCACGGCAACGGTGTTCGTGAACGGGTCGGCGTGCTCGTCCCACACCTGCTCCAGGAGCCGCTCGGCCGACAGGAACCCCGGGGCCGCGATCAGCAGCGCCTCCAGGACCGCGAACTCCTTGACCGACAAGGAAAGGAGGCGCCCGTCGCGGACCGCGGTGCGCCGCACCGGGTCCAGTTCGATCCCGGCCGCGCGGAGCGTGCGCGGGCGCGCGTCGGGGCGGCGGCGCGACAGGGACTGGACGCGCAGCACCAGCTCGGGGAAGTGGAAGGGTTTCGCGAGGTAGTCGTCGGCGCCCAGGGACAGGCCCGAGACGCGGTCGTCGGGACCGCCTGCGGCCGTGAGCATGAGGATCATGGGCCGGTCCTCGCGGTCGGCGACGAGGCGGCAGATCGCATCGCCGTGGAGACCGGGCAGGTCGCGGTCGAGGACGACCACGTCGTAGTCGGTGTGGCCGAGCTTCTCGGCGGCGGCGAGGCCGTCGAACGCGAGGTCGACGGCCATCCCGTTGTCCCGCAGGCCTTCGGCGACGACCTCGGCGAGCGCGCGGGCGTCCTCGACGACCAGGACCCTCATCGCGCCGCCTCGTCAGCGGGCCGCTCCCCCGGGAACGCGACCGCGGCGGCGAGACCGCCTGCGGGGAGCGCGGTCAGCGCGAGCGTGCCGCCGTGGGCGGCGGCGATCGCGTCGACGATCGCCAGGCCGAGCCCCGAGCCGCGTTCGGAGCCGGTGCGCTCGGGCGCGCCGCGGCGGAAGGGGCGCACCAGGTCGTCGACCGTGGCCTGGTCGAGCACGGGCCCGGAGCCGCTGACCGTCAGCACGACCGCGTCGGCCGCCGGGGCGAGGGCGACCGCAATGGACCCGCCCAGTTCGTTGTGAACGACGGCGTTGTCGACGAGGTTGCCGACCAGCCTGGTCAGGAGCGCGGCGTCCCCGGCGACCTCGGACCGGGGCAGGTCGGTCGCGACGCTCAGCCCCAGGTCGGCGATCTCGTCGGCGCGGGCGTCGAGCGCGGCGGCGGCGAGGCCGGCGAGGTCGGCGGTCCCGGTCCCGAAGGCGCCGTGCTGGACGCGGGCGAGGGCCAGGAGGCCGTCGAGGAGGCGGTCNGGGCGCGGGGGCGGCGGGCTTGGCGGCGGCGACGTCGACGGTGGCGCGCATGGTCGCGAGCGGGGTGCGCAGCTCGTGGGAGGCGTCGGCGGCGAAGCGGCGCTGCGCGGCGAACGCGGCTTCGAGGCGGCCCAGGAGGTCGTCGACGGTGTCGGCGAGGTCGGTGACCTCGTCGCGGGGGCCGGGCAGGGCCAGGCGGCGGTCGAGGCGCTCGGCGGTGATCTCGCGGGTGACGGCGGTGATGCGCCGCAGCGGGCGCAGGACCCGCTTCGCCAGGAGGCGCCCGACCAGGAGCGAGACGACGATCATGAGGGCGAGCGCGCAGGCGCAGGCGAGGAGGATCTGCCGGGAGTGGCGCTCGTCGGTCTCGGCGAGCTGCCTTTGGAGGGCGGCGATCTGCTCGACCGGGGTGGCGGTCCCCTGGCCGGTGGCCGGCTCGGTGTCGGAGTAGTCGCCGCCGGAGATGACGAACACGAGGACGAGGAGCGCCGCGCCGCAGAGGAGGAACGCGGCGCCGTACAGGACCGTGAACCGCGTCCGCGCCTGGAGCCTGAGCATGTCCCCCAGCATGCCCGGGCGGGCATAACAGCGGTCTAACGGGTTCGCTGCGGCCCGTGTCATGCCCTGGTGCGTAGAACGGTCGGCATGAGAAAGCAAGTGAAAGCGGCGTGCGCGGCCATGGGCCGCTGCGCCGTCGCCGTATCGAAGCCGTCGGCGTGGGCGGCGCTCCGCCGCCCCGGACGGCTCATCGCGCTGGCCTCGGTCGGGGTCGTCCTGATCGGACTGGGGCTGCTGACGGCGGCCGCGAGCCGGTCCTCGTGCGACGGGGCCTGCCCGACCGTGCCGGTGTCGACCGAAGGAGAGGTGGTCGCGGACCGGTTCTGGTTCGTGCACCGCGACCTCGGCCCGGAGGGGTCGATCACGGTCCGCCTGGCGGACATGACCGGGACGATCACGTACCCGCCGCCGGACCACGACGAGATCGTGGCGGGCCTGGTGCCGTGGGCGAAGACCGGGGTCATCGTCAAGGACGGCCTCGACCAGGGCTCGGACTACGCGGCGCTCATGCTCACCGGGGAGCACGGGGTGCGGATGCAGTACGGGTACACCGAGGACGTCGCCGGGAGCGCGACCGCGCCGGGGACGCCGGTGTGGTTGCGGCTGACCAGGTCCGGTGACGAGATCACCGGGTTCGAGTCGGTCGACGGCGAGACCTGGGACGAGGTCGGGTCGGTCGCGATCGACGGTCTGCCGGAGACGGTGCAGGTCGGGATGTTCGCGGCCTCCCCCGGGGACCTGACGGTGCGCGAGACGGCGCTGGGCGCGGGACTGCCGGAGTCGCGGTTCACGCAGGCGGTCGGCGTGTTCGACCACGTCGGCGTCGAAGGGGCCGGTGCGGGCGAGTGGGCGAGCGACTCGGTCGGGGACATGAACCACACCGACTGGGAGAAGCTCCACCATGCTTCGGGCGGGGTCGAGGCGGGCGGCGTGTGGACCGTCAGCGGCACCGGCGACATCGGCCCGGCCACGGAGGATCCGCTCCGCAATGTGGACCAGCTGCTGCTGGGGCTCCCGTTCGCGCTGGCGGTGGCGGTGGTGTTCGCGGCCCGGTTCGGGGCGGCGGGCGGGCGGCTGCCGGGGCGCGAGTTCGCGGTCCGGGCGGTCTCGCTCGGGGCGGCGGTGTTCGCGGTCGGGGCCGTCGCGACCGGGGTGGTGCTCGGTGTCAGGCTGGAGATGATGCGCGGCAACGGGTTCCCGGTGACGCCGCTCGGCGCGGGGACCGTGGTGCAGCTGGTCGCGGGGATCGCGGCGGCCTTGGCGCTGTGCGCGGTGCTGGCGTTCGCGATCGGGGCGTGGTTGCGGCGCAGGTGGATCGCGGTGCTCGTGGCGGTGGCGCTGATCGCGGTGCCGTACGTGATCGGGGTGCTGCCGATTTTCCCGGACGCGGTCTCGGAGTGGCTGCTGCGGTTGACCCCTGCGGCGGGGTTCGCGGTGAAGCAGACGGTGGCCGAGTACCCGCAGGTCCTCGGCCACTACGTCCCTTCCGGTGGTTACTTCCCGCTGCCGTGGTGGGCGGGGCTCTTGGTCCTGCTGGCGTACACGGCGGTCGCGATCGCGATGACCGTGAGGCCCGCGGCGGTCAGGACCGGGCCGCGGGAGCCGGTGGCCGCGTAGCCGATCCCGGCGAGGACCGGGCCGAGCATCGCGCCGACGTTGAGCGCGGCCGTCGCGTAGGACCCGCCCATGGTGGGGGCGTCCTGCGCGGCGGCCATGATGCGTCCGATCAGGGTGGAGCCCACGGCGAACGCGAGCGCGCCCTGGACGGGGACGAGCGGCAGCAGCGCGGTCGGGGCGAGGGCCAGCGCGGCCCAACCGACGAGCAGCAGCGGGCCGCCCCAGGCGAGGAGGCGCCTCCAGTGGCGGTCGGCGAGGCGTCCGGCCGCGGCGACGCCGCCGAACGCGCCGATGCCGAACAGCGCCAGCACGATCGCGACCCGGTCCCCGGCGAGGGCGCCGAGGTAGGTGTAGGCGCCGAAGGTCGCGCCGTTGACGAGGACGCCGAGCGCGAGGACGTGCAGGACCGCGGGCCGTTTGAGGACGGCGAGTTCGGTGCGCAGGCGCAGGGGGGCCGCTTCGAGGGGCCGGTTGGGGACCGCGAGGAGGACGGCGGCCAGGGCCGGGACGGCGAGGGCGGCGACGGCCCAGAGAGTGGCGCGCCAGCCGAGGGCCTCGCCGAGGACCGCACCGGCGGGGACTCCGGCGACCAGGGCGAGGGTGGTGCCGCCCAAGAGGATCGCGAGGGCCCGGGCGCGGGCGGTCTCGGGGACCAGGAGCGCGGTGGTGGCGAGGGCGACCGCGAGGAAGCCCGCGTTGGCGAGCGCGGCGAGCACGCGGGTGGCGAGGAGGACGGCGAAGTCGTCGGTGAGGGCCCCGGCGGCGTGCGCGGCGATGAAGAGCGCCAGGAACGCGGCGAGGGCGGTGCGCGGGGGCCAGCGGCGCCCGGCGGCGGCCATCAGGGGCGCGCCGACGACCATCCCGGCGGCGAACGCCGAGGTGAGGAGGCCGGCTCGGGCGATGGTGACGCCGAGGTCGGCGGCGAGGTCGGGCAGGAGGCCGGCGAGCATGAACTCCGAGGAGCCTTGCGCGAACACGGCCATGGCGAGCAGGTACAGGACGAACGGCATTGCGGATTCTCCGGAAACGTCGAGAGCGGACGGCGGACGACCGCCGGTCCCGGACGCGCGGAGAGGAGCCCTGTGCGACTAGGGCGGGGAAGTTCTCAGGCGAGCGTCGCGGGCCGCCGGCGGTGCGGCGGCTCCGGTCTGGACGCTTCGGGTGAGGACATGGCGCCGAACCTACCACGGGCCCTCGCGGCGGCGCGCGTCCGTTTTTCAGGCGTCGAGGAGCGCCGCGTAGAGGGTCAGGCCGGGGCCGAAGGCAAGCATGACGACCGGGCCGTCGGGCGGGCCGGCCTTGAGGATCTCGTCGAGGACGAGCAGCACGGTGGCTGAGGAGCAGTTGCCGTGCTCGGCGAGGACGCGGCGGGAGGGGTCGAGGTCGTCGGGGGCGAGGTCGAGGCCCTCGGCGACGGCGTCGAGGACGCGCGGCCCGCCGGGGTGCACGGCCCAGGCGGCGACCTCGGAGCGGTCGAGGCCGTGGCGGGCGAGGAGGTCCTTGACGAGGGGACCGACGTGCTCGCTGAGCGCCTCGGGGACCTCCGGCGACAGGCCCATGCGGAAGCCCAGATCGGTGACGCGCCAGGTCATGTGGCCGCGGCGGACGGTGTCGGTGCGGGCGGCGACGTCGACCACGCGCAGGCGCGGGGCTGCGGCGCTCCGCGCCCCGGAGGCGCTGCCGGGGCGCAGCACGATCGCGGCGGCGGCGTCGCTGAACAGGGCGTGGACCACGGCCTGGTCGATGTCGCGGGTGCCGGGCTGGACGTGGAGCGAGGTGAGCTCGACGCACAGCAGGACGGCCGGGCGCTCGTGCGCGGCGACGTAGTCGGCGACCGCGCCGAGCGCCGGGATCGCGGCGTGACATCCCATGTGGCCCACCAGGAGGCGGCGGGCGTCGGCGCGCAGCGGGAGCGACCCGGCCAGTTCGATGTCGGTGCCGGGGGTGCCGTAGCCGGTGCAGGTGGCGACGGTCAGGAGCCCGATCTCCTCGGGTTCGGTCCCGGCGGCGGTCAGGGCCTGGCGGACGGCGCGCAGGCCGAGCGCGGGGGCGCGTTCGGCGTACCGCCGCATGCGCTCCTCTGTGGACCATCCGGCGGCGTCGGCGAGCTCATAGGGCGGGGTCGAGGAGTGGCGGCGCTCGACCCCGGCGGTGTCGAACATGCGGGCGGCGATGCGGCTGCCGTTGAAGTGGGTCCGGAAGACGTTGTCCCACAGCCAGTCCTGCTCGTACTGCTGGGGCAGGGCGGTGCCGATCCCGGAGATGCGCGCGTTCACCACCGCGGGACCGCCGTGTCGTGGTCGGGGTCGGCGCCGAGGGCGGCGGCGCCGAGCCAGTCGGCGCACACGTCCGAGGTCGCCGGTTGGAGGGCGCCGCAGCGGGCGTCCCGGTAGAGCCGCTCCAGCGGGTGGCCTCGGCGGGAAGCGGAGGTCCCGGCGGCTTCGAGGAGCGAGGAGGCGACCTGGAACGCGGTGTCCCCGGCGATGAGCTTGGCGCGCCACACCCACCGGTTGGTGGCGTCCTCCCCCGGGTCGGCGTCGATGCGGCGGGCGGCCTCGGCGACGACGAGTTCGGCCGCGGCGACGGCGGCCTCGGCGCGGCCGATGCGGGCCCGCACGGGCGCGAGGTGTTCGAGGCCGCGGCCCCTGAC
>NZ_QFRW01000063.1:4705-11935 GCF_003265355.1 Glycomyces dulcitolivorans | reverse complement strand
GCGGCCGCTGAGCCTCGCGTCGCTGGCGGCGCGGCTGCGGGAGGCCGTGGTCGACTCCGGTCACGCCGAGCGGGACGCGGCCGCCGCGGGCCTGCGGCGCCTGGCCGAGACCGGGGTACCGGGCGCGGACCCGGCGAAGTGGTGGGGGCTCGCGCAGATCTCGGACGAGCGGGCGCTCGCCTTGGCGGGCGAGACGATCCGGATCTCGCCGTCCCAGGTGGAGACCACGCAGCAGTGCGGGCTGCGATGGGTCCTCGAATCGCACGGCGCCGACGACGGCGACCTGCTGCCGCGGCACCTGGGGACGCTCCTGCACGCGGCGGCCGAGGCGGTCACCGTCGATCCGGGCGCGGACCCGAAGGCGGTCATGGAGCAGGTGGTCGGCGAGCACTTCGACCGGCTGCCGTTCGAGGCGCCGTGGCACGCCGAGCAACAGCGGCGGCGCGTCTCGGGCGCGGTCGAGCGGTTCGCGGCCTGGCTGAGCACCAACCGCCGGGAGCTCATCGGGGCCGAGCGGTCGTTCCGGGTGAAGCTGGAGATCGGGCCGCCGGGCGTCGAGGTCGTCATGTCCGGGCAGATCGACCGGCTGGAGCGCGACGGCGACGGGCGGCTGTACGTGGTTGACCTGAAGACCGGGAAGACCCCGCCGACCTACGACGAGGCGAAGACCCACGCGCAGCTGGGCGTGTACCAGCTCGCGGTCGCCGAGGGGGCGTTCGCGGAGGGCGCCGAGCCGGGCGGCGCGGAGCTGGTCTACCCGAACGCCAAGGGCGACAAGGCGGCCTCGCGCCCGCAGGGCCCCTTGAGCGAGGCCGAGAACCCGGACTGGGCGCGGGACCTCGTGGCCGACACGGCGAACCGCATGGCCGGGAACGTGTTCGAGGCGCGCAACACCAGCAAGTGCGAGACGTGCTCGGTCAAGCACTGCTGCCCGATCGCGGACGAGGGACGGCAGGTCACGGATGAATGAGGCACCGCTGAGGAACCGCAGCTTCGGGGCCGTCGGGCTCGCCAACCGGCTCGGGCAGCCCTCCCCCACCGAGGAGCAGCGCGCGGTGATCGAGGCCGGGCGGGACCCGCTGCTGGTCATCGCGGGCGCGGGCTCGGGGAAGACCACGACGATGGCCGACCGGGTGGTGTGGCTCATCGCGAACCGGGTGGTGCGGCCCGAGCACATCCTCGGCTTGACGTTCACGCGCAAGGCCGCCGCCGAGCTCGCCGCGCGCGTGCGGGACAAGCTGCGGCGCCTCACCGAGTCGCTGCCCGAACTCTCGGAGCTGCACGGCGAGCCGACGGTGTCCACGTACAACGCGTACGCGGGGAGCCTGGTCGGCGAGCACGGCCTGCGCATCGGGATCGAGCCGGGCACGCGCGTGGTCACCGACACGGGCCGGTGGCAGCTCGCGCGGGACCTGGTGTGCGCGTGGGACGGCGAGATGAGCGAGTTCGACGTCAGCGTCGACCGCGTCACCGAGCTGGTGCTCCAGCTCGCCGAGCAGCTCGCCGAGCACCTGCGGGACGGCGCCGACCTGCGGCGCTTCGACCGCGACCTGTACGAGCTGCTCGAAGAGCGCTCCTCGGCGCGCCTCAACGACGAGTTCCGGAGCCTCATGTCGCTGCGGCGCAAGCGGGACCAGCTGCTGCCGCTGGTCGAGTCATGGGACCGGCGCAAGCGCGAGCTCGGCGTCATGGACTTCGCCGACCAGCTGTCGCTGGCCGCGCAGCTCGTCGCGGGCGCACCCGAGATCATCCGCACCGAGCGCGACCGGTGGAAGGTCGTGCTCCTCGACGAGTACCAGGACACGTCGTTCTCGCAGGTCTCGCTGCTGCGCGACCTGTTCGGCGGCGGCCACCCCGTGACGGCCGTGGGCGACCCGAACCAGTCGATCTACTCGTGGCGCGGCGCCTCGGCGGGGACGCTCCAGCGGTTCCCCGAGGACTTCCCGTCCGCGAGCGGCGCGCACGCGCACGTCGCGTACCTGACGAAGTCGTGGCGCAACCGCGAAGCGGTCCTGGAGACGGCGAACGCGGTGTCCGAGCCGCTGCGCGCCGGCGCCGTCCCGCCCCTGACGGTGGGCGCGAAGTTCGACGACGAGCACGGCCGCGGCGCGGTCGAGGCGGCCATGCACCTCACCGCCGCCGACGAGGCCGAGTGGATCGCCGCGCGCCTCGCCGCGGTGTGGCGGCCCGGCGAGGACGAGACCGCCGCGGTCCTCATCCGCAAGCGCCGCCAGATCCCGGCCCTCCACCGGGCCCTCACCAACGCGGGCCTCCCGGTGCAGGTCGTCGGCTCGCTCGGGCTGCTGTACTACCCGGAGGTCGCCGAGACCGTCGCGATGCTGCGGTCCGCGGCCGACCCCACGAACGGGCCCGCGCTCATGCGCCTGCTCGCGGGGAACCGGTGGCGGATCGGCCCGAGGGACATCGCCGCATTGTGGGCCCGCGCCCGCGAACTCGCCCCCGACTCGCGGGGATTCGAGCCCGACGCCGGGGTGGAGGCCGAGGCGTCGCTCGCGGACGCGCTCGCCGACCCCGGTGCGGCCGAACGGTACTCGACCCTCGGGTACCTGCGGTTCGCGCAGCTCCACGAGGAGCTGAGCTGGATCAGGAGCCGGCTCGGGCAGAGCCTGCCCGACGTGGTCGGCGACGTGATCGCGCATTCGGGGCTCGACGTGGAGGTCATGCTCCACCACGGCGACCTGTCCAACCTGGACGAGTTCACCGACATCGCGGCGTCCTACGAGAACGACACGCTCGGCGCGAGCGTCCCCGGGTTCCTGTCGTACCTGGAGTCGGCGGCCAAGCGCGAGCGGGGCCTGGTCGTGGAGGGCGCCAACCCGGCCGGCGGGGTGGTGCAGCTGATGACCGTGCACGCCGCGAAGGGCCTGGAGTGGGACGTCGTCTCGGTGCCGGGCCTGTGCGAGGGCATCCTGCCGACCTCGGTGAAGCGCGACTCGACGTGGGTGTCGGACGCGGCGCGCCTGCCCTACGGGCTGCGGGGCGACGCCGCGAACCTCCCGGTCCTGTACCTCGACGAGGCCCACAGCCCGGCCGAGGTGAAGAAGGCCGTGCAGGACTTCAAGACCGACGACCGCGCGGCCCGCCTCGACGAGGAGCGCCGCCTCGCGTACGTCGCCCTCACGCGCGCCCGCCGCGCGCTCCTGGCGAGCGGCTACTGGTGGGACGCCGAGGCCCGCTCGGCCCGCAAGCCCGCGCCGTTCCTCCAGGAGGCCCGCAGCGCCGGCGCCGCCGTCCCGGTGTGGACCGACCCGGGGCCGTCGAACCCGCTCGAAGACCAGGCCCGGACCGCCGAATGGCCGGCCAAGGCGCCCTTGGGATCCCGGCAGGCCGCGTTCGCCGAAGCCGCCGAGCTCGTCCTGTCCTCGCCCGGGCCCGACCGCGAGGGGCCGCTGGCGCGCCAGTGGCGCGAGGAGGCCGAACTGCTGCTGGCCGAACGCGACGAGCGCGAATCCGGGGTCGTGCGCCTGCCGCGCCCCGCGCGCCTGTCGACCTCGCAGCTGATGGCGATGCGCGCCGACGAGGAGGGCTTCGCGGCCGAGCGCCGCCGCCCCATGCCGCAGCCGCCGCGCCCGGCCACCCAGCGCGGCACCGAGTTCCACTCCTGGGTCGAGGAGTTCTTCGGCGGCGGCACCCTCTTCGACCCCGCCGACCTGCCCGGCGCCGCCGACGAGGCGGTCGACCAGGCCGACCTCGAACGCCTCAAGGCCGCCTTCCGCGGCTCCGCCTGGGCGCAGCGCCGCATCGCCGCCCAGGAGGTCCCGTTCGTCGTCGAATTCGAGGGCACCGTGGTGCGCGGCCGCATCGATGCGGTGTTCTTCAGAGAGCCCAGCCACCGGGACGGCGGCGGCTACGACATCGTCGACTGGAAGACCGGCCGCCCGCCCCAAGGCGAGGCCGCCGCCCACGCCGCCCTCCAACTCAAGGTCTACCGACGCGCCTGGGCCCGCCTCAAGGACATCGACGAAGCCGAGGTCCGCACCGCCTTCCACTACATCGCCTCGGACCACACCTGGTGGCCCGACCTGAATTAGCGGCGCTCAGCCGTCGATCAAGTCCGCGAGGCGCTCGGCGAGCTTGGCGACCTCCGCGAACCCGCCGGAGGCCACTTCGATGATGAGGTCGTAGGCGCGGTCCTCGATCTGGTCGGCGGGCTTCAGCCGCACACCGTTCAGTTCGAGGAACGTCGCCGCCGCCAGGAACCCGAGGCGCTTGTTCCCGTCCACGAGCGGGTGGTTCGAGACGACCGAATGCAGGAGCGCGGCCGCTTTCTCGAGCAGCGACTCGTACGCCTCGGTGCCGAACACGACCGTTCCCGGCCGCGCGGCCGCGGACTCGAGCAGCCCGAGATCGCGGACGGCGACCTGCGGTCCGGCCGCGATCCTCGCGAGTTCGACCAGTTCCTCGGCCGAAAGGTAGCGGGGCACTACTCGCCGAGCCGGGTCATGAGCTTGGCGTGGCGTGCGGCGATGCCCTCCGCGACCGAGCGGACGTGGTCGCGGGCCTGCCGCTCCATCCACTCGGCGATGGCGGTCTCGGCGGCGCCGTTCATCGAGAGTCCCGCCTCGGCGGCGGCCTCGCGGAACCGGGTCTCGACCTCGTCGGACAAACGCAGTGTCATCGCCATGACAAACCTCCAGTCTGGTGTCATCGATGATACCAGCGATGCCACCATTCTCGCCTTCGCGTTTCACCGCCGACAAGCGTGGGGCCCGGCGAACGATGCTCGCCGGGCCCCACTCGGTTGACTGCTACTGCTTCTCGACTACTGCTTCACCACCGCGGCCTTGACCGATTCGCCTTCTCCCGCATCGCCGGTGGTGGCGGTGTCGGGGAGGGGGGCGAAGGTCAGGGCGAGGGCGAGGGTCTCGGCCTTGACGAAGTCGAGGTGGGCCTCGACGGCGGTGCGGACGGCGGCCGTGGCGTCGACGGTGACCGCGACGCGGTCGGTGACGTCGAGGTCGGCGTCCTTGCGGGCCTGCTGGATGACGCGGACCAGGTCGCGGGCGAGGCCCTCGGCGGCCAGTTCGGGCGTGACCTCCGTGTCGAGGACGAGCACGCCGCCCTCGTTCGGGAGGGCCTCGGTGTGCTCGGCGTCGACCGCGACCATCGTCAGCTCGAACTCGCCGTCCTCCAGGGCGACGCCGCCCGCGGTGACGGTGCCGTTCTCGGCGGTCCAGTCGCCGGCCTTGACGGCCTTGATGACCCGCTGCACGTCCTTGCCGAGGCGGGGCCCGAGCACGCGCGGGACCAGCTTCAGGTCGGACTTCGAGTAGGCCGCCACGTTCGAGTCGAACTCGACGGCCTTGACGTTCAGCTCGTCCTTGAGCAGGTCCGCGAACGGCGCGAGGCGCTCGGCGTGCGGGGTCGCCACCGTGACCTTCGCCAGCGGCAGGCGCACCCGGAGCTTGCGGGCCTTGCGCATGAACAATCCCACCGACGCGATGTCGCGCACCGCGTCCATGGCCTCGACCAGCGCGTGGTCGGCGGGCAGGTCGGAGGCGTCGGGCCAGTCGGCGAGGTGCACCGAGCGGCGGCCGGTCAGGCCCTTCCAGATGTCCTCGGCGACCATCGGCAGCAGCGGCGCGGCCAGCTCGGTCGCGGTCTTCAAAGCCGTCGCGAGCGTCGCGAACCCGGCCTCGTCGCCCTCCCAGAACCGGTCGCGCGAGCGGCGCACGTACCAGTTCGTGAGGCTTTCGAGGTAGGACCGGAACGCGGCCGTGGCGGCCACGAGGTCGTAGCCGTCCATCGCCTCGGTCATCGTCTCGACCAGCTCGCGGGTCTTCGCCAGCAGGTACCGGTCGAGCCGGTGCTCCGACGCCAGCGCGGTCGCGCGGGCCTGCTCGGGGCTCGCCTCGTACCCGGAGGCGCCGGCGTAGAGCGTGTAGAAGTACCACGTGTTCCACAGCGGCAGCACGATCTGGCGGACGGCGTCGCGGAAGCCGGTCTCGGTGACGGGCATGTCGCCGCCGCGCAGGACCGGGGACGAGACGAGGGACCAGCGGACCGCGTCGGAGCCGAACTGCTCGAAGGACTCCCGCACGTCCGGGTAGTTCATGAGCATCTTGGACATCTTCAGGCCGTCGCCGCCCAGGAGGGTGCCGTGGACGACGGCGGTGCGGAACGCGGGCCGGTCGAACAGGGCCGTCGACAGGACGTGCAGCAGGTAGAACCAGCCGCGCGTCTGCGCCGTGTACTCGACGATGAAGTCGCCGGGGAAGTGGTGCTCGAACCAGTCGGCGTTCTCGAACGGGTAGTGGACCTGCGCGAACGGCATGGACCCGGACTCGAACCAGCAGTCGAGGACCTCGGGGACGCGGCGCATGACCGACTTGCCCGTGGGGTCGTCGGGGTTGGGCCGGGTGAGCTCGTCGATGTAGGGCCGGTGCAGGTCGGTGACGTGCACGCCGAAGTCGCGTTCGAGTTCGGCGAGGGAGCCGTAGACGTCGACGCGCGGGTACTCGGGGTCGTCGGAGACCCACACGGGGATGGGCGAGCCCCAGAAGCGGTTGCGGCTGATGTTCCAGTCGCGGGCGTTGGCGAGCCAGCGGCCGAACTGGCCGTCCTTGATGTGGCCCGGGGTCCAGTCGATCTCCTGGTTGAGTTCGAGCATGCGGTCGCGGAACTTGGTGACCGAGACGAACCACGCGGAGAGGGCGCGCTGGATCAGCGGGGAGCCGCAGCGCCAGCAGTGCGGGTAGTTGTGGTTGTACGTGTCGTGGCGCAGGAGGCGCTGGGTGGCCTTGAGGTCGTTGATGATGAGCTTGTTCGCGTCGAAGACGTGCACGCCCGCGTAGGGGGGCACCTCGTCGGTGAACTTGCCGGAGTCGTCGACGGGGACGACGGGTTCGATGCCGGCGGCGTCGGTGACGACCTTGTCCTCTTCACCGAAGGCGGGGGCGATGTGGACGACGCCGGTGCCGTCCTCGGTGGTGACGTAGTCGGCGGCCAGCACCTGGTGGGCGTTCTCGCGTCCGGCGAAGAAGTCGAACGGCGGGTTGTAGCGCAGGCCGACGAGGTCGACGCCCTTGTAGCGGGCGAGGACCTCGGGGCCCTCGCCGAGTTCGCGGGCGTAGGCGGCGAGGCGGGCCTCGGCGAGGAGGTAGCGGCCGTCCTCGGTGGCGACGACGGCGTAGTCGACGTCGGGGTGGACGGCGGCGGCGAGGTTGGACGGCAGCGTCCAGGGCGTGGTGGTCCACACCAGGAGCTTGA
>NZ_QFRW01000063.1:0-4658 GCF_003265355.1 Glycomyces dulcitolivorans | reverse complement strand
GGGGCGTCTCGCAGCGCCAGCAGTACCAGAGCACGCGGTAGCCCTCGTAGACCAGGCCCTTGTCGTAGAGGGTCTTGAAGGCCCACATGACGCTCTCCATGTAGGTGAGGTCGAGGGTCTTGTAGTCGTTCTCGAAGTCGACCCAGCGGGCCTGGCGGGTGACGTAGTCGTGCCATTCGCCGGTGAACTGGAGGACGGAGGCCTTGGCGGCGGCGTTGAACCGGTCGATGCCGTACGCCTCGATCTCGGCCTTGGTCTTGAGGCCGAGCTCCTTCTCGGTGGTGACCTCGGCGGGCATGCCGTGGGTGTCCCAGCCGAAGCGGCGCTCGACGCGGCGCCCGCGCATGGTCTGGTAGCGGGGGACGACGTCCTTGACGTAGCCGGTGAGGAGGTGCCCGTAGTGGGGCAGGCCGTTGGCGAAGGGCGGGCCGTCGTAGAAGACGAACTCGTTGGCGCCGTTCTCGCCGGCGTCGCGGGCCTCGATGGACGCCTGGAAGGTGTCGTCCTTGGTCCAGAAGTCGAGCACGCGGCGCTCGACCTCCGGGAGGTTCGGGCTCGCGGGGACGCCCCGCCGGGGGTCGTCGAGTGGATAGGCCATGGGACCCGTGTCTCCTCACACACCTTGGTCTTCAGTGTGCGAGGACGAGCCGCGCCCCCGTCTCGGTGGGGCGGCCCGCGGTACCACCTCGCTTGGCGCACGAGTGCGCCCGCTCGACTGGCGGCGGTGACGGGCCGCGTCCGTCCGGGTCTAGTGGGGCCTCGGGTCCGGGTGGATTCGGGGCCGGTTCTTCCGGAAGCTCGCCGGTGATGGCCGGGTCGACGCTGTTGCCTTCGAGTGTAGCGCTGCCCGTCCGGTGGCCCGCGAGCGATTTACGGCGCCGCGCCGGGCGCTCTCCGCCCGGCGTCCCACGGTGCGGACATGTACCATTCCCGGTGTGAGGATCCACGCGAACAACTGGTGGTGGCGTCGCTGAGGCGGCGTCCTGCTTTTGCGTGCGAGCGAAGTGAGCGACCGTCTTGAAGGCGGTCGCTTCGTCGTATCCGGGGTCGGCCGCCTCAGGACGGGACTCGAGACCCAGTACTTCTTGAGGAAGAGGCCCTGATGACAGTGTTCAAGACCCCGTCGGGCGTGACCGTGGAGCGGACGGTGTCCGACCTCGACTCGTCGGATCTGACGTCCGTGGTCGCGCAGGTGGAGGCGCGCCGGGGCGGCGTGCTCTCCAGCGGCATGGAGTATCCGGGGCGCTATTCGCGCTACCACCTGGCGTACGTGGACCCGTCCCTGGAGGTCGTGGCGCGCGGGCGCACGGTGGTGGTGCGGCGGTTGAACGCCCGCGGCTACCTGCTGGTCGACGTCCTGGCGGACGCGCTGGCGGCGGCCGGGGTGGGCGAGGTGACGCGCGAGGACGGCGAGGTGCGCGTCGAGGTGCCGGTGCCGACGGGCCGGGTGCCGGAGGAGCTGCGGTCGAAGCTGCCGACGGCGTTCTCGGCGCTGCGGGTGGTGCTGGACGCGCTGCGCTGCGACGACCCGTACCTGGGCCTGTGGGGGGCGTTCGGGTACGACCTGGCGTACCAGTTCGAGCCGATCCCGTACGCGAAGGACCGCCCGGCCGACCAGCGGGACCTGGTGCTGCACTTGGCGGACGAGATCTACGTGGTCGACCGCAAGCGGGAGACCGCGCAGGTGCGCAGGTACGAGTTCGCGCTCGGGGACCGGTCGACGAAGGGGCTTTCGCGGGAGACGGATTCGCTGGACTACGTGCCGGCGGCGGCGGTCCCGGACGGGCCGGTGCCGGGCGTGTACGCGGACACGGTGCGGCGTGCCAAGCGCGAGTTCAAGGCGGGCAACCTGTTCGAGGTGGTCCCGGGGCACGAGATGTACGCGGCGTGCGATTCGCCGACGGCGTTCTACGAGCGGCTGCGGACGGCGAATCCGGCGCCGTACGAGTTCATCTTCAACCTGGGCGACCGCGAGTACCTGGTGGGGGCCTCGCCGGAGATGTTCGTGCGGGTGCAGGGCGACCGGGTGGAGACGTGCCCGATCTCGGGGACGATCGCGCGCGGGTCGGACCCGCTGCACGACGCGGCGCAGATCGCGGCGCTGATCGGCTCCCCGAAGGAGGAGTCGGAGCTGACGATGTGCACCGATGTGGACCGCAACGACAAGGCGCGGGTGTGCGTGCCGGGTTCGGTGAAGGTGCTGGGGCGCAGGCAGATCGAGATGTACTCGCGGCTGATCCACACGGTGGACCACGTGGAGGGGCGGCTGCGGGAGGGCATGGACGCGCTGGACGCGTTCCTGACGCACATGTGGTCGGTGACGGTGACCGGCGCGCCGAAGACGTGGGCGATGCGGTTCATCGAGGAGCAGGAGACGACGCCGCGGCGCTGGTACGGCGGGGCGGTCGGGTTCGTGGGCTTCGACGGGTCGATGAACACGGGGCTGACGCTGCGGACGGCGCAGATCCGCGAGGGCGTGGCGCGGGTGCGCGCGGGCGCGACGCTGCTGTACGACTCGGACCCCGACGCCGAAGAGGCCGAGACGCACCTGAAGGCGCGGGCGCTGCTGGAGACCGCGGCGGGCGGCGTGGGCGCTGCGGCGCCGGTGCCGGAGCCGATCGAGGTCGCGGGCGGTCCTGCGGGTGTGGGCCGGCGGGTGCTGCTGGTGGACCACGAGGACTCGTTCGTGAACACGCTCGGGGACTACTTCCGGCAGCACGGCTGCGAGGTGACGACGCTGCGGTTCGGGTTCGACGTGCCTGCCGTGCTGGAGGAGATCGCGCCGGACCTGGTGGTGCTGTCGCCGGGGCCGGGGCGCCCGGAGGACTTCGGGACGGCGGCGCTGCTCGACGAGCTGGAGGCGCGGGAGCTGCCGGTGTTCGGGGTGTGCCTGGGGCTCCAGGCGATGGTCGAGCACGCGGGCGGTCAGTTGTCGCTGCTGGAGGAGCCGAGCCACGGCAAGCCGGGGAACGTGAAGGTCACCGGCGGGGGCCTGTTCGCGGGGCTGCCCGACGAGGTGACGGCGGCGCGGTACCACTCGTTGTACGCGACGGCCGACCAGGTCAAGGGCGATTTCACGCCGACGGCGGCGATCGACGAGGTCGTCATGTCGATCGAGGCGCCGGGCAAGCGCTGGTTCGCGGTGCAGTTCCACCCGGAGTCGATCCTGACGGCGGCGGGCGCGCACGGGCACCGGATCATCGGGAACGCGCTGCGCCTGACGGCGTGAGGGACGTGTGAAAGGGGCCGGGAAGCGGTGCTTCCCGGCCCCTTTCGCGTTGTCGCGCTTCCGTCTTGTCGTGTCTACGCAGTCTCGATCAAGAGGTGAACTCCCAGTCCTGGACGCAGCCCCACGCGCCGTGGCCCCAGTTGCCGTTCCAGTAGACCTCCATCCAGAAGTCGCTGGAGAGGCCGCACGCGGTGTACTCGCCGCCGGCGACACGGGTGCAGGACGTCTGCACCCAGGTGCCGGCCGGGATGGACCCGAGGATCGCCGAGCCCGCTTCGGCGCGGAGCCGGTGGTTGACGTTCTCGGCGAAGCGGGCGCGGCAGGTCCGCTGCTCGACCGCGTTGGCCGGGACGACGGTGTCGGTTGTTGCGACGGTGCCGGCAGGGACGGTGGCGTCCGTTGCGGTCGTGGCCTCGATGCGCGACTTGACGGGAGTCGGCGCGTCGACGGGAACCGCCGCGGCCGGTGATGCGGCGGACAGCGACAACGCGAACGCGGCCGCCGCGACGCCGATGGCAGTGAAGATCCTCTTCATTACCATGATCACCCCTTTGGTGAAACTTGATCATGACTGCGCCTTGTGACGCACCCACCACTTAAGTGGGTAGAAGCGGGTATTTCACTACAAAACGGTCAGTGTCGGGAATCTGACAGAACTCGTCCGGCGCGTCGGACCGACCCGGCGGGCCGCGGGGCTCGGGTGTTCGAAACAGGCGGTCCCCGGATCGGGGGCGCGGTGTCGGTGGGCCGTGATTGGGTGGTCG
This sequence comes from Glycomyces dulcitolivorans, assembly GCF_003265355.1. Lineage (GTDB taxonomy): Bacteria > Actinomycetota > Actinomycetes > Mycobacteriales > Micromonosporaceae > Glycomyces > Glycomyces dulcitolivorans. The sequence goes on along the minus strand of NZ_QFRW01000063.1, from coordinate 665 downwards.
GATGGCCAAAACCGTGTACAACACCGCGACCACCGTCGACGGGTTCATCGCCGATCCCGACAACTCCCTGGAGTGGCTGTTCACCGTGCCGGGCGGGCTGCCCGAGGAGCCGGGCCCGGAGGGCGAGGCGGTCGAGACGCCGCTCGACGAGTTCGCCGAGTTCATGAAGGGCGTCGGCGCGATCTGCATGGGGTCCACCACCTACCAGTGGATCCTCGACTACGAGAACGCGATCGAGCACCCCGAGAAGTGGGTGTACGAGCAGCCGACCTGGGTCTTCACCAGCCGCGACCTCCCGGCGGTGCCGGGCGCCGACCTCAAGTTCGCCTCGGGCGACGTCGCGGCGGTCCACGGCGAGATGGTCGCGGCGGCCGGCGACAAGGACCGCTGGATCGTCGGCGGCGGCGACCTCGTCGGCCAGTTCTTCGACGCGGGCCTCCTCGACGAGATCCGCGTCAGCCTCGCCCCGGTCTTCCTCGGAGCCGGAGCGCCGCTCCTCCCCCGCCGCATCCTCTCCGACCGCCTCGAACTCATCGAGGCCAAGCCCAGCGGCCAGTTCGCCACCCTCGCTTACCGGGTGAAGAACTAGACCGCACCGCGGGCGGGCGGAGTACTCGCCTCCCACCGCCCAAGCTCCCGGCCCGGCCCTTACGGGCCGGGCCGGG
>NZ_QFRW01000062.1:4722-10189 GCF_003265355.1 Glycomyces dulcitolivorans | reverse complement strand
GGCCTGGGCCGCGGCGACGCCGCCCCCGGCGGCGGCCGCGGCGACGGCGGCGACGCCGGTGCCCTTGAGGAGGTTGCGGCGCCGCAGCGCCGGTGATCGGTTCTCGGTCATCGCGACAGTCAAGCCGGACGGGTCCGTCCTGTCCAATATCAACGCGCTTATGGGGTCATATGCGGATTGATATCGTGGCTCGGTGGACATCATGCGGCATCTGGAGTGCTTCCTCGCGGTCGGTGAAGAACGTCACTTCGGGCGGGCCGCCGAGCGGCTGGGCATGGAGCAGCCGCCGCTGAGCCAGCGCATCCGGCGGCTGGAGAAGGAGCTGGGCGCGGAGCTGTTCGACCGCTCCGGCGGGCAGGTGGCGCTGACGGCGGCGGGGAACGTGCTCATGCGAGAGGCCCCGGCGCTACTGCGCCAGCACCAGCGGATGCGGACCCTGGTGAAGCGGGCCGGCGAGACCGACCCGGCGGACCCGCCGCGGCCGTGGAGCTCGATCTACTAGCCGAGGGCCTCGGTGAGGGCGAGGGCGGCGCGGCTCATCGCGAGTTCGACCTCGCGGAAGTTGCGCCTGGTGGGCTGGGCGGAGACGGCGATGGCGTGGCGGCGCCCGTCGGGCCACTCCCACACGGACACCTCGTTGAGCCAGCCCGGCAGCGACCCGGAGCGGCCGTGGACGACGACGTCGCTGGGGGCCAGGCGCGAGAGGCGCCCGCCGGTGAGCTGGCGGCCCATCCAGGTGCGCATGTCGGCGGCGATCGGCGCGGGCCCGTTCCAGACGTGGCGCGCGAACGCGGTGAGGTCGGCGCAGGTGGAGACGTTGGTGCGGGCGGGGTCCCAGGCGCTGGTGGCGCGGAGGTCGGCGGTGGAGACCGCGCCGGAGTCGAGGACGTGCGCGAGGGCCTGGAGGTCGGCGATGTCGAGGTCCCGGGCGACGTCTTCGAGGATGGCGCGCGGCGGTCCGATGAGCCGGGTGCCCTTGAGCCCCAACCGGCCCGGGAGGCTCCGCAGGGACCCGGCGCCGATGCGGGCGGTGACGAGGTCGGCGGCGGAGTTGTCGGAGACCTCCATCATCAGCGAGGCGAGGTCCCACACGCTGATCTGGCTGTCGTACCGGAACCCGGCGGTCCCGGTACCGCCGAGCCGGTCGGCGGCCGTCACGCGGACCATCGCGGCCGGGTCGACCAGACCCTCCTCGACCTGGCGGCGGAACTCCCAGGCGATGAAGAGCTTGACGACGGACACGAGGATGACCGGCTCGTCCTCGCCCACCCCGATCCCGCGCCCGTCCGAGAGGTCCCGGACGTGCGCCTGGGCGCGGGCCCCGAGCGGCGCGAAGAACTGGTCGATCACGGTGCGGCCCAGCCGGTGAGCCGCACGACGTCCTCGGCGATCTCGGGGACGGCCCGGTAGTCGGTGGGCACGCGGTGGACCCAGTCGGGGGCGTGCTCCTCCAAGTGGGCGGCCATGAACGCGCTGCGCTTGAGGTGGGCGTCGAGCTCGCCGCCGATCTCGCGACCCCGCAGGCGCGCCTCGGCGGTGGCGTCGCTCGCGGTGAGGAGCGCGCCGATCGCGGTCACGGTCCCGCCCATGGCGGCGGTGAGCATGTCGGCTTCGATGACGGCGACGGTGTTGCAGTAGACGAGGCGGGTCCGGCCGAGGTCGCGGTAGTTGCCCCAGACGGAGGCGAGGTTGCGGGCGGTGATCTCCGTGCGGGCCGGGTCGTCGGGCGGCGCGGGGTGGACCTGGTCGAGGAAGTCGCCTTCGATGAAGGCGTGGGCGACGCCGAGGTCCTGGAGGCGGCTGGAGACCGCCCAGGCGGTGGTGGACTTGCCGACCCCCGAGCGGCCACCAATGAGCAGGACACTGCTGAGCAGGACCTCGGAGGGCGGATCGGATCTTTCGGTCAACTGGCTCCCTTCGTCGGCCGTCCACGGTACCCGGCGGGTGCGACAGGAGGGCCGCGGGAGCGATGGCGGCTCGTGTCCGGTCCTAGAATCGGCCTCATGGAGGACGAGGGCCCGCTGCTGCGCGAGGTGTACCCGGACCTCGTCGCGGAGCTGGTGCGGCTGCTGGAGGACGAGGGCGAGCGGTACCTGTCGATCACGGTGCGGGACTTGCGGATCGTGGCCGAGTGCGGGTGCGGGGACGACTTCTGCCAGAGCCTGCGGACGGCCCCGCACCCGCCCGGCGAGCCGTACGGGCCCGGGCACCGGAACGTGCTGCTCGACCCCGACGAGGGGATGCTCGTCCTCGACGTGCTGGACGAGCGGATCGTCTACGTCGAGATCCTGTCCCGGCCCCCGATGACCCGCCGGGACGTCAGTCGGCCGTAGCCGGCTCGATCGGCCACAGCGCGTCCGCTCCCCCGCCCTCCGGCGCGCCGTTCGCGACCGCCAGCGCGAAGTCCTGCCGCAGGCCCCCGGTGGGGGCGGCGCCGGGCGAGTGCTGGGTGACCGAGACTCCGCGGACGCGGACCGTGTAGGCGCCCGCTTCCGGTGCGGCGACGGTGATCTGCTGGACGTTGTTGGTGACGCGGGTGACGGGGTTGTCGTCCCAGTTCAGGATCTCCCCCGAGGGCGTCTCGATCTGGAGGTACAGCTCGTTGACGAGCCCGCCGAGCCCTTCGAGGGAGGGCGCGTCGGTCCACACGAGGGTGGCCTTGAGCGGCGCGCCCGCCTCGGCGGCCTGGACGCGGAAGGTGCGGATCTCGCCGGTGGCGACGGCGTGGGCGGGGGCGTCGGCGAAGCCGATGCGCTGCTCGGGGCCGACGGCCTGGGCGACGTCGACGCGCCCGAACCCGGAGACGGGGTTGGGTCCGGCGGGGATCTCGCCGGGGTACTGGCCGGGGATGGCGACGGCGCCGTTGACCAGGAGCGCCTTGAGGAGTGCGCCGGAGGGGCGGCGGCCGTCCTCGACGTGCCCGGCTTCGGCGAGGCGCTGGCGCACGAGCGCGGCGGCCCCGGCGACGAGCGGGGTGGCCATGCTGGTGCCGCCGCTCCAGCAGTAGCGGTCGCGCAGCGGGTGGTCCTCGGGCAGGCGTCCCCACAGGGGTTCGCCGTCGCCGTCGTAGACGGAGGTGAGCATGGAGAGGACGTTGGTGCCGGGGGCGACGACGTCGGGTTTGATGCGCAGGTCGTCGGTGGGGCCGCGGGAGGAGAACGCGGCCATGCCGTCGATGTTGTCCGAGACGTGCCCGGCGGCGCCGAGCTTGGGGTAGCCCGACCAGTCGCTCCAGTTGCGGTCGAGGCCGGGCGCGGGGTCGGAGCCGGCGGGGCGGTCGTTCTCGGTGGCGCCCACGGTGAGGCAGTTCTTGGCGGTGCCGGGCGAGCCCATGGAGTCGCGGTCGATCTGGCCGTCGGCGTTCGCGTCCTCGCCGTCGTTGCCGGCGGCGAAAAGGACGAGCATGTCGGGGTGGGTCCAGGTGAACGCGTCGACGGAGCGGGCGTTCTGGCTGTACTCCCCGGCGAGGGGCGCACCCCAGGAGTTGGTGTGGACGCGGGCGCCGGCGTCGTAGGCCTCGGCGAACAGCGCGGCGATGTCGCCGGGGATGCCGTAGAGCCCGGACTCCGGCGGGGGCCAGGGGAACGTGAAGGGCTGGAGTCCTGAGGCGGCGAGTTCGGCGCGGGACTTCCAGCGGATGCGCTGCGCGATGGCCTGGAAGAAGACCTGCGCGCCGGGGGCGATCCCGGCGGGGACGGGCCCGGCGCCGGCGAGGCGGGCGGCCTCCCCGTTGCCGAGGACGGAGCCGGTGACGTGGGTGCCGTGGCCGGACTCGATGTCGGCGGGCCCGTCGTCGTGGGAGGGCGGGTCGTTCGTGAAGGGCGCGAGGACGTTCCGGGTGGGCCAGGAGGAGATCCCGGCGATGCGGCCGCGCACGTCGGGGTGGACGGTCTCGGGGTCGCCGTTGTCGAGCCCGGAGTCGCAGACGGCGACGATCTGGCCCGCGCCGGTGAGCGGGAGGCCCGCGAATACGTGGCCCTCGGGGACGCCCATGACGGCGGCGGCGCGGTCGTTGCTGGTCTGGGAGAAGGCGTAGGGGACGATCGCCTGCACGCCTTGGAGGTCGGCGAGGTCGCCGATGAGGGTGCGGGGCAGGCTGGCGACGACCGAGGAGGGCAGGACGGTGAGGACGGTCCCGCCGGAGCGGCGGATGCCGAGGGCCAGTGCGGTGGTGTCCTCGCCGGGGAAGACGGAGACCTCGACCATCTGGAGGTCGTCGTCGGCGAAGTCGCCGGGGTCGACCGCGGCGAGGTAGGCGGCGTCGAGCTGGCGGCGGGGCCGGTTGTGGATCTTGGAGGAGATCTTCATGGCGGGCCGGTAGGGGGTGACCTCCTCGACGCGCGGGAGTTCGCGGATCGCCTGCACGCGTTCGGGGAGCGCGCCGACGAGGAGGGTGAACCCGGAGAGGCTGCCGTGGATCTCGGCGCCCGCGTCGGTGAGTTCGGCGAGCCAGTCGGCGGTGGGCGGGCCGATGAGCTTGACGAGCCAGTACGCGGTGCGGCCGGGCTCGGGCTCGATGGCCACGTTCTCCTGCGCGGTGAGCGCGGCGGCGAACTCGAAGCTGGCGCCGGCGGTCTGGACGGGCTGCTCGGGCAGCGGCGCGGTCTCGACGCCGCGGTCGGCGAGGTCGCGGGCCTGGCTCGCGGTCGTCGCGACGAGCAGGGAGTCGGGGTACTCGGCGAGGACTTCCGCGCCGGTGTCGCGCACGGCGTCGCGGTCGCCGGGGGTGCGCAGGGTGACGAGGAGTTTCGACATGGGTGCCTTCTTCCGGAGAGGGGCGGTCGCCGACGGGCCGTCTTCTCAGGCTACGCGGGTTGCGTGACCGCCTGGGTGCGCAACGTATCCGCCGAACGGCTGAAAGCGGTGGTCGCGGGGAGGAACCGCTCGGTGCACAGCAGGATCAGCCCACCCGCGAGGACGGCGGCGGCGAGCGCGGCCCACAGCTGCCAGGTCCCGGCGTCGAGGAGGAGGCCGAGGAGCATGGGTGCGACGGTGCGGCACAGGGACCACGACAGCTGGTACACCGACAGGTAGCGGCCCCTGATGTGGTCGCGGGCGGCCTGGACCGAGAGGCTCTGGGCCGGGGCGGAGTGGATGAGCTCCCCGGCGGTGTAGACGACGGCGATCGCGAGCACCGCGACCGCGCCGCCGCCGAGGACGGGCAGGAATGCGAAGGCCCCGAAGGAGACCGCGAAGACGACGGTCCCGAGGGCGGCCCCGCGGGCGCGGCGGGCCCGGGCCATGGCGCGGGCGACGGGGACGCCGAAGACGGCCACGAGCGCGGTGTTGGCGGCGAACACGGCGCCCGCGAGCGCGTCGGGGAGGCCCACGTCGCGGGTGAGGAACACCGGGAGCGCGATGGCCTGCGCGGTGTACCCGAAGCCGATGAGGAAGTTCGCGGCCGTGAGCGCGAGGTAGGGCCGGTCGGCGAGGACCTCGCGGTAGCCGCCGCGGGCGGCCTCCGGTT
>NZ_QFRW01000062.1:0-4586 GCF_003265355.1 Glycomyces dulcitolivorans | reverse complement strand
ATGGAGGCGACGACCAGAGCGGCTGCGGCGCAGGCGGCGGCGAGGACGGCGGCGGCCGCGAGGAACCCGGCGCCGGCGTCGCCGGAGGCGCCGCCGAGGGCGAGCATCCCGGCGGCGGCGAGGCTGCCGAATCCCATGCCGCCGTTGCGAAGGCTCCGGTCCCAGGCCAGGAGCCGGTCGCGCTCCTCCCCCTCGGCCAGGTCCCCGATGAGCGACTGCTGGCTGGGCGAGGCGGCCCACATGGCGACGGCGACGACAAGCGCCACGGCCAGGAACGCGGTGTAGGAGTGGGCGAGCGGGTAGAGCGCGAACCCGATGGCGCGCAAGGCGAGCGCCCCGGCGTAGACCCGCTTGCCGCCGAACCGGTCGATGAGCGACCCGATGACGGGCATCGAAGCGAGCGCCCCGAGCCCGGCGAGGGTGAGCCCGGTGCCGATCGCGGTGAGGGACTGGCCGGTGAGGGCGTGGACGAACAGCATGGTCAGCGGCACATAGACGCCCTGCCCAAGCGAATCGACGAAGCTCGCGGCGATGAAGCGGCGCCGGGCGGAGGGGAATTTGTCTTCCATGGAAGACATAATATCTTCCTTGGAAGCTAGAATGCAAGTCATGCGGAACGACGGAGTACCTGAGAACGACGCGGTCGCCGACATGGTCGGCCAGTGGCAGCGCGAGCGCCCGGACCTGGACGCCTCCCCGATGCTGGTGGTGGGCAGGATGTTCCGGCTCACCGACGAGTTCGACCGGCGCCTGCGCCCGCCCTTCGCCGAGGCCGGCCTCGGCAACGGCGACTTCGACGTCCTCGCGGCCCTGCGCCGCTCGGGACCGCCGTACTCGCTCTCGGCGGGCGAGCTGAGCCGCACGGTCCTGGTGACGACCGGCGCGATCACCAAGCGCGTCGACCGCCTCGAAGCCAAGGGCCTGGTCGCCAGGTCGGTCACCGACGAGGACGCGCGTGGGCGGCGGATCACCTTGACGCCGCAGGGAATCGAGATGACCGACCGGCTCATGGGCGTCCATCTCGCGAACCAGGAGCGGCTCCTGAAGAGCCTCACCGAAACCGAGCGCGAGACGCTCACAGCGCTCCTGGCGAAACTCGCAAAGGGCTAAGCGGCCCGCAACCGCGCGGCCAGCGCCCGCAGCTCCTCCCGCAGCCCCTCCGGCTCCTCAACGGTGAACGGAAGATCGAGGGAAGTCGCGAACAGCGCAAGATCGCGCAGCGAGTCGGTCCCCGTCTCCCACAGGCATTCGCCCTCGCCCGCCGCTTCGAGCAGGCCGCCGCCGACCGGCAGCCGATCCGCCGCTTCAGCAAGGGGCACAAGGAGTCTGATGCGGGCCGGGTAGCGCCAGGCCGCCTGCCCGACACCCCTCAGAACATGCGCGACGGCCTCCTCCGGCGGGTCCTTCGGCGTGAACCGCGGGCCGTTCGGAATCCGGGGCCGGATGCGGTCGGCCCGGTAGGTGCGCCAGTCGGCGCGGTCGACGTCCCAGGCCAGCAGGTACCAGCGCCGCCCGGTGTAGACGAGGCGGTGCGGCTCGGCCCGGCGCCGCGACTCCTCCCCCGCGCGGTCGAGGTAGTCGAACCGCAGCTGCTCGCACCGGTGCACGGCCTCGGCGACCGCGGTCAGGACCTCGGCGTCGACCGCGGGCCCGGCCGCGGCGGCCGAGACGGTCGCCGAGCGGAGCACGTCGATGCGCCGCCGCAGCCGCGAGGGCATCGTCTGCTCCAGCTTCGCCAAGGCGCGCAAGGAGGTCTCCTCGATCCCCGACACCGACCCGGAGGCGGCCGCGCGCAGGCCGACCGCGACGGCCACGGCCTCCTCGTCGTCCAAGAGCAAGGGCGGCATCGCATTCCCGGCCTCAAGGCGGTAGCCGCCGGCCGCGCCGGTAGTGGAAGCGACCCGGTAGCCGAGCTGGCGGAGCTTGCCGACATCGGTGCGCACGGTCCTGGTGCTCACCTCCAAACGCTCGGCCAGCGCCGCACCCGACCACTCACGGTGGGCCTGAAGCAGAGCGAGCAGACGCAGCAGCCGCGCGGAAGTCTCCAACATTCCCCGATCCTCCCACGCATTGCGGAAGGAAGTCTGCCGCAATGGTCCGTAGCGTGGGGTTCAACGACAACGAAGGAGCACGCCATGTTGCGGGGATTCGCCACCGTCACCTATTTCGCCGAGGACCTGGACGCCGCCAAGGCCTGGTACGCCGAGCTGCTCGGCATCGAGGCGTACTTCGAGGTCCCCGGCGGGTACGCGGAGTTCCGCGTCGGCGACTACGGGCACGAGCTGGGCCTGGTCAAGGGCTCCTGGGCGCCGCACGACATGAAGGCGGCCCCGGGCGGGGCCATCGCGTACTGGCACGTCGACGACCTCGACGCCGCGATCGATCGCCTGAAAGCCAAGGGCGCCACCGAACACGAACCGAAGACGGTCCGTGGAGACGGCTTCGTCACCGCGTCCTTCATCGACCCGTTCGGGAACGTCCTGGGCGTCATGTTCAACCAGCACTACCTCGACGTCCTCGCCGGAGCCGCGAAATGAGCCCCCTGGAGTTCGCCGACCGAGGCGAATGGGAAGCCTGGCTGGAGGAGCACCACGAAGACGCGACCGAGGCGTGGCTGCGAATCGGCAAGCGCCGCAGCCCACTCACTCTGGTGAGGATCGAGGAGGCCCTCGACGCGGCCCTGTGCTTCGGCTGGATCGACGGCCAGCGCAAGGCCCTCGACGCCGACTCCTTCCTCCAGCGCTACACCCCGCGCCGCGCCGCCAGCGCCTGGTCGCAGGTCAACCGCGTCAAGGTCGAAGCGCTCATCACCGAAGGCCGCATGCGCCCCGCGGGCGCGGCCCGGATCGCCGAAGCGAAGGCCGACGGCCGCTGGGACGCGGCCTACGAGCCGCAGTCCACCGCCGAGGTCCCGCCCGAACTGAAGGCCGCCGTCGCCGCAGCGAACGCCGAAGCGGCCTTCGCGGCCCTCCCCAGGAGCGAGCGCTACACCCTCATGCTCCCCCTCCTCCAGGCCCGCACCGCGGCCGCGCGCGAGCGCATCGCGGCCCGCATCGCCGCGTCCCTCAGGGCGACGGGTCCGTCCGGACCCCAGTGAGATGATGGCCGGGTTCGCAGAGGAGGAACCCCATGGACCTACCGGGCCCGGCCAAGCCGCAGACCACCATCTTCACCGTCATGTCCGCGCTCGCGCAGCAGTACGGGGCCGTGAACCTCGGGCAGGGGTTCCCCGACGAGTCGGGGCCCGAGCACGTGATCGAGGCGGCCGTGGCGGCGATGCGGGACGGGCGGAACCAGTATCCGCCGATGCCGGGCGTTCCCGAACTGCGCGAAGCGATCGCGGCCCACCAGCGCGACTGGTACGGGCTCGCGCCGAGTCCGGATGACGGGGTCGTGGTGACCGCGGGGGCCTCTGAGGCGATCGCCGCGGCGATGCTCGCGTTCGTGCGGCCCGGGGACGAGGTCGTGGCGATGGAGCCGTTCTAGGACTCCTACAAGGCGTCGGTGGAGCTGGCGGGCGGGCGGATCGTGCCGTGGCGGCTGGAGGCCCCGGCGTTCCGGCCCGACCTCGACCGGCTCGAATCGATCGTCAACGACCGCACCAAGGTCCTGCTGCTGAACACCCCGCACAACCCGACCGGAACGGTCCTGGACCGCGCCGAGCTCGAAGCGGTCGCGCGGATCGCGATCGAGCGGGACCTGCTGGTGGTCACCGACGAGGTGTACGAGCACCTGGTGTTCGACGGCCGCCTGCACGAGCCGATCGCCGCGCTCCCGGGCATGTGGGACCGGACGGTGTCGATCAGCTCGGCCGGGAAGACGTTCTCGGTGACCGGCTGGAAGATCGGCTGGGCCACCGGCCCCGCGGCCCTGGTCGACCGGGTCAAGGGCGTCAAGCAGTACCTGTCGTTCGCCTCGGGCACCCCGTTCCAGTACGGGATCGCCGCCGCGCTCGCCTCCGGGCGCGAGTACTACGAGGACTACCTGACTTCGTACGCCGTACGGCGCGACCTGCTCGCCGAGGGCCTCGCCTCGCTCGGGTTCACCGTGTACGAGCCGCAGGGCACCTACTTCATCACCACCAGCGCCGCCCCGCTCGGGTACGAGGACGGCATGGCGTTCTGCCTCGCCCTGCCCGAGAAGTGCGGGGTCGTCGCGGTCCCCACGCAGGTGTTCTACGCGGACCCCGAGCCCAGGCCCGAGGTCCGCTTCACGTTCTGCAAGCCCCGGGCCGTCCTGGAGGAGGGCCTGGAGCGCCTGCGCAAAAACCTTTAGATGATGACCGAGAGCAGCACGAAGAACACCACGAGCAGGATGATCACGGCCGCGCCGGTCACCAGGACGGCCGGCTCCTGCGACAGGGGCCGCTTCGCGGGCTGCTGCTGGTAGGCCATCTGCTGCTGCGGCGCGGGCTGGTAGTTCGTCTGCGGCGGCAGCATCTGCGGGGCCTGGACCGGCTGCTGCGGCGCCTGCTGCACGGGCGGGCGCGGGGCCGACATGTGCCCGGCGGGCGAGACGGGGCCGCCCGAGGTCGGGCGGGCCAGCGGCTGCTGGTCGGTCGGGGCCGGCCCGGAGGCGGCGCGGAC
>NZ_QFRW01000061.1 GCF_003265355.1 Glycomyces dulcitolivorans | reverse complement strand
GTCCGCCGGGCCGTGGGCCGGCTGCTGGCCGCCGACCCGGGCCGGGCCGCGGCGGTCCTGCTGCTGTACCTGTTCGCGGCCGCGTTCAGCGTGTCCGTGCCGGTCCTGCTGGGGCGGGTCGTCGACGGCATCGGCGCGGGCTGGGACACCGGGCAGGTGAACCTCATGTGCGGGGTGATCCTCGTGTGCGTGTGCTTCCAGTTCGTGCTCGGGCGCCTGGGGCGGCTCTCGGGGTACCGGTTCGGCGAGCGGGCCGCGGCCCGGCTGCGCGAATCGGTGGTCGAGCGGGTCCTGTCGCTGCCGCTGGTGCAGGTCGAGCGCGCCGGACGCGGCGACCTGGGCACCCGGACCGCCTCCGACGTCAACGTCGTCGCGGACATGCTGCGCGACAACGGACCCACGGTCGCGACCCTCGTCATCGAGGTGGTCGTGCTGTACATCGCCACGTTCGTCGTCAGCCCGCTGCTGGGCCTGGTGGCGCTGGTGACGGTCCCGCTGACGCTGCTCAACGCCCGCCGGTACCTGCGGCGGGCCGCGCCCGCGTTCCTGAAGCAGCGGGCCGCGATGAGCGAGGCGGCCGAGACCGTCGCCGCGTCGAGCGCGGGCGCGCGGAGCGTCGAAGCGCTGGCGCTGCAAGCGGAGCGACGCGAACTCGGATACGGGCGCGGACAGACCATGATGGACCGGCTGCTGCGGGTGGTCGGCCTCCAGGCGAACTTCTTCATGGTCATGCTCATGATCAACCGCGGCCAGCTGATCATCGTCACCCTCGCCGCGGGGCTCTGGTACTTCGAGGGGGGCCTGACGCTGGGGACCGCGATCGCCGCGATCACCGTGACCGTGCGGGTCGCCAACCCCACCAACGGGATCATGGTCCAGCTCGGCGAGTTCCAGCAGGGTGCGGCCGCGCTCGCGCGCATCGAGGGCGTCAACCTGATCCCCGCCGAGACGCGGGAGGCGCGACCGGAGGGCTCGGACCTGCGGCTGGACGCGGTCACGTTCGGGTACGGCGACGGCCCCGACGTCCTCCACGGCCTCAGTCTCCATCCCGCGCAGGGCGAACGGCTCGTGGTGGTCGGGCCCTCGGGGGCCGGGAAGTCCACGATCGCGCGGCTGCTGGCCGGGATCGACCGGCCGCGCACCGGGGCCGCGACGCTCGGCGGCGTCCCCGTCTACGACATCGGCGTGGAGGAGCTGCGGCGGCATGTCGTCCTGGTGACCCAGGAGCACTACGTGTTCACGGCCTCCTTGCGCGACAACCTGATCCTCGCCGCGCCCGAGGCCGGCGACGACCGGCTGGAGGAGGCGCTGCGGCGCGTGGACGCGCGGTGGGCCCTCGACGAGGGGCTGGACACGATGCTCGGCGACGAGCACCGCAAGCTCACCACGGCTGAAGCGCAGCAGATCGCGCTTGCGCGCGTCGTCATCGCCGACCCGGACATCGTCATCCTCGACGAGGCGACCGCCGGGATCGACCCCGCCAGCGCGGGCAAGGTGGAGGCGGCGCTGGCCGCGGCCCTCGCGGGCCGCACGGTCATCGCGATCGCCCACCAGCTCCAGGCCGCCCGCTCGGCCGACCGGATCGCGGTCGTGGAGCGGGGCCGGATCGCCGAGGCGGGCACGCACGACGAGCTGCTGGCCGCGGGCGGGGTGTACTCGGGGCTCTGGCATGCGTGGCAAGGGGATTGAGCGAGGGTCTGCTTGGGTTTCGGTGACTTTCGCGCCGTTCGGGTCGGGGTTCGAGCGGCGGCGACGAAGGCGGTGGCGCTTGCGGGGCGGCCGGTTTGCTTGGGGCACAGGCGGGTCGAGGCGAAATGTCCTGATTGTCTACCCGATCGGGTGATGACGGGCCTGGTGGGGCGAGGGAGAATTGAGAGGCGTACAGGGATGCGAAATTCTTGTTGGTAGACGCAGAGTCCGGTGGTAAGCAGACTAAGACATAAGCCTCTGGCCGGAGACTCCGTCGGCACTCGAACGCCGAATCGATCGCAGCGCAGCAGTAAGCCGATCGCGTTCGCTTTCACTCCCCCGAATCACGCGTCGCCTCCGTCGGACGGTTCCGGCCCCAGGCCGGCCCTAGGCGAGCGCGGGATCCGAAACCCAGCCGGCAACCAGGACGAGCCCGGTGGGGCGGTGCACCGCGACGTAGGCGAAGGGCCGGTCGAAGGTCACGGTGTGGCGGACGTGCCGGTGCTCGAAGCGCGGGATGAACCCGGCGAGGGCCATGCCGATCGCGGTGACTGCCGCGGCCTCGAAGCCGGTGGCGCTGAAGCGGGACGTGCAGGACTGCCGGGCCTGGCTCACGTAGAGGGGGCGGGCGGCGAGGCGGTCGAAGCGGGCGCGCTGCTCGTCGCTGGCGGCGACGAGGCCGAGTGCGGCGGCGTCCTCGGTGAGGTCGAGTTCCTCGTGCACGTCGAAGGCGACCGTGGTCGCCCCGATCTCGGGGCCGGTCTGGGGCGCGGTGCCCTGGTACTCGCTGACCTGGACGCCGATCGCCTGCTCCCCCGGGGCGAGGCCGGTCGCGGAGCGGCCCCAGGCGGGGTCGACGGCGTCGATGAGCGCGTCGAGGACGGCGTGCGGGGCGAGGTCCTCGCGGCCGAGGCCCAGGAGGACGTCGATGTCGCCGTCGCCTCTGACGGTGAGGACCGTGGCGTCCTCGCCGATGCGGAGCACGTCCTCGTCGTATGAGGCGGTGAGGAGGGTCCCGCGGCCGGCCCAGGGGCCGGTCGTGAAGGGCGCGTAGGTGTTCTCCTCGAACTGGGTGCGCCATTTGGTGCGGACTAGGAGGGCGCTGGCGAGAAGGAGTTCGATCGGCGCGGGGGCGTCGAGGTCGACCGGCATCTCCTCGATGATGCCGCCGGTGTTGGCGGAGGCCCAGGCGTCGAGGGCGGTCTTGTCGGCGGCGTTGTCGCCGGTGAGGGAGCCGAGGGTCTGGGGCGGGAGGGCCGCGGCCCAGTCGGGGTCGAGGACGATGCTCGGGCCGGCCCACACGCCGAGGGCGACACGGAGCGCGGGCGAGGTGCGGGCGCCGTCGAGAAGTGCCTGCGGGAGAGCCGCGGCGCGGTCTGCGTCGAGGCCGAGGGCTTCGAGGAGTTCCCGCTCGGTGTCCGCGACGGCGCCGGTGGCGAGCATCGCGAGGAGCGGCCAGATGCCGAGTCCGGATGCGGCCGAAGGGACCTCGGTGCGGGAGGCGAGCCAGCGCCGGGTGAGGGCGTTGGCTGCGGCGACGTCGGCGGGGGTCAGGAGGTCCTGAAGGGCGAGGCTCATGCGGTCTCCGGTCGGTCGACCCAGCCGGCGACGAGGACGAGGCCGGTGGGGCGGTGGCGGGCGAGGTAGGCGAACGGTCGGTCGAAGTCGATCACGGCGCGGACGTGGCGGTGCCGGCGCTTGGAGGGGAGCGCGCCGGCGCGGGTCATGGCGACGGCGGTGACGGCGGCGGCCTCGAACCCGGTGGCGGAGAAGACGGCCGTGCAGGCCTGCTTCGCCTGGGAGACGTGGACCGGTTCGGCTGCAAGGCGGTCGAAGCGGGCGCGGGCGGGGTCGCAGGCGTTCACGAGGCCGAGGGTGCGGGCGTCCGCGATGAGGTCGAGGTCGTTGCGGAGTTTGAAGCGGACGGTCCGGACCTCGGTCTCGGGGCCGGTCTGCGGGCGCGGGGCCAGGTACTCCTGGACTTCGACGCCGACCGCCCGCTCCCCCGGGGCGAGCGCGGTGGCCGGGAGGCCCCAGTCGGGGTCGGCGGCGTCGAGGAGGTTGGCTATGACCTCGTGCGGGGTGAGGCCGTCGCGGCCGAGGCCCAGGAGGACGTCGATGCCGCCGTCGCCGGGGACGGTGAGCACGGAGGCGTCGTCGCCGATGCGCAGGACGTCGCCGAGGGTCGCGGTGAGGCCCCTGACCTGGCCGAGCCCGGCCCAAGGGCCGTGGGTGAAGGCGCGCCGGTGGTCGGTGAAGGGGGTGTTCCAGGTGGTCGTGACCGAGAGGGCGCTGGCGAGGACGAGGTCGATGGGCTGCGTGAAGTCGAGGGGCATCCGGTCGATGAGGCCGCGGGTGCTGCGGGCGGCCCAGGCGTCGAGGGCGGCCTTGTCGGTGGCGGGATCGCCGGTGAGGGAGCCGACGGCGTCGACCGGGAGGCCCGCGGTCCAGTCGGGGTCGAGGGTGACGCGTTTGCCGGCCCAGACGGCGAGGGCGGCGCTGAGCGCGGGCGAGCCTTCGATCGCGGCGAGGAGGGCCGCGGGCGCCGCGGCGGCGCGGTCGGAGGAGAGGCCGGCGGCGGCGAGGAGTTCGTCCCGGGTGTCGTCGACGGCGCCGGTGGCGAGGACGGCGAGGAGCGGCCAGATGCCGAGTCCCGATGCGGCCGAAGGGATCTCAGAACGGGAGGCGAGCCAGCGCGCCGTGAGGCCGTTGGCGGCGGCGACGTCGGCGGGGGTGAGTGCCCGCTGGAAGGTGTCCTCGCTCGTGCCCATGGTGCGGAGCCTAGCGCGGGGCCGCACCTTCCGAAAACCGGTTGCGGGATCCGGTGGGCGGGCCTAGCGTCGCCGGGGACAGGTCCGATACGAGTCAGAGAGGGGTCCGACATGCGCCGGACTTCAGAGTTCACCCAGCGAATCCAGCCGAACTCTTCTCTGAGGACTGTCCTTGTCATTTCTGAATCTGGGGATTCTCGCCCACGTCGACGCCGGTAAGACCAGCCTGACCGAGCGGCTGCTGTACGACGCGGGCATCATCGACCGCGTCGGCAGCGTCGACTCCGGCAGCACGCAGACCGACTCGATGGAGCTGGAGCGCCGCCGCGGGATCACGATCCAGTCGGCCGTCGTCGCGTTCCGCCTGGGCGGCACCACCGTCAATCTCATCGACACGCCGGGCCACACCGACTTCATCGCCGAGGTGGAGCGGGCGCTGCGCGTGCTCGACGGCGCGGTCCTGGTGGTCTCCGCGGTCGAGGGCGTGCAGGCCCAGACGCGGGTCCTGTTCCGCACCCTGGAGCGGCTCGGCGTGCCGACGCTCCTGTTCGTCAACAAGGTCGACCGGCGCGGCGCCCGCGAGGCGGACCTGCTGGAGGACCTGGCCCGGATGCTGAGCCCGCGGCTGCTGCCGATGGGCACGGTGCGGGCGATCGGCTCGGCCGAGGCCGAGGCGCTCCCGTTCGCGTTCGGCGACCGCGAGTTCGCCGACCGGGCCGCCGACCTGCTCTCGGCGGGGTCGGACGAGTTCCTCGCGGCCTACCTGGAGGGGTCCGGGCCGCTCGACTACGACGCCGAGCTGGCCGCGCAGGTTCGCGCGGGGGCCGCGCACCCGGTGTACTTCGGGTCGGCCGTCACCGGCGCGGGCGTGGGGGCGCTGACCGAGGGCATCCGCCGCTATCTGCCGGTCCCGCAAGGGGATCCGGAGGCCGAGCCGCGCGGCACGGTGTTCAAGGTGGAGCACCACCACCAGAAGATCGCGTACGTGCGGGTGAACGCGGGCCGGATCGGGCCGCGGGACGTGCTGACGGTGTACCGCCGCGGCGAGTACGGCGCGGTCGAGTCCCACGAGGGCAAGGTGACGTCGGTGGAGGTCTTCGACCACGGCACGGCGACCGTCATGGGCGAGGCCGGGCCGGGTTCGATCGCGAAGGTCAAGGGCCTCAGCGACATCCGCATCGGGGACGCGATCGGGTCGCCTGAGGGCCTGGCGAGCGGGGGCCTGTTCACGCCGCCGACGCTGGAGACCGTGGTGCGCCCCGCCGACCCGAACCGGCGCGTCGATCTCAACCGGGCGCTGCTGAACCTGGCCGAGCGGGACCCGCTCGTGGACCCGCACCTGGACGAGCTGTCCGAGGAGATGGCCGTGCGCCTGTACGGCGAGGTGCAGAAGGAGGTCGTGGCCTCGCTCCTCGACGAGGAGTTCGGCATCGGCGTCGAGTTCGAGGAGACCCGCGCGATCCACGTCGAGCGGCCGCTGCGCACCGCCTCGGCCCTGCACGAGATGTGGAAGCAGACGCCGAACGTCGCCACCGTCGGGCTGCGCCTGGAGCCGGGCGAGCCGGGGTCGGGCCTGCACTACGGGCTGGAGGTGGAGCGCGGCTCGCTGACGCGGGCGCTGCGCAACGCCGTCGAGGACGGCGTCCAGAAGTTCATGCGCCGGGGCCTGTACGGGTGGGAGGTCACCGACTGCCGGGTGTGGCTGACGGCGACTGGGTACGTCGGGCGCACGAGCACGGCCGCGCACTTCCGCGACGCCACGATGTTCCTGCTCGACGGGATGCTCAAGGAGTCGGGGACGGCAGTGTGCGAGCCGGTCAACCGCTTCAACGTGGAGTTCCCGGCCGGGACGGGCAACGCGGTCCTCAAGTGCCTGGGCGAGGCGCGCTCGGACATCAAGGGCCAGTTCTCGACCGACACCACCGGGTACATCTCGGGGTTCATGCCGACCGAGCAGGTCCACGGCGTCGAGCGGCGACTGCCGGGCCTGACCGAGGGCCTGGCGCTGTTCACGACCGAGTTCGCCGAGTACCGCCCGGTGTACGGGCCGCCGCCGCGGCGAGGAAGTCAGGCGGGCGAGCGGGTGAACGAGGCGCGGTAGGCGCTCGGGGTCAGTCCGATGTGGCGGGTCAGGTGCTGGCGCAGCGATTCGGCGGAGCCGAAGCCGCTGCGCCGGGCCACCTGGTCGACGGTGTAGTCGGTGGCTTCGAGGAGTTCGCGGGCGCGGTGGAGGCGCTGCTGGAGGAGCCACTGGAACGGGGTCATGCCGGTCTCGGCGGTGAAGCGGCGGGCGAGGGTCCGCACGCTCACGCGGGCCTCGCGGGCGAGGTCGTCGAGGGAGATCGGGCGGTCGAGGCGGCCGAGGGCCCAGACGCGGGCCTCGGCGAGGGCCGAGCCGGTGCCGGGCGGCAGGGGCGTGTCGACGAACTGGGCCTGGCCGCCTTGGCGCACGGGCGTGACGACCGCGGCGCGGGCGACCGAGTTGGCTACGGCCGCACCGTAGTCGGTGCGGATGAGGTGAAGGCACAGGTCGATTCCGGCGGCGGAGCCGGCGCCGGTGAGGACCTGGCCCTCGTCGACGAACAGCACGTTCGGGTCGACCTCGACGGCCGGGCGGGCGCGCCGCAGCTCGTCGGCGAGCGCCCAGTGCGTGGTAGCGCGGCGACCGTCGAGGAGCCCGGCGCGGGCGAGGACGAACGCGCCGGAGCAGATCGAGGCGATCCGCTTCCCCGCGGCGGCCGCCGCGCGCAGGGCGTCGAGGACCTCCTCGGGCGGGTCGTGGCGGCGGCCGGTGGAGGGCACGACGATCGTGTCGGCGGCGTCGAGGGCCTCCAGGCCGGCGGTGACGACGATGCCGATGCCGCCGGAGGCGGCGACGGGCCCCGGTTCGGGGGTGCAGACGGTGACCTCGTAGCAGGGGCGGCCCTCGATGGCCGCGCCTTCGAGCATGGTCGCGGGCATCGACAGGTCGAAGGGCTTGACGGGTGGGACTGCGAGAACCGCGATGCTGCGCATGGCCGAATCCTTGGGAAGTGTGGCATTCAGGCCACTAGGCTACCCGGCCGGCGCGGCGCAGTGTTGACTCCGCGGACGGGCCCGCCGTTTTCCCACTGGCACAAGCGAATGGAACGAGAATCATGGCTGATGTAGTGATCGTCGGACGGGGAGCCGTCGCCAGCGCGGCCGCACGGCGGCTGGCCGAGAGCGGCGACCGGGTCCGGATGGTCTCCCGCAGCGGCGGCGGTCCTGAAGGGGTCGAGCGGATCGCGCTCGACGCCGGCGACACCGAGGCGCTCGCCGACGCCGTCAAGGGCGCCGACACGGTGGTCAACGCCGTCGCGACCCCGTACCACACCTGGCCGGAGCTGATGCCGGTCCTGTTCGACTCGGTCCTCACCGCGGCCGAGCGGACCGGCGCCGACCTGGTGATGCTCGGGAACCTGTACGGCTACGCGCGGACCGCGGGCCCGCTGACCGAGCGGACCCCGCTGGACCCGCCGACGCGCAAGGGCAGGGTGCGGGCCGACCTGTGGCTCCATGCGAAGGCCGCGCACGACGCGGGGCGCCTGCGCGTCACCGAGCTGCGGGCGGGCCAGTTCGTCGGGCCGGGCGCGTACTCGGCCTTCGGCTTCCTGGTCGAGCCGCACGTCATGAGGGGCGAGCTGGCACTCGTCCACGGCAACCCCGACGCGCAGCACGCGTTCACCTACACCGAGGATGCCGCAGCGGCGCTGATCGCCTTGGCGCGCAGCGAGACCGCCTGGGGCCGGGCCTGGATCGCACCGATCCTGACCGCCACGGTCCGCGAGGTCGCGGCCCGCCTCGCCGAACTCCGCGGCGCGTCCGAGCCGCGCCTGGAGCAGCTGACCGAGCGGGAGATGACCCTGCTCGGGTTCACCGATCCGATGTGGAACGAGTTCCGCGAGATGAGCTACATGTCCGACCAGCCGTTCCTCGTCGACGACGGCGACCTCCGCGAGGCGTTCGGCGTCAAGGCGTCCCCGCTGGACGTGGTCGTCGCCTAGCGGCGGACGCGCGGCGGACCCGCCTCGGCTTCATGCCGGGGCGGGTCCGCCGCGTTCGGGCGGGGTTTCGGGTGGTTTCAGGCTTTCGCCGCGGATGTCTTGACACGGATCGGCAGTGTGACGTAGGTTGCATCTGACAACGTAGTCAGATCCTGTCTGGAGCCCCCGCATGGCCCCCGTGACTCCTCCCGACCCGGTCCCCGCGCGGCGCCGACCGCCCGGCATGACCGACGTGGCCCGCCTCGCCGGCGTCTCGCAGAAGACCGTCTCCCGCGTGGTCAACAACGAGCGGTACGTCTCGGACGGGGTGCGCGAGAAGGTGCTGCGGGCCGCGCGCGAGCTGGGGTTCCGGCCGAACACGGCCGCGCGGGCGCTCATCACCGGCCGCTTCGGGCGCATCGGCGTGGTCGCCCTCGGCACCGCGCTGTACGGTCCCGCCTCGCTCCAGGTGGCGATCGAGCGCGCCACCCGCGCCGCCGGGATCTCGGTCATGATCGCGAACACCGTTGAGGGCGAACCGGATTCGATCGGCGGCGCCGTCGACTGGCTGCTGCACCAGGGCGTGGACGCCATCATCATCTCCGAGCCGATCGACGAGGGCGTGGAGCTGCACGTCGACCCGTCCGTGCCGATCTACAGCGTCGGGCGCAGCCTCCCCCAGGCCGAGAACCTGCTCACCGGGGACTTCAACGCCGACGCGACCCGCGAGGCCGTCGAGCACCTGCTCGACCTCGGGCACGAGCGGGTCTGGCACGTGGCCGGGCCGGACTCCTGGTTCGCCGC
This sequence comes from Glycomyces dulcitolivorans, assembly GCF_003265355.1. Lineage (GTDB taxonomy): Bacteria > Actinomycetota > Actinomycetes > Mycobacteriales > Micromonosporaceae > Glycomyces > Glycomyces dulcitolivorans. Next base: position 3,717 of record NZ_QFRW01000061.1, on the reverse strand, counting down.
CCGCGAGCGCGTCGACGGCTGGCGGGCCGCCCACGAGGCCCGCGGCATCGAGGCGCCGGAGCCGATCGAGGGCGACTGGACGCCCGCGGCCGGGTACGAGGCGGGGCGCCGGCTCCTCCACGACCCGGAGGTGACGGCCGTGGCCTGCGCGAACGACGACATGGCGATCGGGCTCATCCGGGCCTACACCGAGGCCGGCATCGCCGTGCCCGAACGGGTCAGCGTCACCGGCTTCGACGACATCCCGGCCGCGGCCTACCTCACCCCTCCCCTGACCACCGTCCGCCAGCAGTTCGAGACCGACGCGATCCTCGGCCTCGGCATCCTCCTGCGGCGGCTCCCGGGCGCGCCCACCGGCGCACCGGAGCCGGCCGCCCCGCCCCCGGACGTACACCGGCTCGTCGTCCGCCGATCGACCGCACCGCCCCCGAACCGGCTCGATGAGGAGCCAGGAAAGGACGCACGATGAATCCCCGCTTCAGACGAAGGACGGGGCTCGGCGCCGCGCTCGCGAGTCCGCTCGCGTTCAGCGCGTGCGGACGCCGGCCCGTCCAGCCGCCCGAACACGTCAGCCAGGCCGAGATCGACGAGGCCATGCACACCCCCACCGAACTGAACTTCTGGACCTGGGTGCCCGGGATCGAGAAGCAGGTCGCCCTCTTCGAGGAGGCCTACCCGGACGTCAAAGTGGACGTCACGAACGCGGCGCAGGGCGCGGGCCACTACGCGAAGATCCGCACCGCGCTGCGGGCCGGGCGCGGCGCGCCCGACGTGGCGCAGATCGAGTACGAGATGGTGCCCGCGTTCACGATCACCGACCACCTGCTCGACCTGCGGCCCTACGGCGCGGGCGAACTGGAGGACCAGTTCGTGGAGTGGGTGTGGGCGCAGGTGAGCGGCCCCGGCGGCGAGGTCTGGGCGATCCCGCAGGACACCGGTCCGATGGGGATGCTGTACCGGGCCGACATCTTCGAGGCGCACGGGATCGAGGTCCCGGCGACGTGGGAGGCGTTCGCGGACGCGGCCAGAGCGCTCCATGAGGCCGACCCCGAGGTGTACCTGACGAACTTCCCGCCCAGCCAGGGCGCGTTCTTCGCCGGGTCGCTGTGGCAGGCCGGCGCCGACCCGTTCGGCGGGTCCGAGGGCGCCGACCTGAAGGTGGACGTCACTTCTGAAGCGGCGCAGCGGGTCACGGAGTTCTGGGCCGGGCTCGCGGCCGAGGGCGTCGTCTCGACCGACCCGGACTTCTCCGACCAGTGGTACCAGGCGGCGAACCGCGGCAAGTACGCCACGTGGCTCACCGCCGCGTGGGGGCCGGTGTTCCTCCAGTCGACCGCGGCGTCCACCAGCGGGAAGTGGCGGGCCGCGCCGCTGCCGCAGTGGGAGTCGGGCGACCAGGTCGCCGGGAACTGGGGCGGGTCGACCAACGGGGTCTTCAACATCACCGAGCACCCGATCCAGGCCGCGGTCTTCGCGCAGTTCATCAACACCGACCCCGAGTGCACCAAGGCGATGGCGACCGAGCAGTTCCTGTTCCCGCCGACCAAGGCGCTCCTGGAGGACCCGGAGTTCACCGGCATGGAGCTGGAGTTCTACGGCGGCCAGAAGGTCAACGAGGTGTTCGCGCAGATCAGCGAGACCGTCTCGCCGGACTTCCAGTGGCCGCCGTTCAACGACCAGGTCCGGGCCGACTACGGCGCGACCGTGGGCACCGCCATCGCCGAGGGTTCCGACGCCGTTGCGGCCCTGAGCGACTGGCAGGACCGCATCGCCGAGTACGCCGAGTTCCAGGGCTTCACCGTGGAGGAGGGATCATGAGCGCCGACACCGCATCCGAAGCGCCGGTCGCGCCCGGGATCAGCCGCACCGCCAAGGGCCGCAAGGGCGGCAAGGGCCCGCGGTACGCCAAGACCGGGTACCTGTTCGTCGCGCCGTTCATGATCGCCTTCACGGCGATGTTCCTGGTGCCCTTGGCCTACGCCGCGTGGTTCAGCCTCTTCCGCGAGCAGATGATCGGCGGGAACGTCTTCGTCGGCATCGACAACTACACGCGGGCCTTCACCGACCCGCAGCTCATCGCCGGGCTCGGCCGGGTCGCCCTGTTCTTCCTCATCCAGGTCCCGGTCATGATGATCCTGGCCCTGTTCTTCGCCCTCGCACTGGACTCGGCGCTGCTGCGGCTGTCGCGGACCGTGCGGCTGGCGATCTTCATGCCCTACGCGGTGCCGAGCGTCGTCGCCGCCCTCATGTGGGGCTTCCTGTACGGGCCCGACTTCGGGCCCCTCGCGCAGCTCGCCGACAAGATCGGCGCAGCCGCGCCGGACTTCCTCGGCGCCGACCTCATGCTCGGGTCGATCGCGAACATCGTGACGTGGGAGTTCACCGGCTACAACATGATCCTGCTGTACGCGGCGCTGCGGGCCGTCCCGACCGAGCTGTACGAGGCCGCCTCTGTAGACGGCGCCGGACCCTGGCGCACCGCCTGGTCGATCAAGATCCCGCTGCTGCGGCCCGCGATCGTCCTGTGCATGGTCTTCTCGGTCATCGGCAGCTTCCAGCTGTTCAACGAACCCAGCATCATGCGCACCCTGGCGCCGAACGTCATCGTCGCCGACTACACGCCCAACCTCTACGCGTACAACCTCGCGTTCGTCGGCCAGGAGTACAACTACGCCGCCGCCGTCTCCTTCGTGCTCGGCTTCGTCATCATGGCCGGCTCGTACCTCTTCATGCTCGCCACCAACCGCAGGAGCCGGTCATGAGCGCCCACGTCACTTCACCGCAGGAGACCGAGGCGCCGACCGCCGCGAAGCCGCGCAGGCCCCGGCCCAAGCGCAGCACCATCCTCACCATCGGGATGCTCGCGGCCGCCGCCTACTTCCTGCTGCCGCTGTTCTGGCTCGTCGTCGCCTCCACGAAGACGACCGGAGACCTGTTCTCCACCTTCGGACTCTGGTTCGCCGGGGAGAACAACCTCTTCACCAACATCGCGAACACGTTCCAGGCCGACGACGGCGCGTTCGGGCACTGGCTCGGGAACTCGCTGCTGTACGCGGTCGCCTCCGCGCTCGGCGGCACGTTCCTCGCCGCCCTCGGCGGGTACGGGTTCGCCAAGTACAAGTTCAAGGGCAACCAGGCCATGTTCATGGGCGTCCTCGGCGCCATGGCCGTGCCCTCGACCGCGCTCGCGATCCCGACGTACCTGCTGTTCAGCCAGGCGGGCCTGACGGACACGCCGTGGGCGATCATCCTGCCGTCCATGGCGAGCCACCCGTTCGGCCTGTACTTCATGCGGATCTACGCCGACAGCGCCGTCCCCGACAGCCTCATCGAATCCGGCCGCATCGACGGCGCGGGCGACTTCAGGATCTTCTTCCAGGTCACCGGCAGGCTCCTGACGCCCGCCATCGCCACCATCATGCTGTTCATGCTGGTGCAGACCTGGAACAACTACTTCCTGCCGCTCATCATGCTCAACGACCCCGACCTGTACCCGGTCACCGTGGGCCTCGCCAACTGGCAGGGCCAGGCGGCCAGCTCGGGCGGGGCCAGCGGCGACTACATACCGCTGGTGGTCACCGGGTCGCTCATCTCGATCTTCCCGCTGATCATCGCCTTCCTCTTCCTGCAACGGTATTGGACGACCGGCCTGGTCTCCGGCAGCGTCAAGCAGTGAGAGCGGCCGGTCCGGGCGCCGTGCAAGGACGGCGCCCGGAC
>NZ_QFRW01000060.1:4457-8965 GCF_003265355.1 Glycomyces dulcitolivorans | reverse complement strand
GGCCGGGGCGAATGCCCCGGCCCGCTCCGCGTCTTGCCTCACTTGACCGCGCCCTACTTGACGGCGACGCCCGCCTGCTCGAACTCCTCCAGGGCCTTCGCCCGGGTCTCCTCGGCGACGGCCGCGGTGTAGTCGATGAGCACGGTGGTCGCGAAGCCCTCGGCGGCCGCGTCGAGGGCCGTGGCGCGCACGCAGTGGTCGGTGGCGATGCCGACGACGTCGACCGCGTCGACGTCGCGGGTGCGCAGCCACTCGGTCAGGCCCGTCTCGCCCGAGGAGCCCTCGAACCCGGAGTACGCGGCCTCGTAGGCGCCCTTGTCGAAGACCGCCTCGGCGAGCGTGTGGTCGAAGTCCGGATGGAAGCCCGAGCCCGCGGTGCCGACGACGCAGTGCGGCGGCCACGAGTCGCGGAAGTCCGGTTCGGCCGAGAAGTGCAGGCCCGGGTCGATGTGCCAGTCCCGGGTGGCGACCACGTGGTCCCAGCGGCCGGGGGCGGCCCGGATGAGTTCGGTGACGGCGGCCGCGACCGCGGCGCCGCCCGCGACGGGCAGCGACCCGCCTTCACAGAAGTCGTTCTGGACGTCTACCACGATCAGTGCCCGGCTCATGTCACCGATCCTAGTGACGCCGCCGCCCGACCGGTAGTCCCGTAGCGCGACTGCGCCCGTTTCGTGCCCGGCGGGCAAGGCGAAAGCCCGCCGGCCGGAGCCGACGGGCTTTGCGCGGGGTCGCGGGCTAGTGGCCCTTGACCTCCTTGACCAGGTGTCCCCACTTCTCGTCGAAGACGGGGCGCTCCGAGCGGATGCGCGGGAGGCGGTCGAAGTTGCGCAGGGGCGGCGGGCAGCTGGTCGCCCATTCGAGCGAGCCGCCGTAGCCCCACGGGTCGTTGGTCTCGACCACGCGCCCGGCCTTCCAGGACTTGAACAGGTTCCAGATGAACGGCAGCGTCGACAGGCCCAGGATGAACGCGCCGATCGTCGAGATCATGTTCAGCGTCGTGAACCCGTCGGACTCCAGGTAGTCGGCGTACCGGCGGGGCATGCCCTCGGCGCCGAGCCAGTGCTGGACCAGGAACGTCGTGTGGAAGCCGATGAACGTCAGCCAGAAGTGGACCTTCGCGAGGCGCTCGTCGTACATGCGCCCGGCGACCTTCGGGAACCAGAAGTACACGCCGGCGTAGACCGCGAACACGATCGTGCCGAACAGCACGTAGTGGAAGTGCGCGACCACGAAGTACGAGTCCGAGACGTGGAAGTCCACCGGCGGGCTCGCGAGCAGGACGCCCGACAGGCCGCCGAGGAGGAACGTGACCAGGAAGCCGATGCTGAACAGCATCGGGGCCTCGAAGGTCAGCTGGCCCTTCCACATGGTGCCGATCCAGTTGAAGAACTTCACACCGGTCGGGACCGCGATCAGGAACGTCATGAGCGAGAAGAACGGCAGCATGACCGCGCCGGTCGCGTACATGTGGTGCGCCCACACGGCCATCGACAGGCCCGCGATCGCCAGGGTCGCGGCGACGAGGGTCTTGTAGCCGAAGATCGGCTTGCGGCTGAACACCGGGAAGATCTCCGAGACGATGCCGAAGAACGGCAGCGCCACGATGTACACCTCCGGGTGCCCGAAGAACCAGAACAGGTGCTGCCACAGGATCGCCCCGCCGGTCTCGGCGTCGAAGACGTGCGCACCGAGGGTGCGGTCGGCCATGACGGCGAGGAGCGCGGCGAACAGGATCGGGAAGACCAGGATCATCAGCAGGCTGGTGATCAGGATGTTCCACGTGAAGATCGGCATCCGGAACATGAGCATGCCCGGCGCGCGCATCGTCACGATCGTGGTGATCATGTTGACCGCGCCGAGGATCGTGCCCGCACCGGAGATGGACAGGCCCACGAACCACATGTCGGCGCCGATCCCGGGCGAGTTCACGGCGTTCGACAGCGGCTGGTACGCGAACCAGCCGAAGGACGCCGCGCCGCCGGGCGTGATGAAGCCGGCGACCGCGAGGGTCGAGCCGAGCAGGTACAGCCAGTACGCGAAGGCGTTCAGCCGCGGGAACGCGACGTCGGGCGCTCCGATCTGGAGCGGCACCAGGTAGTTGCCGAACGCGAACACGATGGGCGTCGCGAACATCAGCAGCATGATGGTGCCGTGCATCGTGAACAGCTGGTTGAACTGCTCAGAGGACACGATCTGGAGGCCGGGCTGGAACAGCTCCGCGCGGATGAGCAGGGCCAGGATGCCGCCGATCGCGAAGAACGCGAACGACGTCACGAAGTAGAGCAGGCCGATCTGCTTGGCGTCCGTCGTGCGGAGTGTGCGGGCGAGCCAGGAGCCCTTGGGCTCGCGGCGCACCGGCCACGGACGCGCGACGATAGGCGTCGGCTCAAGCTTCGGCTCAACCGTGGTCACGTGTGGGCCTCCAGATTCATTTCCAGGTAGCGAACGCAGCATAGCCCCGCGAAACGCCGCCGACGCGGAGGGGCGCAGCCCGAGCGGCGTGGCGGTGCGTAAGCGTTGGATGGGCGCTCAGTGGTTGTCGCAGGTCGAATACGCGAAACATCACTGAGCTGAGATCAACCGCGCGGGCCGTCGATGGGCGAGGCCCGGCGCGGGTGAGGAATCTCCTACGGGGACTACAGGCCCCGGGCGTCGGGTTCGAGCGCGGCGTAGACCCGCTTGACCAGCAGGGCGGTCTCGTAGCCGACCTGGCCGAGGTCGCAGCCGGCGTTCGCGAGGACCGCGAGCTGGGCGCGGTCGCCGACGGCCATGAGCAGCAGCACGCCCTCGTCCATGTCGATGACGGACTGGCGGATCCGGCCGGCGTCGAGGACCTTGGCCGCCCCCGTCGTCAGGCTCGCGAGCCCGGAGGTGATGGCGGCGAGCTGGTCGGCCCGGTCGGTCGACAGGCCCCGGGAGGCGGCGATCGCGAGGCCGTCGACGGACACCGTGAGCGCCTCGGAGACGTCCGGCACCTTCTCCACGAAGGAGGTCAGGAGCCAGTCGAGTTCACCGACGTTCTTGTCCTTGCTATCCATCTCGCTGCTTTCTATTGGCGTTGTTCGTGCGCGGCGGCCGCCGCGATGCCGGAGGCGAAACCGGCGAGCCGGTCCCGGATCTCCGCCGGGTCGAGATCGGCGCCGCCGCCCTGTCGGGCACTGGGGACGGAGCCGGGGAGCAGTCGGGAGCCCGGCGCGCGACGGGGCAGTTCGGCGCCGTTGGTCCTGCCGGAGTTTTCGAGTGCTCGGTTCACCTTCCTGAAGGTAACATCCAGCGTCTCGGGAGCGGGGCCCGCAGGGGCCTGGACCGTCTTGGCTCCGTTGAGTGTCACCCCAGCTACGGGGCGTGGCTCGGGGGCCGGGCCGGCCTTGCGCGGACGCGGCACGATCGGCTCGACCGCGCCCGGGGCGGCGGCCTCCCCGCCGGTTCCGGTCACCGGCAGGTTCGCGGCGCGGGCCGACAGGGCCAGGCGCGCGGCCGATCCCTTCAGGTCCGGCGACAGGCCCACCGGGTCCTCCGCGTGCGCGCTCGACGGGATGCGCACCAGCGCGAGCGTGCCCTTGCCCATCGTCGAGTGCAGCTGCACGCTCACCGAGTGCTCTGCGGCGAGGCGCCCCACCACGAGCAGGCCCATGGTCGCCGTCAGCTCCGAGTTCAGCTGGGTCGGCTCGGCCAGGCGGCGGTTGATCGCGGCCATCGGCTCGGGCGCGAGCCCGATGCCGTCGTCGGCGATGGAGATGACGATCTCCGAACCCGAACGGCGCGAAGTGACCCGCACCGACTGGGTCGGCGGCGAGTACGCGGCCGCGTTGTCGAGCAGCTCCGCGAGGATGCGCACCAGGTCCCCGGCGGGCTTGGTCTCCAGCCGCGCCGACACCTGGTTCTCGACCACGACGCGCCCGGCGTCCTCGATCTCGGCGACCGCGTCGCGGATGATCGTGTCGAGGTTCGCCGGGTGGTTGTAGCGGCGCTGCGGGTCGCCGCCCGCGAGCAGGAGCAGGTTCTCCTCGTTGCGGCGCATGCGCGCCAGCAGGTGGTAGACGCTGCGCCACTCCTCGGGGATCGCGTGGTTGGGCGACTGCTCGACCACCGACTCCATGAGCTGCTGCTGGCGGCGGATGAGGCTCTGCCCGCGGCGGGCGAGCGTCTTCATCATCGCCTCGACGTCGATGCGCAGCAGCGCCTGGTTCGCCGTCTGGCGCAGGGCCTGGTGGTGCGCGGCGCTGAACGCCTCGGCGAGGCTGTCGAGCTCGTCGGAGTACCGCGAGTCGGAGGTCTGGACGGTCTGGCGCTTCGCGGTCTGGAGCAGCCGGTCGACCTCGTCCGCGTTGGCCGCCTGGGACACCGCGGCCACCGTCTTCGGCAGCGTGTCGTACGCGGCGGTCAGGGTCGCCTCGCGGACGCCGTCGACGCGGAGGCTGATGCGCCGCGCCAGCATCGCCGCGGAGATGATCGACGTCAGCGCCAGCACGATCACCAGTGCGAACGTGGTGAGCAGGGTCCGCGAG
>NZ_QFRW01000060.1:0-4424 GCF_003265355.1 Glycomyces dulcitolivorans | reverse complement strand
AAGTCCTGCGGGCTGATCGTCGGCACGTTCCCGCGCACGTACACCCCGAGGGCCTCCTGCGCGGTCTCGATCTGCTCGGAGTCCATGGCCTCCTTGTAGACCGTGCTGGTGTCGGTGGAGGCGTTCGCCTGGAACTCGGTGATCTGCCGGTCGAAGTTCCCCGACATGTACGCGGCGTTCGACAGCTCGGGCCGCCCGACCACGACCTCCTGCGCCGCTTCGAGGGACACGAGGTCGGTGGAGACGGTGAACTGGATCTCGGCGGCGATCCGGCTGGCCTGCATGAGGGCCGCGAGCGAGTCGAGGTGCGCGGCGACCTCTGCGTCGTCGACCAGGCGGGGGAGGATCGCGGCGATCGAGACGATCTTGTTCGCGACGTCCCGGTAGACCAGGTACGCGTCGGCGACGTCGTCGTCGGAGAAGTCGGCCTCCCCGGCGGCGAGCTTGTCGAAGGCCGCGCGGGCCGTCTCCAGGTCGGCGGCCTTGGCGAACAGGGATTCGAGGTCGTCCTCAAGGTCGGGGAAGCGCGCGGTCACCGCGGGCGTGCCCTCTTCGAGGCGGTCGAACGCCCAGTCGGTCTCGCGGCGGGCGACCGCGGAGTCGAACTGGCCGCCGCCGCCGTTGATCACGGACTGGACCAGGGGACCGGCTTCGAGCCGGTGCGCTTCGAGGGCGTCGTTCAGGTCCGCCGACAGGCCCGCGAGCACCTCCGCGTCGGTCGCGTTCTGGTACTCGTCCCAGACGCTGACCGTCTGGAACAGCCCGAGGACCAGCATCCCCATGAGCGCCGCGGCGATCGGAAGCATCAACTGCATCCGGATGGGGAGTCGACTGGTGCGCTGCCGGGCTTTACGGGACATCTCGGGGGGCGTCCTTTCTGGGGGCGACGATCCGCGCTGCGGCGTGCTGGACACCATCTTCGCTTGTCGTCGGAGGGGCAGTTGAGGCGGGGCTCACCCCACGAGCGGGCGCGCCGATGGGTACCGGTATAGCCGTTTTCGTGCACGAAGAGCCAGCGACGCGGCGAACAGGACCGGACCGACACGCCCGGTGTACATCGCGATCGTCAAGAGCCACACCGACGGCTCGGACAGGTCGTAGGTGATGCCGGTGGACTGGCCGACCGTGGCGAACGCGCTGGTCACCTCGAACATGATCGCGGTGATCTCGATGTTCGGCTCGAAGCGCTGCATGAGGAACACGCCGAACGCGTTGCACGCCACGTAGACCAGGGCGACCGCGAGGGCCTCGCGGATGACGGGCGGGTCGATGCGGCGGCGGAACACGGTGACGTCGGGGTCGCCGCGGACCTCCGCCCAGATGACCAGGAGCAGCAGGAAGAACGTGGTGACCTTGATGCCGCCGGCGGTCGAGGCGGCGCCGCCGCCGATGAACATGAGGATGATCGACGCCAGCTGCGAGTCCTCGCGCATGGCGCCGATGTCGATCGAGTTGAAGCCGGAGGCGCGCACCACCGCGGACTGGAAGAACGCCGGGAGGATCCGGTCGTACCAGGGCCACTGGCCGAACGTCGCCGGGTTCGACCACTCGAACGCCAGGTACGCGGCCCAGCCGCCGAACAGGAGCACGGCCGAGCCGACGAGGGTGAGCTTGGTGTGGACCGACCACTGGCGCCGGCCCCAGTGGCGGCGGGTCATCTCGAAGATCACCGGCATGCCGAGGCTGCCGAGGATCGACCCGAGCGCGATCGGCACGCAGATCCACGGGTCGGTCGCGTAGGACATCATCGAGTCCGAGAACAGCGCGAACCCGGCGTTGTTGAAGGTGCTCACCGAGTGGAACACCCCGTACCAGACCGCCTTGCCGAGGCCGAAGTCCAAGGAGGAGAACCGGATCGCGAGCGCGAGCGCCACGATCGCCTCCACGACGAACGTGAACGCGATGGTGCGCAGCAGGATCGCGCGGAAGTCGCCGAGGTTGAGGGCCTGGCTGATCTCCATGCGGGTCGCGAGCTTCGTGCGCAGCCCCAGCTTGTGGGTGACGAGCAGGGCCATGAGGACCGCGCTCGTCATGATGCCCAGGCCGCCGATCTGGAAGCACAGCATGATGACGAACTGCCCGAACCAGGACCAGTGCACGGGCGTGTCGAGGACGGCCAGGCCGGTCACCGACACCGCCGACGTGGACGTGAACAGGGCGTCCGCGAACGAGGTCGACCGGTCGCCCAGGTGCGCGACCGGCAGCATGAGCAGCAGCGTCCCGCCCAGGATCACGGCCACGAACAGCAGGGGGATGAGGCGGCCGGGGTGGCGGAAGAACGCCTTGACTCTGGGGATCATCAGGTCGTGGAGGCGAACGCCTCGACCTTGGTCGTGGCCCCGGAGACGATGAGGGTGTCCCCTTCGGCGATGACCGTGTCCGGGGTGGCGTACGTGAAGTCCTCACCCGGCTGCTTGACGCCCACGACGGTGACGCCGTACTTCGAGCGCAGTCGCGACTCGCCGAGGGTCCGGCCGACGGCCTCGGTCGGGGCCTTGGTCTTGACGATCGCGAAGCCGTCGTCGAACTCGATGAAGTCGAGCATCCGCCCGCTCACCAGGTGCGCGACCCGCTCGCCCATCGCCCACTCCGGATAGACCACGTGGTGGGCGCCGGTGCGGTGCAGGATCTGGCCGTGCTTGGCGTTGATGGCCTTCGCCCAGATCTCGCGGACCCCGGCCTCCTCGCAGGCGAGGACCGTGAGGACGCTCGCCTCGATGTCGGTGCCGATCGCGACCACGACGTGGTCGAACTCGCCGATCCCGAGCTGCACGAGGACCGCCGACTCGGTCGAGTCGGCCTGGACGACGTGCGTGAGGGTCTCGGAGGCGCGCTGGACGATCTCGGGGCGCTCGTCGATGGCGAGGACCTCGTGGCCCAGGCGCGTGAGCGACTCGGCGACGGCGGACCCGAAGCGGCCCAGGCCGATCACCGCGATGGACTCCTCGGGGAGTTTCTCGCCCCGGCCGAACAGGTTCATCCGCTCATCCCTCGGCGTGGATCAGGTGCTGACACGAAGTCTGATTCTGCCACCCGCCCGCGACCCGCGGGTGCCGCGGCCGCCCGATGGCGAAAAGAATGAGGAGGGCGGTCGATAACCCCTCATGACCGCCCCCCTCGAACACCCCTAACACTCTCCAAGGATGGAGGAGACTCCAATCCTATCTGGTTCCAGCGGAGTGTTCTAGTGCTCTGCGGGTGTGAATGTCGGGTGTGGGCGCTCGTCGGCGGCGAGGTGGGCCCAGGGCTCTTGATCGACGGTGATCGGTTGATCGCCGATTGTCACACCCTTCGTCTACGGTTGCGATGTGCTTCTCCGGTACCGCTTCCGCATATACCCGAACGAGCCGCAGCGCGAAGCGCTTGCCCGCGGATTCGGGTGTGCCAGGGTGGTCTACAACGACGCGATCGCCGCGCGCCGCAGCGCATTCGCTGAGGGGAGGCCCTACCCGACCCAGGCGGTGCTGTCCAAATCGTTGATCACTGAAGCCAAGCGCACCCCGGAACGGGCCTGGCTCGGCGAGGTGTCGGCGGTCGTACTCCAGCAATCCCTTGCCGGGCGAACCGGAGGCTCCGTCTTCCGAAGATCGGCGACATGAAGGTGGCCTGGTCGAGAGCGCTTCCGGCGGATCCCAGTTCGGTCACGGTGATCAGGGCATCGACCGGCAAGTACTATGCCGGCTTCGTGGTCGCACTCGACGACGACGCCGAGATGCTGCCGCCTGCTGAGGCGGACACCGGAATCGATCTCGGGCTGAAGGACTTCGCCGTGCTTCGGAATGGAAAGACTATCCCGTCCCCGCGCTTCTTCCTGGCGATGGAGCGCCGGCTCAAGAAAGCGCAGCGGCGGCTCTCACGCAAGCAGCGGGGCTCTGCCAACCAGGTCAAGGCGCGATCGGCCCTGGCGATCCTGCATGACAAGGTTCGCAGCCGGAGGGACGACTGGCTGAACAAGCAGGTCAGCGCCATAGTTGCCGAGAACCAAGGCATCTATGTCGAGGACCTGTGCGTTCGAGGTCTGGTCCGCGGTCGCCATGCGAGAAGCTTCCATGATCAGGCACTCGGTCAGTTCCTGGCCCGTCTCGAAAGCAAGGCGGCCCGGGCCGGGCGGTCGTTCGCCAAGGTCGACAGGTTCTTCCCTTCCTCGCAACTGTGCTCGGCATGCGGAGCGATCACCGGGCCGAAGGGACTGGAAGAACTGTCGATCCGCACATGGTCATGTCCCTGCGGAGTCGAACATGACCGCGATGAGAACGCTGAAATGAACATCCGGCGCGAAGGCAGACGCCTCGCGCAGGTCGCCGCCGGATCGGCGGAGACTCGAAACGCCTCTGGAGAGCAGGTGAGACCCGGCCAGCCGGGCGCTGCTCGAAACCCGCGGTAGCGGAAGAACGAGGAACCCGCCCGAGGGCCGCCGCTATGCG
>NZ_QFRW01000006.1:365-3091 GCF_003265355.1 Glycomyces dulcitolivorans | reverse complement strand
GACGCCGCCGCGGTGCGCCTGGCCGTGCGCCGCGAAGCGGTCGCGGCCCTCCACGTCGAGGCCCGCCTGCGCCTGGACGGCGCCGACGCGGTCCTGGCCGACCTCGCCTCCCGCCACGCCGCCGACCCGCTGAACGAGCCCGACGCCGCCCGCTACATGCGGGCCCTCGCCGCCTCCGGCCGCCGCGCCGACGCGCTCGCGGTCTACGAGGACGTCCGCGCGAAGCTCGCCGACGACCTCGGCGTCGACCCCTCGCCGGTCCTGGCCGACGCGCACGTGGCCGTCCTGCGCGGCATCGAACCCGCTGCGGCCCAGACGAAGCCGAACCGGCTCCCGCAGCCGCTCACCGCGTGCATCGGCCGCGAGCGCGAACTCGCCGAGCTGCCCGCGCTCCTGGACGCCCACCGCCTCGTGACCTTGACCGGGCCCGGCGGCACCGGGAAGACCCGCCTCGCCGTCGAGGCCGCCCACCGGCTCGTCGACGCCGGGCGGACCGTCCGCATGGTCGAGCTCGCGCCCGTCAGTGACCCGGCGCGCCTGCCGGAGGCGTTCGGCGACGCGATCGGCCTGGGCGAGTCGATCCTCGCGCGCCGCAGCGAGGACCCGGTGCGGCGCCTCGCCGACGCGCTGTGGGACCGCGACCTCGTGCTGGTCGTGGACAACTGCGAGCACCTGATCGACGACGTCGCCGGGCTCCTCGCGCGCCTGCTCGGGCGGGCCCGGGGCCTGCGGGTGATCGCCACCAGCCGCGAGGGCCTGGGCATCACCGGCGAGACCGTGTTCGGCCTCGGCCCGCTGCCGCTGCCCAAACGCGCCGAACCCCTGGCCGACTTGAGATCCCACGCGTCGGTGCTGCTGTTCGAGGAGCGGGCCCGCCAGGCCGGGGCGGACTTCACCGTGGACGAGACGAACGCGGCCGCCGTCCTCCAGGTGTGCACCGCGCTCGACGGCCTGCCTTTGGCGATCGAACTCGCCGCCGCCCGGCTGCACGCGATGTCCCTGCCGGACCTGGCCGCGCGCCTCGACGACCGGTTCGGCCTGCTCGCCCGCGGCCCCCGCACCGCCGAGCCGCGGCAGCGGACGCTGCGCGCGGTCGTCGACTGGTCCTGGGACCTCCTCGACCCCGAAGAGCGCCTGGTGTTCGCGCGCATGTCGGTCTTCAGCGGCAGCGCCGACCTCGACGCGGCGTGCGAGGTCTGCTCGGCCACGGCCGACGACATCACCGGCCTGGTCGAGAAGTCCCTCGTGCAGCGCCTGCCCGGGGGCCGCTACCGGCTGCTGGAGACCGTGCGCGAGTACGCCGCGGCCCGGCTCGCCGAGGCGGGGGAGACCGCCGAACGCTATGAGCGCCATGCCGACTACTACGGGGGCCTGGCCGAGGAGGCCGAGCCGCACCTCATGAGTGCCGAGCAGGTCGAGTGGCTCGACCGGCTCGCGGCCGACCACGCGAACCTGTTCGCCGCGATCCGCCGCATGACCGCCGCCGGGAACGCCCGGCTCGCGTTCCGGGCCCTGTCGCCGCTGTCGTGGTACTGGTGGATGCGCGGCTACCGCGAGGAGGGCCAGGAGCTGGCCCGGCGGGTCCGCGAGATGCACGTGGACGACGACTCCGGGGTCGCGCCGGTCCACCGCGCGAAGGTCGCGATGGCCGGCAGCTGGGGCCTGTGGTCGGGCCGGGTCGACCCCGTCCGCATGGACGCCGAGTTCGAAGGGGCCGAACGCATCTGCGAGCGGTACGACCTGTTCGCGGCCGATCCGGTGCTCCAGATGATCCCGCTCATCCGCTCGCTCCTGGCCGGCGACGAGGACCGGCTGCGGGCCATCGCGGCGCAGGTGGAGCCCGGGATCGAGCCGCACCCGTGGGTGCGGGGCATCGCCCTGCTGTTCCTCACCGACTTCTCGTACCGGGCCGGGCGGCCCGAGGACGCCGCGGCCGAACTGGCCGAGTCGAACGCGATCTTCGAGCGGCTCGGCGAGCGCTTCGGCCTCATCCTCTCCTGGCAGGGCCTCGCGGCCGACCGCATGACCGCGGGGGACTACCCGGGCGCGCGCGAGCTGCTGCTGCGCGCCATCGCCGCCGAAGCGGAGTTCGGGGCCGACCTGGCCGACTCGGTCATCGTCGAGCACCTCTCGCGCATCGACGCCGAGCACGGCGACGACCCCGAGGCGATGCTCGGGCGGATGCGGGTCCTGGCCGCGCGGGCCGAGCGGATCGGCAACGCCGAGAACGTGATCGCCGCCCGCACCTCGGCCGCCGCGTGCCTGCGCCGCCTCGGCAGACTCGAAGAGGCCCGCGACGAACTGCTCGCCTCCGAGGCCGGCCTGCCGCAGTACCTCGGCTTCTCCGAGAACGCGGTCCACCTGTACCGCCAGCTCGAAACCGTGGCGCGCGAGATCGGCGACCCGGAACTGGAGGCCCGGGCCGCCGGCATGCTCACCGGGAGCAACTGGCCGTTCAGCTCGTGAGCGGATCTCGCCGTTCTCTCGGCCCGGCCGGTGCAACCGATTACCCTCATTGAGCGTATTCGTCTAGGGCCGCCGCACGGATCACCGCCGGCGGCCCGCACCGGTTGAGCGGACGCCGTCGGCGTCCCGAAACGAGAAGGGCCACTGCATGAGTGGTAACGAGAAGTTCCAGCGCCGCGTCGCGGCCGCGGCCGCCGCGGCGGGCCTCGCCGCGATCGCGACCATCGGCCTCGCCTCCCCCGCGCAGGCGGGCGGCTACG
>NZ_QFRW01000006.1:0-316 GCF_003265355.1 Glycomyces dulcitolivorans | reverse complement strand
AGCGGGTACGTCTGCATGTGGGAGGACGCCGGCTACCAGGGCGACGAGTGGGTCCACTGGAAGCCCGGCAGCGTGGGCGCCAAGTACAACATCGACGGCTGGGACGGCGACAACGAGATCTCCTCGCTGTACAACCACTCCGGGTACGCCATCCGCGTCTACGCCAACGACGACTACACCGGGGAGTCCCATTGCTTCCCGGCCGGCGACGACCTCGGGACCCTGAAGGACATCGGTTTCAACGACGACGCCGAGAGCCTCAAGACCGTGAGCCGCTGCTAGGACGGCGCCGGGTCCGGGCCGGAGGCGGATCGCC
>NZ_QFRW01000059.1 GCF_003265355.1 Glycomyces dulcitolivorans | reverse complement strand
GCCTGCCGCGTGGGGCAGGCCCTGCCCGCCGCCCGCGATCGGACCCGCTCGCGCGGGACCGGAACGCCGGTAATACATCACATGTCACGCGGTACCGGCTCAGACCCGTTCGCGGGGGAGCGGCGGCGCGGCCGGAAGCGGCCGGGTCGGCGAGACCGGCGGTATGGCCTGGCGCCGCTTCGCCCGCCAGCGGATCGGCACGATGATCGCGGCCGCGACGAGCGCGGCGATCGGCAGGAACGGCAGGAGCACGCCGATCACCACCGAGAGGCCGACGAGGAAGGACAGGGCCCCTTTCGAGCCCGCGACGAGGCCGTCCCAGAAGCTGTCGGGCCCCTCGTAGCCGGGTTCGGCGACGTCCACGTCCGGCGCCGAGGCCGTGAAGGTGATGGTGGACAGGGCCACCTGGTCCTCCAGGTCGGCCAGCTGCTGCTGGAGCGAGGCGAGTTCGCCCTCGCGCTCGGCCAGCTCCGACTCCAGCTCCAGGATCGCGGCCACCGTGTCCGCATCGGCGAGCAGCTCCCGGACGCGGGCCACGCTGGCGGTCTTGGTCGCGATGTAGGACTCCAGGTCGACCACGGCCTCGGTGACGTCCTCGGTGGTCACCGACCGGCGCACCTCGGACTCGGCGAGGGCCGTCAGCCCGTCCATCGCCTCCTGGAAGTGCTCGGAGGGGATGCGCAGCACCATGGTCGCGCTGCCCTGCACCGTGCCGTCGGTGGTGGTCAGGTACCGCTCGTCGGCGCTGACGTACCCGCCGAGCGACTCGGCCAGCGCCCACGCCTCCTCGGCGACCCGGTCGGGGTCGGCGTCGGACACTTCCAGCGACGACTCGTAGATGACGTCGCGGTTCCCCGCGTCCACCTGCGGGTCGGCCGCGCCGGTCTCGCCGCCGCCGTCCTCGGCGGCGCCGTCGTCGACGTCGGCCGCCTCGGGATCGGCGACCGAGCCGCCGGAGGAGTCCTCCGACCCGGCGCTGCTGCACCCGAAGAGGAGCAGTGCCGCCGCAGCGGCCACAATGGATATTCTGAGGTTGCGCATGTGCTGCCTCGCAAGGGGGTAGGGAGGGGTGGCGGCCAGGGATCCGCCGCCGTATTCAATGATCCCGACGGTGCGTAACGAGCCGGAGACGAACCGCTATCGATCGGGAGGGTTCCGGCACCGGTCCGGAAACTGTTGCCATAGACTTGCAATAAGCGGCGCGAGATCGCGCGGCGACGGACATGAGGAGCACCGTTGACGACCGAAGGCACAGCGACCGGACCGAACCCCGGCGAGACGGGCACGGCGCGGCCGATCGTCCACTACGGCGAACCGGTGCTCCACCGGCCCTGCGCGCCCGTCGAGTCCTTTGACGCCGCGCTGGCCGATCTGGTTGCCGACATGTTCGCGAGCATGTACGCCGCGAACGGGGTCGGTCTGGCCGCCAACCAGATCGGCGTCGACGCCCGCGTGTTCGTGCTCGACTGCGAGGACGCCGACGGCGAGCGCACCGTCGCCGCGGTCGTCAACCCCGTGCTCGTCCTGCCCCCGCCGCCGCGCGAGCTCATGGTCGGCGAGGAGGGCTGCCTGTCGGTCCCCGGCCCGTTCACCGACACCCCGCGCTCGGCCACCGCCGTCGTCGAGGGCTTCGACCCGGCCGGGAACCCCGTCCGCATCGAGGGTACCGGCACCCTTGCGCGCTGCCTCCAGCACGAGACCGACCACCTCGACGGCACCGTCTACGTCGACCGCCTCCCGGCCAAGACCCGCAAGCGGATGCTCGCCGAAGCCGGCCTGCGATAGCGCTGTCGCACCCCTCGGGCATCATCGGCCCCATGCGATACGACGACGTCAAGACCGACCTGCGCGCCGCCTACGACGCCGGCGCCGACGCCCGCGAGGGCATGGACGACGCCCCCTGGAAGCAGGCCGAGCGGGCCCGCTTCGCCGCCCAGCTCGCCCCTGGGGCAGCCCTCCTGGAGATCGGCGCCGGGCACGGCGTCAGCGGCCGGGTCTTCGCCGACGAGGGCTTCGCCGTCACCTGCACCGACCTCTCCCCGGCCCTGGTCGCCCACTGCCGCGCCAAGGGCCTCGACGCCCGCGTCATGGACTTCGCGCACCTCGACTTCCCCGACGCGGCCTTCGACGCCGTGTTCGCCATGAACTGCCTGCTCCACGTCCCCAAAGCGGACCTGCCGGGCGTCCTCGCCGGGGTCGCCCGCGTCCTCGCCCCTGGCGGGGTGTTCTACTGGGGACAGTACGGCGGGCGGGACTCCGAAGGCGTCTGGGACGGCGACGGGTACGAGCCGAAGCGGTACTTCTCGTTCTTCACCGCCGAGCGGATTGAGGCCGCCGCGAAGGAGCACTTCGTCCTCGCGGAGGCCGCCTACATCCCCATCGACGGCCGGATCGACCAGTACCAGGGACTGATTCTGCGCAAGCCCTGAGCCGCAACGGGTCCGGCGCCGTGGCGGGAACGGCCCTGGGCAAGGGGGCCGATCCGGCTCTATCCTCGCCACAGGCCGCCCCACCGCGGCGCCACGGCCCGGAAGGGGGACGCGCATTGTCAGCAGAGCGCCACCAGATAGCCGAACTCATCGCGACCGGCAAGGACGGCCGCATGTACGCCACCGAGCCCGACAAGCTCCGCCGCCTCGTGCACTTCGAGCTCGCCCGCGGCCCGCGGCTGCCGCAGCCCGAGCTGCGCCAGGCGGGCGTCGGCCTCATCGCCCTCGGCGACTACCCTGCGGCCCAACGGGTCCTGACCACCGCCGTCGAACGCGCCGAGACCGCGAACCAGAAGGTCGCCGCCCTCGTCAACCTCGGCGACGCCCACCGCTACCCCGGCGCGCTCGACGCCGCCGAACCGGTCTACCGCGAGGCCATCGAACTCGCCCGCACCCACTGCCCCGAGCTGGTCCACTACACGCTCCAGCACTACGGCAAGCACCTCATCGACGCCCGCCGCCCCCACCTCGCCCTCGACGTCCTCGCCGAGGTCCTGGAGATCCGCGAGCGCCTCGGCGACCCGGCCCTGATCGCCTCGACACAGGACGCGCTGAGCCTCGCCCGCGCGGCGGTCGGGCAGCGTACTATCTGACCGCTGAGGACCGTGCCGCGAACCGATGCGAAGGAGCACCATGGCCATCGACACCGCCGACGCGAACGGCCGCGCCGCCCGCGGCCTCGCCCGCCTCTCGGGGATCCTCCGCGCCGAGGCCGCCAACGGCCTCTTCTGGGGCGCCGGACCCGACGAGCAGGCCCGCCTGCGGCGCCTGCGCGAACTCGCCGCCGCGCTCCTCGCCCAGGTCGACCACCGCCCCTACGAGGCGATCCTCGCCGCCTACGAGGCCGACACGGGACTGCGCACCCCCATCCCCGGCACCGAGCTGCGCATCGACTGCGCCGACGGCACCCGCCTCGTCCGGCGCCGCCGCCTCAGCCGCACCTCCGGGACGCTCGGCCAGCGCCTGGAGACCGTCGCCGCCGCCCTGCGCACCCGCGTCCCCACCGAGCCGGTCGCCATCGCCGACACCGACCTCGCGGGCCTGCCGTGCCCGCACACGTTCCTGCTCGTCTACGAACTGGAGACCCACCTCGACGCGGCCGCGGCCGCCGCGCTCCTGGAGCCGACCGAACCCGACCTCGAAGGCGACGTCCCGAGCCTGAACCCCTCGGCCACCGCGGTGCTTCCCGACCGCGGGCCGCTGCCGGTCGCCCCGGTCGTCAAGCAGCTCCTGGACGCGATCAGTGCGCTCGCCAAGGAGTCCCTGGCCGAGACGACGAACTTCTACGAGCGCGAACGCCAGTCGCGCATCGCGGAGCTGTGCGGGGACGCGGTCGAGACCGACCTCGAATACCCGCGCATCGACTGCGGCGACCTGGCCGCCGACTGCGTCTCCACCGGCGCCGACGCCGCCGTCTTCGACGAGGCCGGGCGCCTGCTCGTCATCCGCCGCACCGACACCGGCCAGTGGGCCGTCCCCGGCGGCGCCGCCGAAGTGGGCGAGCCGGTCGGGCTCGCCGCGGTCCGCGAGGCGTTCGAGGAGACCGGCCTCGACGTCGAGCTGACGGGCCTGTCGTGGGCGTTCGACAAGCGGGACACCAACCTCGGCGACGACCGCATGCCGATGATCATGAGCTTCACCGCCAGGGCCCTCGACCCCGCGCAGCCGCTGCGCCTGGCCGAACTTGAAGCCTCCGAGGCTCGCTGGATCACCCGCGAGGACGCCGAGGCCATGGACCTGTTCCGCGGCCACGAACTGCGCATCCCGGCGGCCTTCGCCCGCCACCGCGGCGAGCGCTGAACCCGGCCGCCGGGCTGCATTTCTGGGAAGTGAACGGGGCCTAGAACAGCCAGGTCGAGCACGAATCCTGGATCGCCAGCTGCGCCTGCGTCTCCTCCTCCGAGCCCGCCTCGGTCGCGTAGAACCAGGCGAGGTCGTCCAGGCACGCCCGCATCGACTCCGAGTCCGCCGCCTGCACTTCGAGCTCGCTGACCTGCGTCTCGGCCGAGTCCAGGCTCTCCTGGAGGTCGGCGATCTCGGAGTCGCGGTCCTCGACCTGCGCGTTCGCGTCGTCCAGGTCCCCGCTCGCGCGCAGCCACAGCGCCAGCGACAGGGCCGCGCCCGCGAACCCGATCACCGCGACGACCGCCAGGACCGGCACCAGCGCCGAACGCCGCTGCACCGGAGGCACCATGAGCGGCTGCGTCAACATCGGCGGCGCGACCTGCGGCCCGGCCGGCTGCGTCGGCACGTACCCGGCCGGGGGAGCGGCGGGCGAGGCCGGCGAGTACGCCGGCGGCCCGCTCTGCGGCTGCTGCGGCCCGTACGAAGGCGGGGCGCTCTGCGGCTGCTGCGGCTCGCCCGGATCGCCGAAGCTGTAGTGCGGGGGCGGGTTGTAGGTCATGACGGGCTCCTTCGACGGGTGTTGTGCGTCCAAGGTAGGACGACGGTGCGAACCGGGACGGTCACGGAAGGTCTGACGAGCATCCGAGTGAACCGGTTGCGGCCGTGATGCAACCGTGACACGAAGGTCCGACGGTCCCTTTCTCGCACACCCGCGCGGGGACCCCTCCCGCCGAAGGGAGGAGCCCCCGCGCGCCCGCCGTTCCGCTACGCGGCCTTGAGGGTCCCGCCGTCGATCACGTGGTCGGCGCCGTGGATGTTCGCCGCCCGCTCCGACAGCAGGAACGCCACGAGGTCCGCGACCTCCTCCGGCTCGCCGATGCGGCCCGAGGCGATCCCGAACTGGCCCGGGATGCCCTCCAGCAGGTCCGCGTGCGCGACCCCGAACGCCTCGGCGACCTTGCCGCCGAACCGCTCCTCGTCGCGCCACAGCGGCGACCCGATCACGCCCGGGGACACCGTGTTCACCCGCACCCCGAGCGGCGCGACCTCCTCGCTCAGCCGCTTGGAGAACATCGTCAGCCCCGCCTTCGCCTCGGCGTACCCGACCGGCGCGCCCGAGGGCGTGCGGCCGTTCACCGACGACACGTTCACGATCGCCCCGCGCCGCTCCACGATCCCCGGCAGCGCCGCCCGCGTCGTCCAGACCGCGCTGAACAGGTTGAGGTCGAAGACCGAGGCCCACTGCTCGGCGGGCACGTCGAGGAACCCGCCGATGACCATCCGCTCGACGTCCCCGCCGCCGACGTTGTTGACCAGGAAGTCGATCCCGCCGACCGCCGTGACCGCCGCCTCCACGATCCCCTCGGCGCCCTCGCGGGTCGACAGGTCCGCCGACACCGTCGCGGCCGCGACCTTCTCCAGCTCGGGGGTGACGGTGCGGGACGCGCCGACGACCCGCACGCCCTCGGCCGCGAGCGCCTCGGCGATCGCCAGGCCGATGCCCCGGCTCGCGCCGGTGACGAGCGCGGTCTTGCCGCTGATGCCCAGTTCCATGGTGGTGCCCTTCTGTAGGTGGACTGATTCTTGAACTCAAAGTCAAAAATCGGGGTGAGAAAAACGCCCTCGAACGAGGGCGCAGTCGTGCTTCCTAAAAACCCGCCAGGGCGGACTCGATGATCCCGTACAGGACCGGCCCCTGATGGGTCCGGGCCATGACGCGCAGCCCGACGATCGTGTTCATCACCAGGTGGGCCTGTGCGACGACGTCGACCCCCGGGGCCACGTCGCCGTCGCGCTGGCCGCGCCGCAGCCGGGCGGTGAGGAGCTCGATGGTGCGGTCGGTCATGCGCCGCACGGCCTCGGTCGCCTCGGGGTCGCGCCCGCCCAGTTCGAGGGCGGTGTTGGCCGCGAGGCAGCCGCGCCGCACCGGCCCGTCGAGGTCGGTGTCGACGAGGAACTCCAGGTAGGCGCGGATGCGCTCCTTGGCGGTCCCCGGCTCGTCGTTCAGGTATGCCTCGGTCAGCTCGGAGCCGCCCTGGCCGTACATGTCGAGGGCCTTGTCGAACAGCTCGCGCTTGGAGCCGAACGCGTGGTACAGGCTGCCCTTGCCGACGCCGGTGGCCTCGGCGAGGTCGGCGGGGGAGGTCCCCGCGTACCCGCCGGTCCAGAACGCCTCCATCGCCTGCGCGACGACCGCGTCCGGTTCGAATTCCTTCGGCCTGCCCATGCCCGAAACCCTACCCCATTCTTGACCCTGAGGTCAACAAAGGGTCCCCCTTTTCCGTCCCTCCACGAGACCCTCTGGGGCGGAACCGAATCAATCCGCACCGAACGGGCGGTGTCGCCTACCCGTCTCGGCGGTTGTCGCCCTTGCCGGGCCGGGCGATACTAGAGCGGTGCTCAAACCCCTAGTGATCGCCTCCGATCTGGACGGCACGCTGCTCTCCCCGGGCGGCACGCTCTCCGAGCGGACCCGCGACGCCCTCGCGGCCGCCCGCGCCGAGGGCCTCGCGGTCGTCGCCGTCACCGCCCGCACCCCGTACGGCGTCGACATGCTGCCCGACCTCCTTCCGCTCCTGGACGGCGCGATCTGCGCCAACGGGGCCATCGACTACGTCCCCGAGACCGGGCGGATCCGCGTCCTGCGCTCGATCCGCATCGGCCCGGGCCGGCGCGTGGCCGGCGCGATCGCGGCCCGCCTGCCCGACGCTGTGTTCGCGGTCGAGACCGGCACCGGGATCATCGGCGAGGAGGCCTACCGCCCGCTCGTGGGCTCCTCGAACTGGGACTTCGTCCCCGACGTCGACGCGGTCTTCAAGCGTGCCAAGCGCGCCGTGAAGATCAAGGTCTACTGCGCCGCCCGCACCGGCGAGGAGATGGCCGCGGCCGTCGAGGGCGCCGACCTGGGCGGCCTGTCGATGTGCCACTGGGGCGACTTCGGGATGCTCGACTTCAACGCCCGCGGCGCCGACAAGGCGTTCGGCCTGGCCGCCTGGTGCAAGGACCGGCGGATCGGACCCGACGACGTGGTCGCCTTCGGGGACATGCCGAACGACGTCCCGATGCTCGCCTGGGCCGGGCGCTCCTACGCGATGGGCGACGCCCACCCCGAAGCCGTCGAGGCCGCGACCGACCGCACCGCGACCAGCGCCGAGGACGGCGTCGCGCAGGTCATCGAGGCCCTTCTCGCAGGTGACACGGCCGCCGCCGCTTAAGTCCGAACAGGACTCCACAACTGCATCCACTGTGTCCGAAATTGTCGGAAGTATCGGGACTTGTCATTATTTTGTATGATGAGACTCCCTTTGACCGCCCCTTCGGTCCGCCGTCACCCTCGGCGGGCCGAGAACGGAACGGACACATGCATATGAAGCGAAGGCTCGTCGCCGCCGGCGTCGCAATCGGGGTGGCCGCGGCCACCGCCACCGTGGGCGTCCTCAACGCACAGGCCGACCCGGCCGACCCGTCCCCCTCCACCGAGCCCGTCACCTGGACCGTCGACGGGCTCACCGAAGCCGAAGTGGCCGAGCTGGAGCAGCTCGGCTTCGACGTCGCCCACGACCACGGCGGCGAGGCCCAGATCATCGGCGACGAGGCCGTCGCCGACGAGCTCCGCGCCCTCGGCCACGAGCCGGAGTTCTTCGACACGGTCTACAAGGACGTGGCCGTCACCGCCCAGCAGGAGGGCACCTACTACGGCGGCTACCGCACCGTCGACGCGATCGAGGGCCACCTCCAGGACGTCGCCGACGCGAACCCGTCCCTGACCCGCCTGTACGACATCGGCGACTCCTGGCTCAAGACCCAGGGCGAGGGTGGCCACGACGTGTTCGCGATCTGCGTGAGCGCCATCGCCTCCGGCGACTGCGAGCAGGACCCCGACTCGGCGAAGCCGCGCTTCTCCCTGATCGCGCAGATCCACGCCCGCGAGATCGCCACCGGCGAGATCGCGCTGCGCTGGATCGACAAGCTGGTCGAGGGCTACGGCACCGACGCCGAGGTCACCGACCTGCTCGACACCACCGAGGTGTGGGTCGTGCCCGTGGTCAACCCCGACGGCGTCGACATCGTCGCCTCCGGCGGCGACGACCCGGTCCTGCAGCGCAAGAACGCCAACGACTCCGACGGGAACTGCGGCTCCAGGCTCGGCATCGACCTCAACCGCAACTCCTCGTTCGAGTGGGGCGAGGACTCGACCAACCCGTGCTCGGAGACCTTCCAGGGCTCCTCGGCCGCTTCGGAACCGGAGACGCAGGCCGTCGAGGACTGGCTCCGCGCCCTCCACCCCGACCAGCGCGGTGAGGCCGAGGACGACCCGGCCCCCGACGACGCCCGCGACGTCTTCATCACCCTGCACTCGTACGGCGAGTACATCATCGTCCCGTGGGGCTACACCTCCAACGTCGCTCCGAACGACGCGGCGCTGCGCGCCCTGGGCGCGGCGATGTCGGACTCCAACGGCTACTTCGTCGGCACCAACGACGACACCGTCGGCTACAGCACCAGCGGCACGACCGACGACATGGTGTACGGCGAACTCGGCGTCGCCAGCTTCACGTTCGAGGTCGGCCCCGACTTCGGCACCTGCGGCGGGTTCTTCCCCGCCTTCTCGTGCGTCGACAGCACCCTCTGGCCCGAGAACGAGGGCGCCCTCATGACCGCGGCCCAGGCCGCGGCCGCGCCTTACGCCGGCTGACCGGCGGGTCCCGGCGGGCCCCGCGCCCGCCGGGACCACCCGATTTCCCCGAACCGCCGCCATTTCAGTCGAACGCGCCCATACTGACCGCACGCTGCACGAGCGGAAGGAGCGGGCGATGTCCACTGGAGACGCGGTCGAGGAGAAGAGCGGCAGGGGCCTGCGCCGCCTCATCGTGGCGGTGGTCATCATCGCCCTCGCCGTCTGGTTCGTCCTGGCCAACACCGAGGAAGTCGGCGTCAAGCTCTGGTTCGTCAAGGTCGAGACGCCCATGTGGATCATGCTCGCGGTCGTCTTCATCGCAGGCTGGGCAGTAGGAGCCCTCCTCCGCCGCCGCTCCGCCAAAAAGCGCGCCTAGACGACGCCGTCCCGCCCCCGGCAAAACCGTCGGACCCACGAGGCACCCTGGAAACCGGGGGCGGCTGCGAATGCCCGATTTGCCGCGACCCTCCGAAACGCTCCCGACCCCGGCCCGCTCCCGCGCGCCGATGTCGTACCTAGCAGGCACTCTGGAACCGGGGGCGGCTGCCGATGCCTGATTTGCGTAGACCCGCCGCGACACTCCCAAAGCCCCTCGCCAGTGCCATGTGACACGGCACTAACCTGCTTGCCCGCGCACCACCGCGCCCCCGATACTCGAACCGTGCCAGCCCCCAAGGTGATCGCCACCGATCTCGACGGAACCCTGCTCGGCCGCGACGGCCGACTCTCGCCCCGCAACCAGAAGGCCCTCCAAGCCGCCCGCGAACTCGGCGTCCTCACGGTCGCCGTCACCGCCCGGGCGCCCCGCGCGGTCTACCGCATCCCCGAACTCGCGCCCGTCCTCGACGCCGCCATCTGCTCCAACGGAGCCATCGTCTACGACCCCGCCACCCAGACCGCCGACCTCCGCCGCCCGATCCCGCTGCCCGTCGCCCGCGAACTCCACGAGCGCATGCGCGACGCCCTCCCCGACGCGGTCTTCGCCGTCGAGACCGGCGAACGCCGACTCACCCAGTCGACGTTCCACCAGCTCGGCGTCCACCTCAACGATCCCTGGGTCTTCCTCGACCCCGGCGACGACCTCATCGGCGCCGCCGACGCCGTCGCCGAGCTCGTCGTCCGCGTCCCCGACTCCACCGGCGAGGCCATGCACGAGGCCACCCGCCACATCGACCTCCCCGGCGTCAGGCTCTGGCACTGGGGGAGCTTCCCCGAGATCGAATGCACCGCAACCGAAGCCACCAAGGGCGCCGCGCTCGCGGCCTGGTGCGCCGAACGCGGTATCGACGCCGCCGACGTGGTCGCCTTCGGCGACATGCCCAACGACGTCCCCATGCTCTCCTGGGCCGGCCGCTCCTACGCCATGGGCGGCGCCCACCCCGACGCGATCGCGGTGGCCACCGCCCGCACCGGCCCTGCTGCCGAAGACGGTGTCGCCCAAGCCGTCGAAGCGATCCTCGGCCTCGCCTAGCCGAGGCAGCCCGGGCACCGCCCGGGCCGCCTCCGGCCTCCTTACAGGTACGTGATCCCGTGCGGCTCGGCCGCCGCGTTCAGTGCCGCCGCGTCGAGCGGCCCGCCCGCACCCGCGCCCGACGCGAACATGTCCTCCAGGACCCGCTCCCAACCGCCCGGCGAGGACAGCTGGAGCACCCGTGGCGGCGGCGTCGAACCCGGCCGCAGCGCGTGCGGGACACCGTGCGGCAGCAGCACGAACTGCCCCGCCGACGCCGTGTGCACCTCGTCGTCGAACTCGACCGTGAGCTCGCCTTCGAGCACGTACACGCACTCGTCCGCGCGATGGTGCACATGCCGCGGGATCGGCCGCGCCACCACCACCTCCAGCACCGACAACCGGCCCTCGGTGTCCTCGGTTGCGGCCTTCACCTGGAACGCCGGCGGCAGCGGCACCCGCGTCGGCCGCGATTCGCCCGCGCCCAGCAGCAGAAAACGTTCACGAGACATCGCCCGTCACCCTTCCCTTTCAACGGGTCTGGCGCACACCGCGGCGCCAGACCTCGACAGTGGACCTGAGGGCGTACACGTCCTCGGCCGGATTCCCTTCCACCAGCAGCAGATCCGCGCGCAGCCCCGGCGCGACTCGCCCCCGGTCGCCCAGCCCGAACCGCTCCGCGGGCAGCGACGTCGCCGCCTGCAGCGCCTCCACCGGACTCAGCCCCGCCGCCACCAGCAGCGGCAGCTCCCGCAGCATCGCCGCGCCGTGGACCGGACCGAACGACGTCGCATCCGTCCCGGCCAGCACCGGCACCCCCGCGCGGTGCAGCAGCCCGACCGCGGCCGCCGCCCGCTCCGACGCGGCGGTCCGCTCCGGCCCCTCGCCGGTGCCGCGCAGGTGCTCGGGAATCCGCGGCCCCACCAGCGGATCGGCCACCAGCTCCCGGCCGCCCCCGCCACCGGTCACCGCCTCGATGTGCACCAGCGTGCTCACCACGAACACGCCCTGCCGGGCGATCCGCGCCGCCAGCGCCTCGGCCGCGGGGCCCTCGCCCAGGTCGGTGTAGACGTGCGCGAGCCCGTCGACCCCGGCGTCGAGCGCGATCCGCGCGTCCTCGGCCGTCCACACGTGAGCGATCGCCTTGAGGCCCTTCGCATGTGCGGCCTCGGTGAGCGCCTTGACGACCTCGGGCGCGAGCACCGGCAGCGACAGCCCCGAATGCGTCCCGTCGTCCACGACCACCTTCAGGTAGTCCGCGCCCTCGGCGACCCGCGCCTCCACGAACGCCTCGGCCTCGCCCACCGACGCCACCGGCGTGAACGACGCGGCGGTGTCGCCGTAGAACGCGAGCGCCTCCTCGCTCATGAGCTGACCCGGATGCCCGCCCGGCGGGGTCGCCAGGACCCCGGAGCTGCGCAGGTCGGCCACGTCGTCGCGGGACCCGGCGAGGGCGCGCTGGCGGGCCAGGTTGTTGGGGAGGGAGAACATGTCGAGCTTGGTGGTGACCCCGAACCGGAGGGCGAGGGCCAGATCGCCGTCGCCGGTATGGGTGTGGGCGTCGATGAGCCCGGGGAGGAGGGTCCGCCCGGTCCCGTCGACGACCTCGTCGGCGGCTCCGGGTTCGGCTCCGACGGCGGCGATCCGGTCGCGGTCGACGAGGACGTCGGTCGCGGGGATCACCCGCTCCCCGTCGAAGACGCGGACGTTCTGGATGAGGGTGCGCACGAGCGCCTCCAAATGATTCGCTGAGAGATAGTTTGCTCTTTGATAGTACGCCAGTGAACTATATTCTTGTGAATAGAATGTGACGCATGACCGAGCACCCGCCCGAGGACACCGTCGACCGCCTGATCGCCGACTGGCAGCGCGAGCGCCCTGAACTGGAGACCGAGGCACCAGCGGTGCTCATGCGCCTGATTCTGGTGGCGCAGCACGTGATCCACCCCGCCGGCGAGGGCGCGATCGCCCGCCACGGCATCCATCAGGGGGAGTTCGACGTCCTCGCGAGCCTGCGCCGCATCGGCCCGCCCTACACCCGCAGGCCCTCGGACCTCTCCTCGGAGCTGATGCGCTCGCGCGCGGGCATGACTAAGCGCCTCGACAACCTCGAAGCGGCAGGCCTCATCGAACGCACCCTCTCCACCGAGGACCGGCGCAGTTTCCAAGTGGCCCTGACCGAGAAGGGCCTCGCAGTGGTCGACGCCGCCCTCGGCGACCTCTCCGAGGCCCTGAACGCCCTCCTGACCCGCCTCACCGAAACCCAACGCCGCCAACTCGACCAAGCCCTGCGGGCCCTCATGCCGCCCGCCTAGCGGCCGGGCCCATCCGTGCTCGAACGGCCGGGGAGGGCCCGACCTACCGGGAGTCGCTCCCGATCGCTGCAAGGAGTGCTCGGTACGTCGCCTCGACGTCACTGGGAACGCTCGCGACCACGACCGCTTGCGGCCGTTCGGCAACGAGCTTGCCGATCAAGCCGTGCCAGGCCCGCAATTCGTCCTCGCCGCCGGTCAGCAGCTCGTGCGCCTCGACATGGGTCGGATCGGCGGCCGCATCGGTCCGTTCGGCGAAGCGGCGCACGAGGCTCTCCTCGTCGTCCACGAGGAACACCTCGTCGAACCGCGCCCCGACCTCTGCCGCGATCGCCGCGAGCCGCTCGATGAACTCGACCCGTCCCACCAGCTGCGGTACCACCACGTCGTACCCTGCCGCAAGATGCTCGCGCACCGCGGCGATCGCGACCGAGCGGATGCGCAGACCGGCTCCGGTCGGGTCGTCACGCCAGCGTCCGAGCATGCGCCGCAACTGATCCAGGTCGAGCACGAGCGCCAGCGGACAGTCCTCCGCATACCGCCGCGCCAGCTTCGACTTCCCGACCGCCGGGGCCCCGTTGAGCAGGATCAGCCGAGGCACTGCACGAGTAACCGGCTCACCGGCAGCGGTAGAAGACGACCGTCTTCGGGAAGTCGAACGTCGCGTGCTCGGCGAAGTGGTCCGCCAGCTCCTGCTCGGCCGCAAGGAGAATCGCGGCCATCGCGTTGTCGTCGCGGCCGAGGAGCGATTGGATCGAGGCGAAGTAACGCAGCACTGGCCCCGGTTCGGGCACCGAGACCAGCCCGGTCGCCTCGAACACCTCCACTGAATCGAACGCCGCTTCCAGCAACCCCGGGGCGTTGGCCGAGTCGAATCCGCGAATCGCGTCTTGCCACGAGTAGCCGCCCGGGCCCAGCACCGGGTCGGCGACCCGGTGCCACAGCTCGGCCAGCTGCGCCATGTCGCCTCGGATGTTGGTCGAAGCGAGCAGCGTCCCGCCGGGCTTGAGCACCCGACGGAACTCGGCGACCGCCTCCGCCGGTTCGGGCACGTGGTAGAGCATGTGCATCGCCAGGACGAGGTCCGCGCTGGCATCGGGGTAGGGGATCGACCGGGCGTCGGCGACCATCACCGGCGCTTCGACTTCGGCCAGCATCCCCGGACCCTTGTCGATCGCGACCACCGTCGCCCGAGGGAAGTCCGCGCGCAGACGCTTGGTGTACCGCCCGAATCCCGCCCCGACATCGAGGACAAGCTTTTCGTCGAGGTCGCCCGGCAGCATTCCGACCGCGAAGTCCACTGGATCGAACCGCGGCTCCCGGTAGTCGTAGATGCTGATGCGGGTCTTGAGGTTCCCGGTGTCGCGGTAGTTGGCCATGACCTGATCGACGTCGACTGCCATACAGTGCCCCTTCGCATCTCGGCGAGAACGGAGCCGACGACGTTACAGCCCCACCCACGCCGTGGCAACCCTTTGCAGACCGCAGACCGCACCTGAAGCCGACTTCAGGCGGCTTCAGCGCCGCTTCAGGTTCCGGGGCGCACCATTGGCAGCTCCAGAGTGGCGTCGTTGGAAGCCCCGCCGCGGCGGCGCCGCCGGAACCAGAAGAGCAGACCGAGACCGATGAGGAGGAGGACTATGAGCGAAGCCGAAACGTAGACCCAGAGCGGCAGCGGCCCGATCGCGTCGGCGCCCGTTGCGGATGCCTCCTCCGCCTCCCGCGGGGAGTCCGTCCGCAGGACCACCGCACTGTTCTCATAGGAGACGGTGTAGGCGGTGCCCGCGACATCGAGCTCAGCGCCCTCGGCGAGACCGTCGAAGGTCCCGGTGAGACCGCCTGCGGCGGTGAGGACCGTGATCTCCTCGGGGAGCGCCGCCCCCTCCTCGACGGCGACCGCGAGCGTCCCACCGAGCACTGCCTCGCCGTCGACGGCAAGCCCGCCGCCTGCGCTGGCACTCGCGTCGGAGTCGGAGTCGGTACTCGTACCGGAACCGGCATCGGTGTCGGAACCAGCGTCGGAACTTGCATCCGCGCCGGAGTCGCCATCCGCGCCAGCGCTTGTATCGGAGCCGTCCTCAGCGCCGGTACCGGTGCCCACGGTCAATACCGCGGTGTCGCCGAGCGACAGGTTGCCGGCGATGGTGCTGGGGCCGGTCACCGTCAGGCCGGTGGTCACGTCGAGAGCGCCTGCGAGGCCGGCGTTGTCGAGGGTGAGTGCGCCCTCGGCGACCGACCAGGCGCCGGTCGCGGCGCTCGCGCCCGCGAACGTCCAGGTGCCGGGGCCCGACTTGACCAGGCCGCCTTCGCCTTCGAAGGCGCCCGCGTAGGCGGTGTCCTCCGCGCTGGCGACGGTCAGGGCCTCGGTGCCGAGTTTGACCGCTGCGCCTGCGACGCCGCTGAGGTCGGCCACGGTCTGGTCCCCGACCTGGGACAGGTCCAGGACCGCGCCGTCGCCGGTGAGGTCGACGCGGTCGGAGGCGGCGATGTCGCCGCCGGTGAGGGCGAGGGTGCCGTCGGAGACGATCGTCGCTCCGGTGTAGTCGGTGCCGCCGGTGAGCCGGAGGGTGGCGCTGCCGGCCTGCTCCAGGCTGCCACCGCCGTGGACGTCTTCGAGTTCGACCTCGGTGTCGGTGTTGTCGACCACGAGGGCGCCCTCGTCGATGATCTCGGTGCGCTCGCCGCCGACGAGCAGCCAGGCGTCGCCGCCGTCCTCGCCGGTGCCGAGCCGCAGCACCGCCTCGGCCTCGATCGTGGTCGCGCCGTCGTAGTTCTGCTGGTCGGCGAAGGTCACGTCGTTGCCCGGGGTGCCCGCGATCGTGACGTCGCCCCATCCGGGCGCGGCCATCGTGTCGTGGTAGCGGCCGCCGGAGATCGGCGCGCCCAGCTCGACGGGTCCGTTGTAGTCGAAGATGAGGTGCCCGCGCTGGTCGTGGTTGGCGCCGTGCAGGTTGATGTAGACGGTGTCGCGGTTGCCGGGCAGGAAGAACCGGTCGGTGGTGCCGTCGCCCCACTGGACCGTCGCGCCCTCGATGTTGATGCCGCGCTTGTTGTGGTTGTGGGCCACGACCTCGTAGTTCAGGGCCGGGTCCGACAGCGACGGGTCCGAGTCAGGTCCCGAGTCGGCCCACGAGTACACGCCGGTCATGACGACCTTCGTGCCGTCCAGTGCCGAGTGGAAGTTGATGTCGTTGCCCCACTCGCGCGAGTAGAAGTCCATGCCCAGGACCGTCTCGTTCTCGCGCTGGTTGTTGACGATGAACGACCCCTGATTCAGGATCTTCTCCACATCGGGCAGCTGCGACTGGTAGGCGCGGTCGGAGAAGTGGATGCCGGTGCCGTTGTAGATCGTCCCGGTGAACGTGTGGTCGCCCGCGAGCGCCAGGCCGTCCCACGTGAACCGCGGCTGCACCAGGTACCCCGACCCCGAGAGCACCCCGGGGTGGTAGCGGGGCCCGTGCACGGCGACGATGAGCGTCCCGTCGATCCGGTGGTTGAGCGAGTTCCACGCGAAGTCCGGTGTGTCGTAAGGGTAGTGGCCGATGAGCCCGGTCGACCCGGTCCCGTCGCCGTACTGGAGCGTCGCGCCCGCCTCGACCGTGACGGCGGGCGGGTCGGCGTCCTCGATACGGCTCCACGCCCACGGCTGGCCCACCACCTCGACGGTCTGCGACGACCCCGGGTAGGCGAAGTCGGAGTCCGCGGTGAGCACCAGCTTCCCCGCCCCGGAGACGGTGAGCGTCCCGGTCCCGGAGAAGCGGCCGCCGTAGACGATCTCCTCCCCGTCGCCCAGGCGCACCACCGCGTCCCCGTCGAGGACGACGTCCTCGCCCGCGCGAACCCGGGACGTGATGTCGTCGGCCGCCTGTGCCGGGGCGGCGGCGAACGGCACCGTCAGGAACGCGAGCGCGGCGGCCAGCAGGAGCCGCGGCCAGACCGGGCGAACCGGCGGCCCATTGACGTGTGAATCCTTCACAATGGCACAAGCTACCCGGAGTTTTTCAACGGTTCTCGGTGGGTCGTGTGCGAAACCCGGCCGAAATATCAGGGCCGAATCCGCGCCCCGGAGCGGCCCGAACCCGTTGCGGCACGGACCGCCCCGCCGGGCCGCGGACCGGGTTAGGGTGGGCCGTATGCATGTCGTCATCGCCGGAGGGCACGGACAGATCGCGCTGCTCCTGACCGAGATCCTGGCCGCCGAAGGACATTCCGTCACCGGACTCATCAGAAAGCCCGAGCAGTCCGAGGACATCGTCGCGATCGGCGGCCGCCCCATCGTCCTCGACCTCGAACGGGCCGACACCGAGCACCTCGCCGGACTCCTCGCCTCCGAGACCGGAGGCGCCGTCGACGCGGTCGTCTTCGCCGCGGGCGCCGGCCCCGGCAGCGGCGCCGCCCGCAAGGAGACCGTCGACCGCGCCGCCTCCGTGCTCCTCGCCGACGCCGCCGAGCAGGCCGGCGTCCGCCGCTTCCTCCAGATCTCCACCATGGGCGCCGGCACGGCCCCCGACCCGTCGCGCGACGAGGTCTGGGCCGCCTACCTCGAAGCGAAGACCGCCGCCGAGGACGACCTGCGCGCCAGGGACCTCGAATGGGTCATCCTCAGGCCCGGCGCCCTCACCAACGACCCGCCCGCCGGCACCGTGCTCCTCGGCGAGCCGTCCGTCGGACGCGGCGAGGTCACCCGCGCCGACGTCGCCGCCGTCATCGCCGAGCTCCTGCGCACCCCGGCGGTGTCCAGGAGGGTCCTGGAGCTGCGCGGCGGCGACGCCTCCGTCAAGGAAGCCGTGGCCGCCTTCACAACTCGACCCTGACACCGTCCGCAGTGGTCCGACTGCCCGCCGCAAACGCATATGCGGATTGCGTCGCCGAAACGGAGTGCTCGATACTGTACCGATGCGATTTGGTGTGGTTCCTTCCTCTGTCCGCCGCGACGTCCTCAACTGGCACGGCGAAGCCGGCCGGACTTGGCTCGACGAGCTCCCCAAGACGGTATGGAGCCTCAAGCGCGCGTGGTCCCTCCGGATCGACGGCACCCCCTACGACGGCGGATCGCACTCCTACGTCGTCCCGGTGCTCCTCGACGACGGCACCTCCGCCGTCCTCAAGGTGATCTACCGCGACGAGGAGAACCGCGCCGAGCCGACCGCGCTGCGCCAGTACGACGGCGACGGCGCCGTCCGCCTCCACGACTACGACCCCGAGACCGGCGCGATGCTCATGGAGCGCGCCGTCCCCGGCAACCGGCTCAAGTCCACCCGCTTCTTCGGGCACAAGACCCCCGCGGCCGCCTGGCGCCGCATCGGGATCGCCACCGGCCTCTACCGGCGCCTCTGGCGCCCTTACGAACCCGAGGCCGGCTACCCCGACCTGCCCACCGCCGCAGGCATGCTCGACACCTGGCGCGCCGATTACGCCGACGCGACCCCCGAGGTCCGCTACCGCGTCGGCGACGAGCGGCTCCGCGACGCCCTCGCCCTCTGCGACGCCCTCGCCGACCCGCCCGAGCTCGGCATCGGCAACCGCGACACCCACCTGAGCAACATCGTCTCCGCCGAACGCGAACCCTGGCTGGTCATCGACCCCAAGCCCTACCTCGCCGAACGCGCCTTCGACGGCGGCTACTTCCTGTTCAAGCAGCAGCTCCACGGCCCCCACAGCGGCACCGAACTGCTCCGCGCCGTCGCCGAGGGCCTCGGCGCCGACACCGAGCGCGTCCGCGCCTGGGCCCTGCTCCGCTTCACCGACCACCTCGCCGAGACCGCCGACGAACGGCACCTCGAAGCCGCGTCCAAGGCGATGCGCGAACTCGAAGACGCCTGAGGGGACCGCCGGAGCAACGCCCCGGCGGTCCGCCCGACGAATCAAACGCTTTCCGGCTCGAACGGGTGAAAAAAATCCGCGTCGGATTCCCGACTACCCGGCGAGTCGCCAACGAGTCGAACGGTCCTTTCAGGATTCCCCACGGCCCGTCCGGCGGCTCGCCAGGAGCCCCCGCAGACCGATCGCCCCGACCGCCGTCCCGAGCCCGAACGAGGCCACCGCCAGCGCCAGATGCACCCAGAAGTAGCCCGTTGGGTCGCCCGAGCCATCGAACGCCAGGCCGCTGACGTCCTTAAACAGGTTCTTGACGAACGTAATCCAGATTGCCCAGCTCCAAACCCCGAAGGCGAGCAGGAACACCGAGACGCCGCGACTGAGCTTCATGCCCCCCAGTATCCGACCCCCGCGGCCCCCGGACATTCCGGGCGCGCCCCACCGGGCCCCGGTCACGCCGCCGCCCGATTTGCCCGCTCACCTTCGACCGGCGCGCCGGATGCGCCTACTATCCTGGCCTTTGGAGACCCGGTGTCACTCTGTGCGGCAGTTGCGTGCATACCGTGGTCTGCGATGATGGAGACCGGATTGTCATCAATGCATGGAATGGCTGGCCCGGATGAGCGGACCTGACACACCCCTCCCGAAGGGGTATCCCGACCCCGAGGCCGTGGGCTGGCTCCGGACCGGCGACGTCGAGTACCTCGGACTCCACATCAGAATGACGATCAAGCCCGGCGACCGCATCGTGGAGCTCTGGGAACTCGACGACGGGCAGCCCGTGCGCTGGCTCGGCAACGTCTTCCGCGTCGACTCCGAACCGCCCGGCCTCTACCTCAACCACCAGTTCGAGCAACTCCTCAAGAGCCGGCCCCAGCGAGACGGACTCGCCCACCTCGCCGTCAAGTTCTGGAAGTCCTGACCCCGCCGTCACAACCCGACCGGCGACCATTGACCCTTTTAGAGGCACCCCATAAAGTGGTGGCCCTGCGGCACGCGATCACTGGGGGGCGGACATGGCGGCCAAGCAGGCGCGGGGACGGGAGACCGTCGAGCGGCTGCTCACCGCCGCCCTCGACCTCTACGACCGCACCGGCCCCGAGGGCTACACCATGACCGGCGTCATCAACGCCAGCGGCGTCAGCGTCGGCAGCCTCTACCACCACTTCGGCTCCTTCAACGGCCTCACCGCCGCCCTCTACACGCGCCTGTCCGCCGAGCTCCTCGACCGCCTCGTCGAAGCGGTCGAACCGCGCCGCACCGCCAAGACCGGCGTCCAGGCCTGCGTCACCGCCTACCTCGCCTGGTGTACCGAGAACCGCTCCAAAGCGCACTTCCTGCTGGCCATGCCCTACCAGGCCCACCTCATCACCCCGACCGATGCGATGCTCGCCGAGACCGCGCCCCAACTGGGCCGCATCCTCGCGTGGGTCGCCCCGCACATCGCCGCCGGACGCGTCGTCGACGTCCCCGACAGCCTGCTGGGGTGCCTGCTCATCGGGCCGGTGACCGAGGCCGTGACGCGCTGGCTCATCGGCATGCCCGGCGCCGACGACATCGCCGAGGCGTTCAAGTTCCTGCCCGACCGCATCTGGGCGTCGGTCAAGGGCCCCAACGCTTTAAGCGTTCCCGGGCGCGCGGGGCGCGCGGGACGTCACTCGCCGATGCGCTCCAGGGCCTCGACCAGCGGCTTGAAGTCCGGGTTCGCGCGGGCCTCGTCGAGCGCCTCCGCGAGCGCCCCGTCATGGGTGGGCCGGGCGGCGCCGAGGAGCCGGTTCCCCTCCTCGGTCACGTTCGTGTAGATCCCGCGCCGGTCGTCCTTGCAGATGGTCCGGGCCAGCAGCCCCCGGTCCTCCATCCGCGTCACCAGCCGTGTGGTCGCGCTCTGGCTCAGGACGATCGCCTCGGCGACCTCGCGCATCTGGAGGTGTCCGCCCTCGCCCTCGTACTGGCGACTGAGGACGGTGAGCAGGGAGAACTCGCGCACGCTCAGGTCGTGCTCGGCTTCGAGCCGGCGTCCGATCCGGTCGGCGATCCGCTCGTGCAGCGCCGACAGGGCGCACCAGTGCTGCGCGAGGGCGGTCATGGTCTCGGGGGCCGCGGTCACGGTGTTCCTCCCTCGGGCTCGGGCGATCTCGCCTATCCTAGCGTACGGCGATATACGTAACAGGCCAATTGCCGTCGCTTGCAACTAGCCCGCGTCTGCAAGTATCGTTGGCGGCGAACCGGGAACCCGCGTCCGCGACCGAAGGAGAACCAGATGAGCGACCAGCTGCACGTCGCCATGCTCGGCACCGGCATCATGGGGGCCGCCATGGCCCGCAACCTCGCCCGTGCCGGGCACCGCGTCACCGCCTGGAACCGCAGCCGCGACAAGGCCGAACCCCTCGCCGCCGTCGGCGTCCGCATCGCCGGCACCCCCGCCGCAGCCGTCGACGGCGCCGACGCCATCGTCACCATGCTCCACGACGGCCCCGCCGCCAAGGACGTCATCGCCCAGGCCGCCCCCGCGCTCGCGCCCGGCACCCGCTGGATCCAGTCCACCACCGCCGGCATCGCTGCCCTCGCCGACCTGGCCGCCCTCGCCGACGAGTACGGCCTCGTGTTCTTCGACGCGCCCGTCCTCGGCACCCGCGCCCCCGCCGAAGCCGGACAGCTCACCGTCCTCGCCGCCGGACCGAACGGCGACCCCGTCGCCGACGCCGTCTTCGACGCTGTGGGCGCCAAGACCGTCTGGACCGGGACCGAAGGCGCCGACGGCAGCGCCACCCGCCTCAAACTCGTCGCCAACAGCTGGGTCCTCGTCCTCACCCACGGCATCGGCGAAGTCCTCGCCCTCGCCGAAGGCCTCGGCGTCGACCCCCAGGGCTTCTACGACCTCATCAAGGGCGGCCCCCTCGACGCCGGCTACGCCCACGCCAAAGGCGCCCTCATCCTCGACGGCACCACCGGACAGACCAGCTTCGGCCTCGACACCGCCCTCAAGGACACCCGGCTCATCCTCGACGCCGCCCGTGCGAACGGCGTCCGCCTCGACCTCGCCGAAGCCGGCGCCGAACGCTTCCGCCGCGCCTCCGAACAGGGCCGCGGCGACGACGACATGGCCGCGAGCTACTTCGCGAGCTTCGACAAGTAACCAAGCAGCACCAGGGGGAACGACACCATGGCGAAGATCCTGTTCATCATGACCGGCGCGAGCGAATGGACGCTCAACGACGGCACCACCCACACCACCGGCTTCTGGGCCGAAGAGGCCGTCGTCCCGCTCCAGGCGTTCAAGGACGCCGGGCACGCGGTCACCGTCGCCACGCCCGGCGGCGTCGTCCCGCCCGCCGACCCCGTCAGCTTCGACCCCGTCCTCGCCGGAGGCCCCGAGAACGCCGCCCGCTACCGCGACGCCGTCGCCACCGCCCCCGAGTTCGCCGCCCCGATCGACCTCGCGGCCGCCGACCTCGCCGACTACGACGCCCTGTACGTCCCCGGCGGCCACGGCCCCATGGAGGACCTCGCCGTCGACGACCGCTCCGGCGCCCTCCTCACCGGCGCGCTCGCGGCCGGCAAGCCCGTCGGCCTCGTCTGCCATGGCCTGGCCGCGCTCCTGCCCGCCACCGGACCCGACGGCGCGAACGCCTTCGCCGACTACCGCATCACCGGGTTCACCGACCGCGAAGAGCGCCTCGGCGCCCTCGCCGACAAGGCCCCGTGGCTCCTCCAGACCCGCCTCGAACAGGCCGGACTCGACTTCGTCGCCGGAGACCCGTTCACCTCCCACGTCGTGGTCGACCGCGCCGTCGTCACCGGCCAGAACCCGCAGTCGTCCCACACCGCGGCCGACGAGCTGCTGAAACTCATCGGTTAGACGTACCCTTGGGGCCGCCGCGACCCGGCGGCCCCGGCCCCCCGAAGACCGAACACCTTCCAGAAGGACCCGCACGTGACCAGCAACCTGTTCTCGCCGCTCACCATCCGAGGCACCGAGATCCCCAACCGCGCCTGGATGGCCCCGATGTGCCAGTACAGCGCCGACACCACCGGCCCCGGCACCGGCGCCCCCAACGACTGGCACGTCCAGCACTACGGCTCCCGCGCCGTCGGCGGCGCCGGACTCATCCTCACCGAGGCCACCGCGGTCACCGCCGAAGGCCGCATCAGCATCGGCGACCTCGGCATCTGGAACGACGCCCAGGTCGAGGGCCACCGCCGCCTGACCGCCCTCATGCGCGCCCACGGCGCCGTCCCCGGCATCCAGCTCGCCCACGCCGGCCGCAAGGCCACCTCCGACCTGGAGTTCAACGGCGGCCGCGCCCTCGACCCGAGCGAAGGCGGCTGGATCCCGGTCGCGCCCAGCGCGGTCGCCTTCAGCGAATCCCGGCCCGTGCCCCACGTCCTGACCGCTGACGAGGTCCAGGGCGTCGTCGACGCCTTCGCCACGGCGGCGCGCCGGTCCCTCGACGCCGGCTACGAGGTCATCGAGATCCACGGCGCCCACGGGTACCTCGTGCACGAGTTCCTCTCCCCGGTGTCGAACCGGCGCGAGGACCGGTACGGCGGCTCCTTCGAGAACCGCACCCGCCTCGCGATCGAGATCACCGACGCCGTCCGCGCCGAGGTGGGGGACCGGGTGCCGGTGTTCTTCCGCGTCTCGGCGACCGACTGGATCGAACCCGAGGGCTGGACCGCCGACGAGACCGTGCGGCTCGCCGCGCTGCTGCGCGAGCACGGCATCGACCTGCTCGACGTCTCCAGCGGCGGCAGCGTCCAGCGCGCCGACATCCCCACCGCGCCCGGCTACCAGGTGCCGTTCGCCGCGCGGGTGCGCCGCGAGACCGGCCTCCCGACCGGCGCGGTCGGCCTCATCACCGAGCCGCGCCAGGCCGAGAAGATCCTCGCCGCCGGCGAAGCCGACGCGATCTTCCTCGGCCGCGAACTCCTCCGCAACCCGTACTGGCCCCTCCAGGCCGCCCGCGAGCTCGGCGACGAGGTCCCGGTCCCGGCCCAGTACCGCCGGGCCTAGCGCGGACGCGGATTGTCGGCCCCCGGTGTCACCCTTGTGCCGGGGGCCCAACGATGTCCGTTTTGAAGGGCGACGCCCTAACTTCGGCGGTTTCATATTTCGGAGCCGGGAGCCGGGAGCCGGGAGCCGGGAGCCGGGAGCCGGGAGCCGGGAGCCGGGAGCCGGGAGCCGGGAGCCGGGAGCCGGGAGCCGGGAGCCGGGAGCCGGGAGCCGCACTCCTCACCGGATGGCGAGGTCGGCGCAGACCTCCTCGGTCGGCCCGCAACGGATGATCCGGCCCGACTCCATGACCGCCACGCGATGCGCAAACCCGCGCACCGCCTCCAAGTCGTGGCAGATGAACAGGTAACCCAGGCCCAGCCGCTCCTGCAACCCCACCAGCAGATCGAAGATCCCCTGCCGGAGCGGAGCGTCCAACGCCGAGGTCGGCTCGTCGAGAACCAGTAGCTTCGGATCGCTCGCAAGCGCCCGCGCCAGATTCACGCGCTGGCACTGGCCGCCCGACAGCTCGTGCGGACGCCGTTCGGCCAGTTCGGGATCGAGCCCGGTCGTCGCGAACAGCTCCCGCACCCGCGCCGGCCCCGCCATCGGATCCCACCGGCCCTGAACCCGCAGCGGCTCGGCCACTGCGTCTCCGGCCGTCAACCTTGGACTGAGCGACCCGTACGGATCCTGAAGCACCGGCTGCATACGCGGCCGCAACGCCCGCAACGCCCGCAGCTCCCGCCGCCCCATCCCGACCAGGTCCCGCCCCTCGAACCGGACCGCACCACCCCGCGCCTCGACCAACCGCAGCACCGCCGCAGCCGTCGACGACTTCCCCGACCCCGACGGCCCGATCAACGCCAACGTCTCCCCAGCCGCCACCTCGAACGACACCCGGTCCACCGCCCGATGCCACCTTCGCCGACCGGCCCTCATAATCAACCTGCCGCTGCCGCTGCCGCTGCCGCTGCCGCTGCCGCTGCCGCTGCCGCTGCCGCTGCCGCTGCCGCTGCCGCTGCCGCTGCCGCTGCCGCTGCCTTCGCCTCTCGCGCTGCCGCTGCCTTCGCCTCTCGCGCTGCCGCTGCTACCCCTGTCCTCGGGCGCACCGTCGAAATCGCTCTTTGCGGATCGGCCGTGGCGCGTCACGTGTGACATGTGATATTCCACTGTCAACTCCTCGACCGACAGCAGCGGCACCCGCTCGCGCAGCGGCTCACGGGGCTTCACCACGGGCCGGACCGGCGCCGCGTCGGCGAGGAGCCGACCGCGGCCTATCGTGAGGACCCGGTCGGCGTACGCCTCGACCACCGCCGTGTCATGGGTGATGAGCAGCAGCGCCGTACCCGACTCCGCGCACCGCCGCTTGAGCAGGTCGAGAATCTGCGTCCGTGTGGCGGTGTCGAGGGCGGTCGTGGGCTCGTCGGCGACGATCAGCTTGGGTCCGTTGGCCATCGCGAGGGCGATCACGGCGCGCTGGCGCATGCCCCCGGAGAACTGGTGCGGGAAGTCTCGGGCCCGCGCGGTCGCATCTGCGATGCCAACCGAGGCGAGCGCCTCGGTCGCGGCCGCCCATGCGGCGGCGCGCCCGACGCCCTGGACCGAGCGAATCGCGGCGGCGATCTGGTCGCCGACGCGATGGACCGGGCTGAGGACCGTGAGCGCGTCCTGCGGGATGTACCCGAGCGTGCGCCCGCGCAGGCGCGCGAGCGCCTGCCGGTCGGCGCTGATCAGGTCCGTTCCTTCCACAACCGTGCGACCGGAAGTGCGGGCGGAGCGGGGGAGTAGCCCGAGGATCGCCTTGGCGGTCAACGACTTCCCCGCACCGGAAGCTCCGACCAGCGCCACCGTCTCGCCCGGCGCGATTGCGAAGGAAATCCCGCGCACGGCCTCGACCCCGGGCAGCGACACGTCCAGATCGGCGACTTCGAGCACGGGAGTGGGCAATCGGGTCGAGGACAGGTCTGCTTGGGCCACAGTCGATCCGCCGCAACATTCTGCGGCCTGAATCCTCGGATCGCCGCTGGCGACGGGTCGCCGCCCGGAGGAGGTGTCGTTGAGCTCGGGATCGGCCGTGCGGCCGCCACGCTCGTGGTCGGTGCTCACGCCCGTACCGCCTTTCGCCGCGCGATTCCGGTGATATTCGCGCTTGAGACCGTCAGGGCCGCAAGCAGAGCGATCGCAACTGCCGGCGCCAGCGCCGCAACCGGAGCGACCTCCACATAGGCCCGCGACTCCTCCAGCAGCAGACCCCATTCAGGAGTCGGCGGCTGCGTGCCGAGACCCAGGAACCCCAGCGCGGCGATCGCCAGGGCCGTCCCCGGGAGTCGCAGCACTGCATGACGCGCCAGCGGCCCTGCGACCGCGGGCAGCAAGTGCCGCAACGTGATCCAGTCGGCGCTCGCGCCCATGGCCCGCTGCGCCGTCAGGTACGAGGCCGCCCGCGCCTCCTGCGTCAGTGCCGCCGCGTGCGCGGTCAGGTTCGGCCAGGACACCGCCGCGACCGCGATCGCCGCCCCGGCCGTACCCGGTCCGAGTGCGGCCGCGACCAGGACACCGGCGATGACCGGCGGCACGGCATTGGCGACGTCGGCGATTCCCGAGGCGACCCGCGGTGCGAACCCGAGACCCAGCGACAGCAGGAACCCGAAGGCGCACACCGCGACCGCGGACCCGACCGTGCGCGCCGCGCCGTGGCCGAGCCGCGCCAGGACGTCCCGTCCGAGTGCGTCGGTGCCCAGCGGGTGCGCCCAGGAGGGAGCCAGCAGTTTTAGCGACACGTCCACGGTGAGCGGATCGCGCAGCAGCCCCCAACCGACGAGGACCAGCAGCACCGCCGCGAACACCGCCGGCAGTACGAACTGCGCCGCGCCCGAGGCCCCGCGGGCTGCTGGTGGCGGACTCAGGGCCGCGTCGCGCAGGCCCGTCCCGAGCATCGCGCGCCGTGCGAAATGCGCGACCGCGCCCGCGACCAGGCCGAGGCAGATGAGCGCGAGCACGCAGCCCTGGAGCAGCGGCAGGTCCTGAGACTTGGCCGCCCCCAACGCAGTCCGGCCGATGCCCGGGATCGCGAAGATCGTCTCCACCGCGACCGCCCCGCCGGTCAGGGCCACCACGACCAGGCCCAACTGCGGCACCACCGACGGCAGCGCCCGCCGCAGCGCGGCCGCCGCGATCCGTCCCTCGGTGACCCCCGAGGAGCGCCACAGCCCGACCCACCGCTCGTCGAACGCCCCCGGCAGGGCGTCCCCGACGAGCCGCCCGATCATCGCGCCGGCCGGGACGCCGAGCGCGATCGCGGGCAGCACCAGGTGCTCAGGCCCGGCCCAGCCGGAGGTCGGCAGCCAGCCGAGCCACACCCCGCAGACGATGAGTCCGACCGTGGCGAGAAGGAATTCGGGGCACGCCACCAGGATCGCCCCGACCGCGCCGCCGGGCCGCCCTTCGGGCAGCGTCCCGCGGGCGCCGCGCACCAGCGTCGGCGCACACAACAAGGCCGCCAGGACCAGGGCCACCGCCAGCGCTCCTGCCATGAGCGTCAACGAGGTCGCGAGCCCGGAGGCCACCGCGGGCGCGACCGGGTAGCCCGAGACCCATGACGTTCCCAAGTCCCCCTTGAGGAGCCCGGTCGCCCACTGTCCGAGCAGTGCCAGCGGCCCGGCATCCAGACCCAGGTCGGCGCGGATCGCCGCGAGCGCCTCGGGGGTCGCCTCCTGCTCGGCGGACTTGGCGCGCAGGACCGTCAGCGCCGGGTCGTTGCGGGAGAGCCACGGCAGCATTCCCACGACCGCCAGGAGCACGGCGAGCGCGGCCAGTCTCGCCAGGATCGTGCGCACGCCTAGGCCAGCCGCGTCTCGGGTCCGACGAGCTCCCGCTCACGCGGGTCCTTAATAGACCCGGTCACGGTCGCGGCGTCGCCTTGGATGACCCGTTCGTGCAGGAGCGGGATCGCGGCGTCCGCATTCAGGATCAACGTCTCCGCGTCGAGGACCGCCGCACGTCGCGCCTCACCGGGGACCGCGGCGGCGGCCGTGTCGAGGGCCGCGTCCACGCCTGCGTCGGCGAACTGCGAGAGGTTGAACGAGCCGTCGGAGGCGAAGTCGGAGTACAGGTAGGCGACCGGGTCGCCGGAGTCGAGGACCGTGGCCCGCGAGAGCAGGAACGCGTCGAACGCCCCGTCGAGGGCGTCGGCCTCGATGTTGGCGTACTCGCGGACGTCGAGCTCCACAGTGAACCCGGCGTCCTGGAGCTGCTGCTGGAGGACCTGCGCGACCTCGGGCAGTTCGGCGCGGTCGGTGAAGGTGCCCAAGGTGATCGCGATGCCGGCGGGGTCGGCCGCGGCGGCGGGATCGGTCCGGCCTTCGCGGGCGGCGGCCCACGGGATCGCGGGCCCGAGCAGGCCCTCGGCGAGGTCGGCGCGGCCGTCGTAGACGCCGTCGACGAGCGCGGCGGCGTCGATCGCCCCGCG